>WRMS01000108.1 GCA_009777025.1 Clostridiales bacterium | reverse complement strand
CGCTTTCATCGACGCCGAGCACGCTTTAGATCCGGCTTATGCCGCAAGGCTTGGCGTCAATATCGATGAGATGCTGATTTCCCAGCCTGACACCGGCGAGCAGGCGCTGGAGATCTGCGAAGCGCTGGTACGAAGCGGCGCCGTGGATATTGTGGTTATCGACTCCGTGGCGGCCTTAGTACCAAGGCAAGAGATAGAAGGCGATATGGGCGATCCCCACGTAGGTTTACAAGCGCGCTTGATGTCCCAGGCCTTACGTAAATTAACCGGCGCCGTCGGCAAATCCAAGACTATCTGTGTGTTTATCAACCAGATACGGGAGAAAGTAGGCGTGGTATACGGAAGCCCGGAGACGACAAGCGGGGGAAGGGCGCTGAAGTTTTACTCCACAGTACGGCTTGAGGTACGAAAAGGAGAGGCAATCAAGCAGGGCTCCGAAGTGACCGGTAATAAAACAAAAGTGAAAGTGGTTAAAAATAAAGTGGCGCCGCCATTTAAAGTCGCCGAATTCGATATCATGTACGGCGTCGGCGTATCCAGGGAAGGCTGTATCCTGGATATGGCCGGTGATTTAGATATTGTCAAACGAAGCGGCACGTGGTATTCTTATGCGGAAAACAGAATTGGCCAGGGCAGAGAAAACGCAAAACAGTATTTGAAAGATAATCCGGACGTCATGAAAGAAGTGGAAGATAAAGTCAGAGAGAGATTCCAGATCGATATCAGCAAAACAAGCGGCGCCGAAGAAGAACCGGATGCGCTGTTCTTTGAAGACGCTGCAGCCGAGTAGGGGTTTCTTCTGCGGGAGGATCAAACACTATAATAAATGGAGGGATTGCCTTGAGTAAATTGATGACAGCAAGGGAAGCAATTGATCTGATTCAGGATGGAGATTTTATCGGATCTTCCGGTTTTCAACAAATCACCGTTGCCGAAGAACTGATGGAAGCGCTGGAACATCGTTTCGATGAGACGGGTACGCCTGTAAACCTTACTGTAATCCATACCGCCGGACAGGGCGGAGGGCCCGGAATGGGCATTTCCCACTATGGTAAAGAAGGAATGATCAAACGCTATATATGCGGGCATTTCGGCGGAAACCGGGGATTGATCGAACTGGCCAACCAGGATAAAGTGGAAGTGTATAATCTGCCTCAGGGCGTCATATGCCATTTATATCGGGCTGCCGCCGCGGGAAAAGGCGGAGAGTTGACGAAAGTGGGGCTGCATACCTTTGTCGATCCCCGGCTGGAAGGCGGTAAAATAACCCCGCGAACCACAGAAGACCTTGTGAAACTGGTGGAAATCGACGGAGAGGAATATCTGTTCTATAAGGCGCCCAAAGTGAATATTGCCTTAATTCGCGGCACAACAGCCGACGAATCCGGAAATATATCTATGGAGCAGGAATGCGGCGTCATTGAAGCCCTTGATTTGGCCATGGCTGTGAAAGCCAACGGCGGCAGAGTATTTGTGCAGGTAAAGAACTATATCACCTCCGCATCCATGCGGGGAAGGGACGTGGTGATCCCGGGCAATCTGGTGGACGCCGTCGTCGTGACCAGCGATGTTTCGAAATACCACAAAATGACGCCCGCCACGATCTATGACCCGGCTATGGCAGGGTATGCGAAAGTGTCAACCACCGCCGCCGTACCCGCTCCCTTGAACGAACGGAAGGTGATTGCCCGAAGGGCGGCCATGGAGCTGAGGCATAACGTCACCGTGAATCTGGGGATCGGCATTCCCGAGATTATCGGCAATGTCGCCGGGGAAGAAGGCGTTTCCAGCGAAATGCTCCTGACGATCGAAAGCGGTTTTATCGGCGGCATGCCTGTGGGCGGCCGCAGCTTCGGTTCGGCGGTCAATCATTGGGTTATGCTGCCGGAAACCACGCAATTTGATTTCTACAACCGCGGCGGATTGCATATGGCTTTCCTTGGATTTGCCGAGATCGGACCGAAAGGCGACGTGAATTCAAGCAAATTTGGCGGTACTTTAGCCGGATGCGGAGGCTTTATTGATATTTCGCAGTTTACGCCGCATATGATTTTCTGTGGCACCATGACCGCAGGCGGACTGGAAATCGCGATAGAAGACGGTAAACTGAAAATCGTCAAAGAGGGCGCCAGGAAGAAGTTTCTCAAGACCATAGAACAGATTACCTTTAGCAGCGAGTATGCGAGAGCACACAATCAGAGAGTACATGTGGTGACGGAGCGCTGTGTTTTTGAGCTTTCGCAGGATGGCTTTATGCTCAGCGAGGTCGCGGAAGGCGTCGATATCCAAAAAGATATCCTGGATCAAATGGAGTTTCAGCCCATTATACCGGCTAAGGTCAAAACGATGGACGCCGCCATTTTTAACAGCGGCTTGATGGGACTCAAACAGATGATGGAGAAATAATGCAGCCTGCTCAGCGCCTGCTCAATATGTGGCGGGCGCTGAGCATTTGTTACAGTTCAATGCCGACTATGGGGGCGCCGGCACATTTGCCCGGCTACACGTTTTACTTGACAGATAAATGGAATCATCGTATTATAATTGAGGAAGAAAAGCTTATTTCTGTTTTCTCTGATAGATTTAGATAGCCGCAGGCACCTATATAGATCTTGATTTGTGGACTCCTATGTCCGGCTGATAGTTGTATATGATGCTGATAGTAAACTTTTGTACTAAAGTGATGAATCGCGCGGGTCTTTCTTTATGATGCAGGAGCAGAAATCAGGCAGGTTTTCAACCAGCCTGTTTTTTTATAGAATGAATTGCTAAAGCAAGACAAACCTTATTTATGGATTAAAAAGGAAAGAAGGGTGAGAATGCAACTGCAAACGATATTATTGGTCATTGTTCCAGTTGCCGCGCTGATTGTCGGTGCTTTGGCAGGCTATATCGTACGAAAAAATGTCGCAGAAGGCCGTACTGCTTCTGCAGAGATACAGGCGGAAAAGATTCTTGAGGAAGCGCATAAAGCAGCGGAAGGGGTCAAGAAAGAGACGCTTCTGGAAGCTAAGGATGAAGTATATAAGCTGAAGAACGACATGGAGCTGGAAATTAAGGAAAGACGGAATGAAATTCAGCGACAGGAACGTCGTTTACTTCAAAAAGAAGAAAATCTTGACAAAAAAACTGAGCAAAATGAGAAAAAAGAAGAATCGCTGCAAAAATCCGAACAGGAAATAGTTAAGCAGAGAAATACCTTGAATGAACTGCTGGACAAGCAATTGCTGGAGCTGGAAAGAATCGCGAATCTTTCCTTTGAGCAGGCAAAAGAATTATTGCTCAGTCGCGTCGAATCGGAGATCCGGCACGAAACGGCAATCATCATCAAGGAAAATGAAACGCTGGTACGGGAAGAAAGCGACCGAAGGGCAAGGAATATTATTTCTTTAGCCATTCAGCGCTGCGCGGCGGATCATGTGGCGGAAACTACGGTTTCCGTCGTGGCTTTGCCGAATGACGAGATGAAAGGCCGCATCATAGGAAGAGAGGGTAGAAATATCCGTACATTGGAGACCCTCACCGGTATAGACCTGATCATAGACGACACGCCGGAAGCGGTGATCCTTTCCGGCTTTGACCCGATCCGCCGGGAGGTCGCCAGAATTGCTTTGGAGAAACTGATTCTGGACGGCCGGATACACCCGGGGCGAATCGAAGAAATGGTCGAAAAAGCAAAGAAAGAAGTCGAGCAAAGCATTCGGGAAGAGGGGGAACAAGCCACTTTTGAAACCGGCGTGAACGGGCTGCATTCGGAATTGATCCGGCTTCTGGGAAGACTCCGCTACCGTACCAGCTATGGACAAAACGTGCTGAAGCACTCCATCGAAGTCGCCCACCTCGCCGGCGTAATGGCAGCGGAGATCGGCGCGGATGTTGCCCTTGCGAAGCGTTCCGGTTTGCTGCATGATATCGGCAAAGCGATTGATCATGAAATTGAAGGGCCCCATACGCTGATTGGCGCCGACCTTTCAAAGAAATACAAAGAAACAGAGGAAGTAATCCATGGCATAGCCGCGCATCATGGGGACGAGTCCTTCCGTTCGGTGGAAGCCGTTCTGATCGCTGCCGCGGACGCCATATCGGCGGCGCGTCCGGGAGCAAGGCGGGAAACCCTGGAAGCCTATATCAAGAGGCTTGAAAAGCTGGAAGAAATCGCCAACTCCTTTGAAGGCGTAGATAAATCCTATGCCATTCAAGCCGGTCGCGAGATTCGCATTATCGTCAAACCGGACAAAGTGGACGACGCCGGTTCTGCTATGATCGCCAGAGAAATTGTGCAACAGATTGAAGGCAACATGGAATACCCCGGACAGATCCGGGTCGTGGTGATCAGGGAGACCCGCGCTGTGGATCATGCAAAATAAGCAAAAACACGGCAGCTTGATCCCCCTGTTTCAGCTTAGGATAGAGTAGAGTTGAAACAGGGTTTTTCTTTGAAGGAGTAAAGAATATGCTTTCCGTTCTCATGATCGGCGATATTGTCGGCAAACCAGGCCGAATGATACTCAGAGATAAGCTTCCTTCCCTCATAAACCGGCTGAAGCCGGACGTCGTCATCGCAAACGGTGAGAATGCCGCAAGCGGTAAAGGAATTACGGAGTCTACGGCGAAGGATATCTATGACCAGGGCGTGGATATTATTACGATGGGAAACCATACCTGGGATAACAAAGGGATCTTCGATTATCTTGACCAGAATCCCAGATTGATCCGGCCCGCGAATTATCCGCCGGGTACGCCCGGCGAAGGCTGGATCATCCATGAAATCCGGCCCGGCGTCAGGCCGATAGCGGTCGTGAACCTTATGGGCCGCTTGTATCTGGACGCGATCGACTGCCCCTTTCGAAGGGCGGATCAAGTCCTTGCGGAAATCAAGAAAAATGCCCCGGGCGACAAAGAACCTGTCGTGTTCGTTGATTTTCATGCGGAAGCTACGTCAGAAAAGGAAACAATGGGCTTTTATCTTGCCGGAAAGGCGGCGGCGGTAATCGGAACCCACACCCATGTCCAGACTGCTGACGAACGGGTCTTGACGGGCGGTACCGCCTATATCACCGATGTTGGGATGACGGGGACGAGGGATTCCGTGCTGGGCGTCAAACCGGAAATCATCATTCAGCGATTTCTCACGCAAATGCCTGCCCGTTTTGAAGTGGCGGAAGGTCCGGCGATGCTCAACGGGGTATATATCCGCATAGATGAACCAACAGGAAAAGCATTGGATATCACGCGAATCATGGAGTTTGAGTCCTAAGATGCGCTGCGCCCATAGCAGGAAGAAAGGATGTTACGATACTTGGATTCCATGATTTTCGCCTTTCGCTACTTTACCAACCTGCCTATACCGGCGGATCTGAAATGGAATGAAAAAACTGCCGCCGCGTCTCTGGCTTGGCTTCCCTTCACCGGGCTGTCCATCGGTCTATGCTTATCCGCTCTAGCGCTCTTTATGCAGAACACTGGATTCCCCCAATACCCCTTGCTTAAAGGGATGCTCATGATCGCCTTAGAGTTGTGGGTGGGCGGCGCCTTGTTTGTCAGCGGGTTTTCTCAAGCTTGCGACGGACTCTTTTCCGGTCTGGGGCCCGGACGAAGTCTTACCATTATGGAAGACAGCCATGTCGGCATAAAAGGCATGCTTAGCCTTGTCCTATCCCTGCTTGCGAAATCCGCTCTATTGGCGGAATTATCCCTCTATGGAGACTTTCTGTTTGTTCTTCTCTTCTATCCTTGTTGGGCTCGCTGGGCAGCCAGCTTCACCGTCTATCACTATCCGGTAGCGAAAGAAGAGGGTATGGCGTTCTTCTTCAAAGCTGAACTAAGGCCCGTTTATATTCTGCTTGGCAGCGTCTTTTTACTCTTGACGCTCATCGTCATGCCCCGATACTTTTATTTGGCGGTCCTGCTCTCTTTTCTTCTTCTTTTGTTCTGCTGCTCGCTGGTCCAGTCCAGACTGGGAGGGCAAACGACGGATTCTTATGGTCTTGCCTCCGTCATTGCGGAACTCTCATTTTTGCTTTTCTGCGCAGTATGCGGCGTTCTCTTTCGGCACCTGACATAACCTGCTCTAAGACTCCCGCCTCCGTAGGCGACGAGTCAAGAGCTGCTAAGTCATGCATGGACTCATCTACACACTCAGCGGGGGTATGAATCCCCCTCTGAGTGAAGATTCGTTCAACACATCGGAGGGCCTTCCTTATGAGACAAATTTACGTGATCCGCCACGGGGAAACCGACTGGAACCATAATCATCTGTTTCAAGGGCAAACGGATATTCCCTTGAATGAAAATGGGCGTTGGCAAGCCTCCCAACTCACAGAAAAGCTGAAGCCTGTTTTACCCTTTGACCGCATCGTGTCCAGCGATCTGAGCCGGGCGGTAGAGACTGCCACTATCCTGAGTAAGGGATATACTACGCCGATTCTCACCGATCCCGGCTTGCGGGAAGTCGATTTTGGGGAATGGGAGGGCTTGACAGCGGATGCGATCCAGCGGCGTTGGCCCGGCGAGCTGCAGAAATGGTTTTCCACCGGGCAGTTGCACGCGCCCGGGGGAGAGGATTTTGACGCCTTCTATGACCGAGTATGGCGTTGTTTTCAAAATTGGGCAAGCAAAAAAGACTATCAAACCATGGCAGTCATCAGCCACGGCGGCGCCTGCCGGGTACTGATGTGCGCGATTCTGGAGAGGCCGATCCGGGAAATGAACGGCTATATCTTGGCGAACACGGAAGCGCTGCTTGTACACGTTGACGAAAACGACAAGTACAGCATAGCGCCAGCCACGGAAACAGAGGGCGGCGGGCCTTCTTGACGGATCGGGAGAATCTCCGTATAATAAGGCAATGCGTTTCTAAGCATAGAAAGAGGTAGGTGTCACGGATATGCTGACGGGAAATGAGATCAGAGAACGCTTTTTACAATACTTCGAAAGCAAAGGCCACGCCAGGGTCGCCAGTTCTTCCCTGGTCCCTTTTCAAGATCCAACCTTATTATTCACGAACGCGGGCATGAACCAATTTAAAGACGTCTTTCTTGGCCTGGATCAACGTCCTTTCCGTCGGGCTACTACAGCCCAGAAGTGCGTTAGGGCCGGAGGAAAGCACAATGATCTGGATACCGTCGGACGCACCGCGCGTCACCACACCTTCTTTGAAATGCTGGGCAATTTCTCTTTCGGCGACTACTTTAAAGAAGATGCGATCCGGTACGCCTGGGAATTTTTAACAGTCGAATTAGGCTTGCCTGCCGAAAAACTCTATATCACGATTTATGAAGACGACGATGACGCGGAACGTCTTTGGCT
>WRMS01000107.1 GCA_009777025.1 Clostridiales bacterium | reverse complement strand
CGAAGAGTTCGTATGGATGCTGACAAAGATATGGGAAGCGTTTTGATTGGCAAGGGCTGCCCTGCCGCTCAGGCTCAGGGTGGTCTCGCCTGTGTGGGTCATCCAGACCGTGGCGCCCGCGTCCTCCAGGATCGCTTTCAGCTTCAGCGTAACATCCAAATTAATGTCCTTTTCCCAAATGCCCAGCACAGCGCTTTGCGCGCCGGGATCCAGGCGACCGTCGATCCATACGCCATGACCCGGATCCAGTGTGATAATTTTGCCGCTGAGCGCGCCTTCCCGCGGGTTGGCGCTGACGATAGCGGAATCAAAGTTATGCGCGACGACCGCGGGCGCCTGCCAATCCGCTTGGGGAAGCTGAGCGGAAGCCGCGGACGACAGGGCTACCGGCGCAGCCAGTTTGGCATAATCCGCTGATATCCAGCCTGTGGATTCCCCATAGCTGACTTTGAACCATCCGCTCTCATAATCCGATACAGCCAGCTTATCCCCTTTCCGCACGCTGCCCAACACCGCAGCCTGCAGAGACGGGTTCTCCCGAATCCGTACGCCGGAACCTGTGACCTCGACGTCGTCATAGCCTTGCAGCAGATCGTTGCGAATGTAGCCCTGCCTGCCGTTCGTATAGCGAATCTTCGTCCAGTCCGCGGAAGCGCCCTGCCAGCCGAAAATCATGTCCTTGCCTACCTTGCCCAATACGGCGGAGGAGGTACTTGCCCCCTGCCTGACATTGACCTGTTCCTTCTGAACGACGACAATGCGGGCGAAAAGTGGCTGCGCCGCCGCAGCAAGCAGAAACAGACAAAGCAATACGATCGTTATCGCTTGATGATACCGCCGATGGGAATCGTTAATCCTATTCAAAAGCCGAACCGCCTTTTTTCCATTCATTTTACTGCTCATATGTCCAGCGCGATCAAAACTGGGCAATGATCGCTGCCTTGGACGTCCTGCAGGATTTGACTATCTTTCACTGCCGGCATGATATCTTCCGACACAACAAAATAATCAATCCGCCAGCCCACATTCCGTTCTCTCGCCGCCGCCCGGTAGGACCACCAACTGTAGGCGCCTTCTTTGTCCGGGTACAAGCGCCGGAAAGCGTCGGCAAAACCCTCGTCCAGAAGACGGCTGAACTTCTCCCTCTCCTGGTCGGTAAAGCCCGGGTTCATCCGGTTGGCTTTCGGATGTGTCAAATCGATCTCCTGATGGGCTACATTCAGGTCGCCGCAAAGAACGACGGGTTTTCGCTCTTTCAGCGCCGTAAGATAAGCCCGGAAAGCATCTTCCCATTCCATGCGATAGTCCAGGCGAACCAAGCCGTCGCGGGAATTGGGCGTATAACAGTTAACCATATAAAAACCCGGATACTCCAGGGTTATCACGCGGCCTTCCTGATCATGCGCTTCATGCCCTATACCAAAAAACGTTTCCAGCGGCGCGTCCCTGGTGAAAATCACCGTGCCGGAGTAACCCTTTCGTACTGCGTAATTCCAGTATTCGTGATAGCCCTCGAATTCCGCGTCATGCTGGCCCGCCTGCAGCTTTATCTCCTGGAGGCAAAAGATGTCGGCGTTTATCGCTTCGAAAGCTTCTTTGAAATTTCGTTTCATTACGGCTCTGAACCCGTTGACGTTCCAGGAAGCAATTTTCATGCGATCCCTCCTACAATCCCGGCGTTAAGTTTTGGCATTATTTCGTACTATCATACCCTTTTCTTACCGGTAAATCAATCCGGCGCTCTGCTTCTGCAGGGCGATCGCTAATTATCGCTACCAATCTACGAGGAGTGTTGTTTATGAAGACAGGCGTTCTGCTGCTGCATGGCTTTGCAGGGGCGCCAGAAGAACTTGCGCCTCTCAAGAAACATCTTGAAATCTGTGGATATACGGTTTCTTCGCCGGTATTAGCCGGACATGGAGGGACGCCTGGAGACTTAGGCAGATCCAAGCGCGGCGACTGGATTCGGGCGGCGCTGAACGCGGCGATGGAACTCCGTCAGCATTGCGACAGCATCGCTGTCGTCGGGTTTTCCATGGGCGGGCTTATCGCGCTCAACCTGTATCACAGGATCGCTATCCGGTTGCTTTTCCTGGTCAACACCCCCGTCTTTTATTGGGATGCCATGAATATCCTGACGAATCTGCGGACAAACTTTTCGGACTCTTTCCGTTTTTATGTACAATCCGCCCTGCATTCGCCGATACCGGCCCTCGTGGAATTTGACAGGCTGCTCCGAAGCACAAAGCTTCTGCTCCCCGGCGTCCGCTGCCCCGTCGTGATCATGCAGGCCCTGGACGACGACACGGTGCAAGCCAGGAGCGCAGATTATCTATATCACCATATCACGGGGGTAAAGACTCTGCGCAAATACAAAACCGGCGGCCATCTGGTGTTTCACTCCCCAATGGCGCCGGAACTTTGCTTTACGATAGAGAAGACGATTGAGGCGGATTGCGCCGATTAAGAGTTACTAAAAGTTTCCATCTTTGCGGTCTTTTTGACCTACCAAACCACTAGAACGCCTATTCCTGCACGGTCAACGGATCGGCGGAGGCGGATATTTTCGCGTTTTCCTCGTCCTCCCGGATCAGCTTATTGAGTCGCCTTAGCTCATTCAGGATGAACACGCCGGTGATCGCCGAGGCGAGTCCGTCGGACAAGGGGCCGGCGTACAAAATGCCGTCGAAGCCAAAGAACCTGGGCAGGATCAGCACGGCAGGCATGAGGATCAATACCTGGCGGGACAAGGTGAGGAAAATGGACGTCCTCGGTTTACCGCTATTTTGGAAATAAGAAGCGCCGACTTGCTGCATGCCAACCACGATGATGAGTACGCGAAACACAATCAGTATTCGTGTACCGATATCGATCATCTCCTGATCCGTTGTAAATATAGACAGCAACTGTCTCGGCAAAAACCTTGTTAACAGCCAGCCCAAGGTCGCAAAGATCGTCGCAATGATGATGGCGTTGATCAGCGCCTGTTTCACCCGCTTGTGATTCTTAGCGCCAACATTGTAGCCGATGATGGGCTGCGCGCCTTGATTCATCCCAAATATGGGCTGCTGCACCAGATTATTAATACTGTTGCATACACCCCATGCGGAAATCGAGATATCGCCGCCATAAGCCCCTAAAGATCGATTCATCGTCACCGACAGCAAGCTTTGCGTCAGATTCATCAGGCAGGTTGGCAGACCAAGCGACGCCATTTCAATCAAATATTTGAACGAAACCCTAATATATCTCCACTTCAGCCCTACCACTCTGTTTTTATTCGTCAAGAATATCATCATCCAGGTGGCGCTGGCGACTTGCCCGCACACCGTCCCGAAAGCAGCGCCGCGTATACCCAGTTTGAATACATAGAGGAAGGTAGGCGTGGCGATGACGTTTACCGTCGCACTCAGCAGCATGGTGACCATAGCCCTTCCGGGATAGCCCTCGATGCGCATCATCGGGTTCATCATCATAAAGAAGCTGATCACCATACCAAAGAGCGAGATGCTTAGATACTCCCTGGCATAGGGCAGCAGCGCCTCGCTGGCTCCGAATGCCCAAAGCAGCGGATCCTTGAAGGTCTGCCCGATGATGAGGTTCGTCGCGGCAAATAAGAAGCTGAACGTCACCGAAACGCCTAGCAGCCCTCTGGCTTCCTCCCGCTCGCCTCGGCCAATCCGTATCGCCACCGCCGCAGCGCAGCCATTACCGATAAGCTGGTTGATCGCGCCTTGAATCATGGTGATCGGCTGACAGATCGCAATGGCCGCAATACCCATCGGCCCTACGGCCCGCCCGATGAAGGTCATGTTGATGAGATTATAGGATGTTTGGACCATCGACGCAACGATAGCCGGGAGGGAGAACTTGATCATAAGCTTGAGTATACTCTCCGTCCCAAATTGTTCTGTCATATCGATGCTTCTCGTCGGCACACGCATGAAAAAAAGACCCCTTCCCGTTATTAATCTCCACAAACGAAGACAGGGCGGATTGCCCTGTTATTTATACTATCATTTTTCGCGGCATAACTCAAGTAATCCTAAATCCTGTTTTGAGAATTCCTGAATAGATACTCTGTCTTGACAAATGCGAACCGGTAACATAGTCTTGTGGTAACAGGAACTTATACGAGGGCGTACGGATGGAAGGACTCCGACACGAAAATAATTTGCATCTATGCATACACGGCGCCGATGCGCCTTGTATGTCCGCTTGCCCTTTTCCTTTCGATATCAGGGATTTCTTGGACAAGCTAAGGCGCGGCAGGTTTGACGCGGCTTATCGTATCTATCGAAACGCGGTTGTGTTTCCCGATATTGTCTGGCGTTTGTGCCCCGTCTTTTGCAAAGAAGCCTGTGTCCGCTCCGCGGCGGACAGCACTTTATCCATGCCTATGCTTGAACGCGCCTGTATCGAACATGCCAGATCCACTCTACCTATCGCCTTCAACGTCCCCGCGAAAGAGCAACGTATTGCCATCGTCGGCGCCGGTCTTGCCGGCCTGACCTGCGCGATGAAATTCGTACCGAAGAAATACGCGGTCACGATTTATGAGCAGGGCGAAAAGATCGGCGGCAGCCTGTCCAGGTACTTGCCGGAAGAGATATATCTTCGCGAACTCCGTAAACAATTCGGCGACGACACCTATACGCTACTGCTCCAAACGCGTGTAAAGGATCTGTTTTCGCTGGCTTATGACGCTGTCTATGTTTCATCCGGCGTGGATCTTCCGGGAGAAGGAGAACACATTTTCCGCTGTCCGCCCGGTCTTAGTCCCGTGGATCAGATCCTGCACGGTCTGGGCTCGCTGAATGAGATCGAGTGGTATATCAAAACGGGAAAGCGAAGCAGTCCCGAAGACGACACGAATAGCCAAAGCCGCAGCCTTCCGCCTATGATCGTCCAGCCTGCGCCTGCACCCGCAGTCCTGCCTGCCAACGGCGAAAGCTATACCAAGCAGGAAGCACAGGCGGAAGCGGCGCGTTGTATACACTGCGACTGTACAGCCTGTCTGGACAACTGCGCCCTTTTGCGCAGATATAAAATGTTCCCTCCCCGTCTGCAGGACGAAGTCAATCTCACAATGAATCCTGTGACGCTGCTCACCAGCCGGACAGCCTTGCGGGAAATCGTATCCTGCAATCAATGCGGCTTATGCAAACAGGTTTGCCCGGTAGGGGTAGACGTGGGCGATTATCTGCAGCGTACCAGGCGCGAACTCCATGAAACGAATGCCTTCCCCCCCGCTTTCCATGAATTCTGGCTGCGGGACATGGCTTTCGCCAACGGGGAAGCGCAGGTCTTTGTCAAACCTTCCGGAAACGGGGAATGCAGCGCCGTGTTTTTCCCCGGCTGCCAGTCCGGCGGTTCTGATCCCCGCTATGTGACGGAACCCTATGCCCGTCTGCTGGACCACTACCCCGGAACAGCGCTATTGCTCCGCTGCTGCGGCGCGCCTGCCTTGTGGGCCGGCGACAGCGAACTGTTTCAAGCGGGACTTGCAGAGATCCGGGAATTGTGGCAGTCTCTGGGCAAGCCGGATTTCATTCTTTCCTGTCCCTACTGCCTGCGGGTATTCCGGGAATACCTTCCGGAGCTGTCCTGCCATACCGTATATGAACTTTTCCACCAGCAGGGCACGGCTTTCCCAAGCGGATTCCGCGGGGAAGCGTCTGTTTTCGATCCTTGTGCGAGCCGATACTTTCCCGAATTACAGCAGACGGTGCGGGAACTTGCACAGGATATGGGATACGCACTTAGCGAACTGCCCCATAGCAAAGAAGAGGCAAGATGCTGCAGTTGGGGCGGACAATCCTTCACCGCAGCGCCGTCGCTTACCCGGGCTCTCGTGGATAGCCTGGCTGCGCAAAGCGAGAACCCTTATCTCACTTACTGCGTCAATTGCCGGGATATTTTATCGAACGCGGGAAAGGATTGCCGGCATATACTGGACCTTCTGCTTGGGATAGACCGGGACGGACAGGCCCCGCCTACCGTGACGCAGCGGCGGCAAAACCGCCTATCTTTGAAGGAAGCGCTGGTCAGTCTCTATGGAAGCAGCTCCGTGCGTGTGCAAGAGGAAAAAGACGCCGACGCGCCGCCTTTGCGTCTCCGCATGGATGATGATTTGGGGCTGCGGATGAGTGACGCGCTGATTCTGGAGGAGGATATCCGTGCAGTGATCCGCTATTGTGAGCAAAGCGGCAGAAAGGTGCTGGATATGCAGACCGGATACTTCAGCGGGTATCTGAAGCAAGGCGTCGTCACCTATTGGGCCGAATATACCCCGGTGGAAGAGGACGGAAGCTACAGGCTGATCCGTGCCTACAGCCATCGTCTGACGATCGAAGAAGGAAGCTAAAAAGAATAAAGGAGATGAGCGTTCATGCAATTCAGAAAGATGTGGTTCCATATCAACGGCGCTGACCGAATGGTCGTGTGCAACCCGGAAGTGGATACACTCTCCGACGTTTTACGCAGGATCGGTTTGACAGGTACGAAGATCGGTTGCGGGACCGGCATATGCGGCGCCTGCTCGGTGATTGTGGACGGCAGGGTCGTCCGCAGCTGTACGCGCCCGGTCAAAAACATGGATGAATACACTAAGATCATCACAATCGAGGGCGTGGGCAGCCCGATGTATCTTCATCCGCTGCAGCAGGCTTTCATTACTTACGGAAGCGTCCAATGCGGGATCTGTTCCCCCGGCTTTATCGTCTCCGCTTACGCGCTCTTGCAAGAGAACCCCGCCCCCACGCGCGAAGAAGTACGCGCCTGGTTCCAAAGGCATCGAAACGCATGCCGCTGTACGGGCTACAAGCCCATTGTAGACGCCGTGATGGAAGCCGCCAAAGTGATGCGGGGAGAAGCTTCCATGGAGGACATTACTTTTAAAGTCGATGAAGAAAAAGGCTACTACAATAGTTATACCCCTCGCCCCAGCGCGCTTGCGAAAGTCTGCGGCGTACTGGATTACGGGGAGGATATGAGCTTGAAAATGCCGGAAGGGACTTTGCATCTGGCTGTGGTCCAACCTCGGGTCGCCCATCATGCGAAAATATTGGGCATAGACGTTTCTGAAGCCGAAACAATGCCCGGCGTCGTAAAAATCATCACCCACAAGGATTGTAAAGGCAACAACCGGATCAACCAATTCCTGATGCACAAGCGCGCCAGAGTGACCGCGCCCAGCCGTCCGATCCTGGCGGAGGACACCATCTTCCGTTATGGTGACGTCGTTGCGGTGGTTGCGGCGGATACGCGGGCCAATGCCCGTGAAGCGGCAAAGAAAGTGAAGATGGAGTACGAAAAGCTCCCCGAGTACCTGAACTACACGGACGCCGTTACCCCGGACGCCATGCAGGTTCACCCGGAAGCGCCCAATATTTATGTCCAGCAGCCCGTCGTGAAAGGGGAGAATACCGAGGAAGTGATCGACAGTTCCGCCTATTCGGTGCGCGGAAGCTT
>WRMS01000106.1 GCA_009777025.1 Clostridiales bacterium | reverse complement strand
GGATGCAGTTCTTATCTGCCGAAAGCGGGGAGGTGCTTGAAATGTTAGCAAAACGGGACCCGATGATGGAAAAAGCGATACAACGGCTTGTCTATGTGAGCGCCGAGGAAAAGCTGCGCTACGAGATAGCGATGCGGGAGAAGGCGGAACTTGACTATTACAACGAAATGTTAGGAAGTTTTGATAAAGGAAAAGAAGAGGGCTTAGAGAAAGGTCGAGAGGAAGCGAGGTTGGAAGCTGCCAAGAGTTTGCTTGGTATCCTGGACATACAGACCATTGCGCAAAGGCTCAGACTTAATGCCGGGGAAATCGCTGAACTGGAAAAAGCAGCCTCTTCCTTAACCCCGGAAAGATAGCGGATGTACATCATATACTCGAAACTCCGGTTAATATGCGGCAGTGAAAGACTCTGCCGTTTTTGTTTTTGCAGATACACAGTTCCGCTATCTGAAGTATCAAAAGGAGCGTATGATCTTAGGTTTCATGCGGTCAAACCTAGGATCCTTAAAAAAGAGAGTTGAGGTATAGTACCACAACCCCCTCACTTCTCTTTCAACAACAGCATTTGTTCGCGTGTTGCTTACAGGCTGTCCCAGGCCAGCATATCTCCAAAGTCCTGGTTTTCGGTCAATAAGCCGCATTTCTGCGCCACTTCGGCAAGGGAATCGGCAACGATTTCGTCCAGGTGCATTCCCTTTTCCGTACGCTCCTTCATCGCCCGCGCCTCAATCTCGCCCGGTATAAGGATCTCCTCCACGCCGGGGGCCCGGGCTGTGCTTTTAATGGAGTCCACATACTCGTCGATGCTCTTTTGGTACATCTCCTTATCTCCGAATCGGGCGGGATCCAGCAGCAGGATAAAGTGGCTTGTATTTTCGTTGGCGCCGCCCATGTTTTTGCCATTCCCATAGGACGCGAAAGTTAGCATGGAGCTAAGCGTTTCAATCAGTATCGAAATACAATAGCCTTTGATTCCGCCAAAGGGAAGCAGGAATCCGCCGCCTAATATGCTGACAGGGTCGGTGGTCGGTTTCCCTTCTTTGTTCACGCCCCAGCCCAGGGGAACTTCCCTGTTTTCCCGGATAGCCGTCTCCAGTTTGCCCAGGGCCACTTCACTGCAGGCCATGTCAAACATAATCGGATCCGGATGGCGGTTTCCTCCCGGCATCGCCATAGACCAGGGGCTGTTGCCCAAAGCCCTGCCAACGCCGCCTATAGGCGTCATCGCTGAAGGGGTATTAGAGCATACCAGTGAAATAAAGCCCTGCTCGACGCATTTCGCGGCATAATAGCCTGCTGCGCCAAAGTGACCGCTGTTTTGGATTCCCATTACGCATATGCCTTGTTCCTTCGCCCGGCTTATGGCCAAT
Source organism: Clostridiales bacterium (assembly GCA_009777025.1). Lineage (GTDB taxonomy): Bacteria > Bacillota > Peptococcia > DRI-13 > UBA5745 > WRMS01. The sequence continues at coordinate 6,129 of WRMS01000106.1, read as the reverse complement.
TCCACTGCCTGCGGCGCCATGATGATGCCCAATCCGTGATTGGCGTCCACCATGAGAAAAGGAGGTTCGTCCCTGAGGACGCTTAACAAGGCAGTCTTGTTAACCCTGTCTTCCGCCATACTGTTGCGATAATAAAAGGGGATACGGGTCACACCATGGGTATCTACACCCCTTCGGTTTGTTTCCGTCATGATATCGGCGGCATACGCCGCTTCCTTCTCTTGATAGCCCATTCCCGTAAAGAGTTTGCGCACTATGGCGGAAAGCTGCTGCATCGTGACATGGTACAGTTTCATAAACCAATGCTTTCCTTTCTCAAACCGGCGGCAGAATGACATTGATCACAGCCGGCGTCCCGTTTCTCACGGCTTCCCGGCCTTCCCGTAAAGCAGACGTCAGATCCTCCGGCTTCTCCACCGTCCTGGCAAATGCGCCGCCTGCCGCTTCCGCTACCAAATCCAATCTAGCCGGCTGTTCGAAGCCGGACCAGAACGTATTATTCCTGACGGCATACCCGTCGGGATGCTGCCCCTGGGTGATTTGCTTAGGCGCGTTCCAGCCCTGGTTATTATAGATGACGGTCATGAACGGCGTCTTATATCTGCGCGCCATCCAGTATACTGCTGTCGGGCAGGAAAAGATATACACGCCGTCGCTTGCTAACGCGATAACCTCCTTCTCCGGATGCGCCAGTTTTATCCCGATTGCCGCTCCGCCAAACCAGCCAAGCGAACTTCCGCCGCAGCCAAATACGGTTCCCGGTTTGTTTCTCGGGATGTGACTGGAGACCGCTCCGCTGCTGGTGATCGTTTCATTGACCAGGATGGTATCTTGATCCATGATTTCGCGGACGCAAGCCGATAGATACGCGGCCGTCATGACCGGCGGCATTTTTTCGGCTGCGACACGTTTCTCTTGGTTCTCCGCCTTCATTTGTCCATATTTTTCACGCCGCGCGGCGAGCATGGCGGGATCGGGCTCTCCGCTACGCTGATCGAGTCTGCCGTTGATCTGCTTCAGCGCCGTGTACGAATCGGCTTTCATAAATCGTTCGGAAGGGATGTACCAAAGCGGGATATCTTCCTTCAACGGGTCGATATCCAAATAGAATATCCTGCATCCTTCCGCCGGTTTCGTCAGGGCGGGAATCCACGGCGTATCGCTGTCGAGAACCAGGATGACGTCCGCCTCCTTCATCAAGGGCTGCCCCATAGATCCGAGACTCATCGGATGGTCGCTGGGAAAATTCATATACGCGCCGCCGGAAGACACCACCGGGATCGCGAGCCTTTCGCTGAGCCGAACCAGTTCCGCTACGCTCTCGGTGTTTCTGCCGACATAGGAGGTGATGATCATCGGGCTTTTCGCTTGCGCGAGCGCCTCGACCAGAATCTCAATCGATTCGTCGTCCAAACCCATAGGCGATATCGGCGCCCATTTCCTCAAGTCCGCGTGCATGTCGACGCCTTCCTCCTCCAGGACTTCCCGCGTCGCCATCATATATACCGGTCCTTTGGGTTCACTGTTGGCGATCTGCAGCGCCCTGTAAGTCACTTGCTGAATATTCTTGCCGCTTCGATATTCGCTTGCCTGCTTGGTATAGTTTCGTACAATCCCCGCCTGGTCCGCTATGTTTTGGATGAACTGTATGCCGGAATCCCTGCCACCCTTCCGTTCCCCTTCGATCGTATAGGGGGAAAGGCCGGCAAGAATAAATACGGGTACCCTGCATCGATAGGCGTTATGAAGGGAGCCTCCCAGGTTTTGTGTTCCGACGTCCACATGCACAAACACAGCTTGCGGCTGTCCGGTAACTTGCGCAAAGCCATGCGCCGCGCTAATCGCCACCGTCTCATGAGGGCAGATGATAATCTCCGGTTTTTTCCTGCCGGTCGACTCGTATTTCGCCCAGCTCTCGATGATGGGCGGATAATCCGTTCCGGAATTCAGAAATACATGGGAGACGCCCGCCTTAACCAGGGCGTCATTCAGTGCGTCCGCAGCAGTATACTCCAGTTCTTTATTCATTTCTTTATCCATGAATCGTCAGCTCCCTTTTACGGATTATTCGTTTCCCTGATTCAGCGGCTAGTGGTTCGTAGTACTAGTCTTTCAGTCTTGGGTCGATGGCGTCCCGGAGCCCATCGCCAAAAAGGTTGAAGCCAAATACAGTCAGAAAGATGCACAGGGACGGGAAAACGATCAGCGGCCAAAAGTCCCGGAGAAACTCCCGTCCCGCCGCAAGTATGGATCCCCACTCCGGCGTCGGCGGCTGCACACCCAAACCGATGAAGCTCAAGCCGGAAATCGACATGATGTTGGTGCCGATCAGAAGCGTCGCGCTGACAAGCACAGGCGCAAAGGAGTTGGGCAGGATATGCTTTACGATGATACGAAAATTCTTTGAACCGGTAGCCCTGGCCGCTTCCACGAAATCGTTGGTCTTAACGGACAGGATAGTCGACCTCGTCATGCGCATACTGTAGGGTATGCCGGATACGGAGATCGCCAGGATGGTATTGAAGGTCCCGCTCCCCAGCGCTGCGGATATGGCGATTGCCAGGATGAGCGAAGGGATAGCCATGAGGATATCCAATAAGCGCATAACCGTGAGATCCACCCATCCGCCGAAATACCCGGCGATCGAGCCAAGGGCAATGCCAATAAAGTTGGATAAAACCACGGAGACCAGCGAAATCATCAGGGATATGCGGCCGCCGTAAAGAAGGCGCGTAAAAATATCTCTTCCAAAGTTGTCCGTTCCCATGATATGCTGCGGGCTCGGGTACGCGAACCTGTTCGCCGGATCCTGGAAGGCATAATCGTAGCGCGTGATCACCGGCGCCAGCAGGATCATGGAAACGAGAATGATCACGACACAGAGCCCCAGCATCCCCGCCTTGCTTCTGGTGAATCTTTTGGCAATTTCGCCAAGCATGCTTTTTTTCTTGATCGGCTCGCTATCCGCATCCGCGGGCATCGTTCGGTTAGTGCTTGTTTCGACCGCTGTCATTGCGCTTCAGCCCCCTTTGTCTGCACCAGCTTGTCCATGAGCTTGGCTTTTTTCTTTGGCGAAATGAACTGGGCTTTAATACGCGGGTCAATCAACGTATAGACAATATCCACAAACAAGTTAACCGTACAGACAAGCAGCGATATGACAAAGATCGATCCCGTAATGATCGGATAATCCCGCCCGATGATCCCCAGCAGTAAATAGGTGCCCATCCCCGGTATGTTGAAAATCGTTTCCACGATGATGGAGCCGGAGAAAATGGTTGCAACAAAGGCGCCGGTGAGCGTGGTGAGCGGAATCATGCAGTTCTTGAGGGCGTGCTTCCGGATGACGATATTTTCGTTCAAGCCCTTTGCCCTGGCTGTGCGGATGTAGTCCTGCCGTACGACGTCAAGCATGGTTGTCCGGGTCATCCTGGTGAATACCGCAATGCCGCCCCCGGCGGTACAAAACACCGGCATAATCCAGTGCCGCCAAGTGCTGATGCCCGTGGGGGGTAGCCATCGGAGAACGACGCCAAAAAAGAGGGCGCACAAAAGCGCCAGCACAAAACTTGGCATAGCCGCCATGACCAGGGAAAGGGCGGTCACTGTAAAGTCGGTGACGCTGTATTGTTTCAGAGCGGATAATATGCCAAAGGGCAAGCCGATGCCCATCATCACGAGGATGCTCAGCAGGCTAAGCCGCATGGTGACCGGTATGCGGTTGGCAAGCTCGACGGAAACAGGGATATTGGTCAGGTAGGACCTGCCCAGATCGGCTTTGGTCACCAAATTCCATATATACGTCCCCATCTGCTCAACGTAGCTTTTATCCAGCCCTAGCTGCGCCGCCTTTGCCGCATAGCTCTCGGGGGTGTAGTTATTGCTGCCGAGAATGTTCATCACCGGATCCCCCGGGCTGAAAAACGTGATGGTAAAAACAATAATGATCACGCCGAGCATGACCGGAACCATCCAAAGTATGCGTTTCAATGTGTATTTGAGCAATGTCTGCCCCCTCCCCTACTCTGTACGCTATAAGCCGCCTTCATTAAGACGGCTTATAGCGCAGGTTGATATTATACTAAGATGTGAAAGCGGGAGCCTGGTGGTTTCGTGTTTCTTATTGCTCCCAGGCAGACAAGGATCCGAGTCTGCCGAGCTGATACATGTTGATTCCATAACAGTATTTGCGTAGCTGTTCTTCCGAGAAGACTTCGGTACGGTAACCTATACTGATCGTGTGCTCCGCAAAGGGAACGTAGATGATTTCGTCAAAGCAGTACTGCTGAATTTCTTCGATGATCGGGCCATAGATAGCCGGGTCGGTGTTGTATGCCATACCAAACCAAAGCTCTCTGAAGTAGGGGTCATACACCCGTGTAACCGTTGAACCCGACTCCAACGTTGTCCCTGACAAAATCTCCCAGGCGTCGCCAGTCGCCGAACCCGTTATCCGATACCAGAAAAAGAAATCGTTGCCGCCGCCTGTATTCCATATTTGGATGGCGGACGCCGTATCCATAAATGTCAGCTCCACTTCGATGCCGATTTGCCCGAGTTGAAACTGGATGTTTTCGCAGAGACTCTTATACATGGGCGAATCGCCTTTGGTGGTATGCAGCTTAAGCGGGTTGTCCGGGCCATAGCCTGCTTCGATAAGAAGCTGCTTTGCCCTTTCCGGATTATACTCGTACTTGCCGGGCTGGATATGGAAAGGATTGCGTTCCGGCAAGATGGATGTGGCAGGCGAAAACTGCTCCTGGAAGGTGACTTCGCCCAGCAAATCCCAATCAACGCCTATCGCCACCGCTTCACGAAGCCGCTTGTCCTCCCATTCCGAGCGATCGTGGAAGCCGAAACTGAAGAACATGACGCTGCCGGTGGGGAGCAGAAACACATCCAGGCCTTCTTCTCCGCCCTGGTTGACGAATCTGCTATAGTCGGTAGCGGCGACCATCGCCAACTGCAGTTCGTTTACCTCCAGATCCATATACATCGTCGCGGGATCCCGATAGAATTGGATGATCCATTCATCTACATACACCGGGCCGATCTCGGCTTCATTCCAATAGTTATCTCTCGCCCGGATGATGATGATATCCTCGGAAGCGAATTGGGTAACCTCATATTGCCCGCTGCCCACCGGATAATACCAGGCCATATCCTCCCAGCCGTCGGCCAGGGACAGGGACCATTCCTTGCAAAGCAGATAAACCATGACGTTTTCCATCACGCGCCAGGGCCTTTCCCATTTGAAGCGCACGGTATACTCGTCAAGGATCACGCATTCCTCCCAGATGATCGGCCCCAGGGAATTTTCCTGCGTCGAATTCCGGTCCAGGATTGCCGTATAGCTGTAGAGCAGGTCTTCCGCTGTGGCGTGTGCGCCGTTGCTGAAATACACATTCTCTTTCAGCTTCATGATAAATGTCACTTCGTCTTCATAGTACCAGTCTTCCAAACAGTCGGAAATAATGGTTTTTGTCGCCGGATCGACCTTGAGGATCGAATCGTACACCCCGTCGCAGGCCAGCCAGCTCTCGGTGGGCGACAAGCCTTGCATAAACCTGCCTAACCATTGCGTTACCCCGACCTTGTACGATACAAAATCATCCAGCGAATGGGTTGCTACGCCGCTTGTGCTGCCGCCTGCCGTCGTGCCTGACGGCGAACCCGATGGCGATTGCGATTGCGACGGCGTACCCGATGATGATCCGGAAGGGGTGTCGGTAGACGTCCCGGACCCTCCGCAACCCACTATGGATACCGTCAATAACAAAACCAGAAGAATACAAAATAACGATTTCAGTTTCTTCATTGCTGCCATCATCCTCCCTTTTTTCTACATTACTTCGTTCTGTTTTCATCTTCTAATGTTGATTTATTCTATCACAGTTCACAATATGGCACAATCTATAAGATGCTTTGCGTTTCCCCAAGGGGAAACGCGTTACAGTTCAGTGCCGACTCAGTATGTGGCGGGCTGGCATGTTTGCTCAGGCTATGGTAGGAACATGAAGTCGTGAAACACAGGCTTGGCAGCTAATGAAGCCGTAGAACCACCCGTGAGGGGGTTCAGGCGAAGGTCCTTCAAGGAGGCTGGTGGGTGATACATCGGATGGACGTTGA
>WRMS01000105.1 GCA_009777025.1 Clostridiales bacterium | reverse complement strand
GAAGTCAGATTGGGGAGCTGACCTATGAATTCCGGCAGTTTGCTGATTTGTGTGCTACTAATATCAAGCGAAGTCAGATTCATGAGCTTGCTGATAAATTCCGGTAGTTCGCTGATTTGTGTAAATCTTAGGTCAAGCGAAGTCAGCTTGGTGAGCTGACCGATATATTCCGGTAGTACGCTGATTTGTGTAAATCTTAGGTCAAGCGAAACAAGATTAACGAGCTTGCCGATGGACTCCGGCAGTTTGCTGATTGGCGTATTATTTATTATAAGCGAAACCAGCTTGGTGAGCTTGCCGATGAATTCCGGCAGTACACGGATTTGTGTGCTACTTATGTTAAGCGAAGTCAGACTGACTAGCTTGTCGATAGACTTCGGCAGTTCACTGATTGGCGTACTGCATAGGTTAAGCGAAGTCAGATTCGTAAGACTACCGATGGATTCCGGTAATGATGTCAATTTTCCGGGTATTTGTAATTCAAGATATACACAATCCTTAATCTCTTGAAGCAGGTACGCTAGAGCTTCGTTTTCCCAATTCTCAATGTGAATTACTATACCCTTGATGAGTTCATCTTCGGCTGTATATAAAACTTTTCTCGGCTTCCGGTGATCAAACCAGTACACTACATTAGATCTCTCATCTTCCCAGAAACCCATACCCACTTCTTCGGGGGTGCAGCCGGTGGATTCCTCCAGCCAGTCGAGCAATTCTGCTAATCTCATGGATCAATCCTCCTCAGTTGCGTTTGGCGGATACCTATATTGATGAATACAACACAATTCTTTGCCGACGCAAACAAACGGCTTGCTCACGGCTCTCGGCTATCGATGCGGATTTCAAAGCTTCTGGGCCAGGGGAAGCGGAATTGCCAGGCAGCTTCGCCGCTTTGAGAGGGCGGAAGCGCAGGGGCCAGCTTAGGCCATGGCGCCAGAGCCGTCTCCATCATTTCTTGGAGCTTGTCGTTGGCCTCCATCCAGCGGCTGCCGAAAGCCAGATAATTGAAGCCTTCTTTTGCGGCCCAGTCGATGAATTCCTGTCGCACGACAGACTGAAAGAAGTAATCGTCGATCAGCCGAAGCTTCTGCAGATTCGCCTGCAGGACAGCCGCTTCCCGGCGTTGCGGCCCGGATAAGGCTCGGGCGGATTCCCAGTAGAGCAACTGGGCCATGACGGCGCCCAGGCTATTGCCGGCGGTGTTCCAGCCGGCATAGGCGTCTACATATTGATAGACCCGGTCCGGGCCAACGCTCTGGATGAAGGGGACCCAGGCGCCGTTTGTTTTCGCGATGTCCGCCAGGCCGACATAGGCGCCGGAAGGTCTTGCTCTGTCCCTGCGTATCGTGTCCCACTGCGCCTTCATCTGCTCGCCGGTAGCTTCCTGATCGCTGAAGAGGTAGATATATTTCGCTATGCCCGCCGAAGTTTCCGCGCCGCCAACGCTCTCTGCCACTTCGCCCGGCTTATCGGCGAAGAGATAAGCGGTCTTCTCCTGAAAATTATCCTTCAGCGGGATAGCTTCATAAGGAAGAATGACGTCTTCCCAGCCTTCCGACAAATAGCGCAATACAAAGCTTTCGTCATTTCGATCATAGGCCAGACTGTGGCGGGCGATAATCAGCGGCGAGAGCTCGTCCGCGCCGTGAAGGAAATAGGCGTGCTGTTGATTACGGCTTGCAGCCGTGCTTTGCAGGTCCTGAAAGGCTTTGACATTCAATCCGTACTCTGCGCTGTCGTCCAGGCCGATGACCACTTCATCCGCCAGGCCGCTGTCCAGCCAATCCAGAAGACTTCTGCCGGTATTGAAGGCCTCCGCATATACCGTTTCATAGCGTTGGCGTATTTCCCGGGGAATACTACTCTCCAATTCCAGGATTCGCGCGGCGTCTTTGCTGTCGCCGAGGGCCAATTCCTGACGATGCTTGAGTTGAGACAGCTCCGGCAGTTCTGTTTCATATATCCACATGTCCGCGTCATACTGACTGGGAAGAAGCCTGGGCAGAATGTAAACCAGGACAAGGGTATTGTCGGAAGCCCTCTCTCTAAATAGCAAATACTCATGCATCGTTCTTAGTTTCCTATTTGCGTCCTGATACTGAAGGGATTCCCGGGAATGCAGCAATCCGCCGAAAAGCAGCGAATTGACATGGATGACGCTGAGGCCATACACTTCTTTGTCTCTTTCCGCCAGCCATGAATAAAGCGCCTGCTCTTTACTGGGGATGAGGAATTGATCCAGCGCCTCCTGTTCGGGGAGAACGACCCGGATTCCCGCAATAGCGGCCAACTGTAAGGGGAGTTCCGTATTGACCGGCCTGCTGTCCAAAGGAAGAAGCAAAACCGCCGGGCTTGTCTGCGGTCGGGCGGAAAGATACGCGGTCCACATCCACAGGATACCGGTTACCGCTAACAGAAAGCTGAAGGAAATGACGAAAACCCGCATATGCTGACGGCGCAGCGCCTGACGGCGTTGCTGCATGGCTTTGAAACGCTGACCGCCGTTAGACAGATCGGCGTCCGAATCCATTTCTGTTTTACTGCCCGTATCTATTATTCTATCAATTGGATCGTCCAATCCTTCGGCAGCACCGCCCATATCCCTAGCACTATCCCTTTCTTTTTAATATTCATATATATACGAAATGATGATACCATATAACAGTAGGCATAACAATCCGCTTTCCTTTTCACCATTTCATTTTCCGAAATGACTTCAAGGTCTATCTGGTGTATAATACATACCATCATAGTTGTAGAAAGAGGACGGTATCGTTCCTCCATGAGGGCTTATGCTGATGAATAGAGAACTGGTCGCCGTATTTACAGAAAAGGGTCTCCTGCTGGATACTGACGCTACCAAAAGCAAACAGTATTATACAAACAGTAAACTGCTGTCGGATTTTTCGGTGTCGCCCTATAAAGCGCTGCTCTATTTTGGCTTTGCGGACAAAGCGCCCGATATGCACCCCTCCATCCTGTTTATCCATGATATCGCTTCTCTGTTTGTCGAAAAACTCTCCAAAAATCCGGATATCGAGATCAGCCGGACGGCGGAAGCCTTAAGCGCGGAGGATAACAGCGCCTTGCTGCAAAGAAGGCCTTATGTCATCGGCGCCGAATATGTGGATCAAGATTGGTTATCCGGTTTGTGGGACAATCTGTGCGAAGCCTTCGCAACGGAACTCGCAGCGTTTAGCGGGAGCGTCGCACAGTTTTTGCTTACCTACAACAGCCACATCAACGTAGCCGGCCGGGTATTTTTTCACCTGGTAGAAAACAATAAAACGCCCAGCCATCCTTTTGCCTTTCTTGCGACATACAGCAGGAGTTCGGCGAAGCATAACAAAGCGGAACATGTGCCGTTACGGGACGCTTTACTGGAGTATCGGGATAACCAGCCCTTATTGCTGCGATTGCTCTCCACGGTCAGCCGGGCTGCGGAAGCTAGCAATTTTATATCGGTATTGGTGGAAAGCGGGGAACTGTTCGCGCTGCTGCGCTTTACGGCGGAAGAAGCCTACCTGTTTCTCAAAGAGATTCCGCTTTATGAGGCTTGCGGCATCCTGTGCCGCATCCCCGATTGGTGGAAAAAGAAGTACAATGCTGTCAGAGTAACGGTATCCATTGGAGAAAAGCCGCCTTCTCATATGGGGATCGACGCCTTGCTATCCTATGAACCGGCGCTGAGCGTCGACGGGATGGAAATCACGCGGGAGGAGTTGGAGCGCCTGCTGGCGCAAACCGAAGGGTTGTCCCTCTTGAAAGGCAAGTGGGTGGAAGTCGACCATGATAAGCTGCGCGAAGTACTGGACGCCTATGATCAAGCGGGGGAGATCGGGGAAGGCATAAGCTTTGCCGAAGCGATGCGGATACAAATGGGGCTGACCGGTTTACGCAGTTCCGCTGCCGGAGACGCCTTAGAAATCACAAACGGTCAATGGTTGAACACGGCTATGGAAAGCCTGAAGTCAAAAACCATACGGCAAAGGGTCGGCGCGGGCGACGATTTTTATACCGTCCTCCGGCCGTACCAGCAGGACGGGCTTGACTGGCTCGCCTCCATGAAGCATATGGGCTTTGGCGCCCTGCTTGCGGATGATATGGGCTTGGGCAAAACGGTACAGATTTTGGCGCTACTGGAGTATTTGCGACAACGGCGTAACGAAAAAACCTTATTGATTATCCCTGCGTCCCTCATAGGGAATTGGCAGAAAGAAATGCAGCGATTCACGCCCAAATTGCGATATACCGTGCTGCATGCCAACAAGGCAAAGCTTGTCCTCGAGGAGGCGGACGTCTTCATCACGACCTATGGTATGGCTGCCAAGCTGGAGGCGTTGCAGTCGACGACCTGGGATCTGCTTATCCTGGACGAAGCGCAGGCCATCAAAAATCCGGGAACAAAGCAAACCAAAGCAGTGAAATCTATCCCTGCGAAATTTCACGTAGCCATGACGGGTACGCCGGTGGAGAACCGTTTATCGGATTTGTGGTCCCTCTTTGATTTCCTCAATGCGGGTCTGTTGGGTAATGCAAAGGAATTCGGCGGTTATGCGAAAAAAATCCAAAACAATGCATCCTATGCCAGACTGCGCCAGGTGATCAGCCCCTTCATCCTCAGAAGGCTGAAGACAGATAAATCCATCATCCGCGATCTGCCGGACAAGGTGGAAATGAAAGCCTATGCGGCGCTCTCCAAAAAGCAGGTCGTCCTGTATACCGCGCTTGTCAAAGAGCTCGAAAGGCAGTTAGACGCCACCGAAGGGATTCAGCGAAAAGGCATTGTTCTTGCGGGTATCATGAAGTTTAAACAAATATGCAACCATCCGGACCAGTATTTGGGACAAGACGTATTTGAACATACACACAGTGGGAAATTTCAGCTTCTGGCAGAACTCTGCGAGACGATCCGGGACAAAAGGGAGCGGGTATTGGTGTTCACCCAGTTTCGGGAAATGTGCGAACCTTTGTCAGACTATCTGGAGGACCTGTTTGGCACGAAAGGGCTGATTCTGCATGGCGGAACGCCGGTCAAGAACAGGACGGAGCTTGTTGAGAGATTTAACGGGGATGAATACGCGCCGTATATGGTATTGTCGCTCAAAGCCGGGGGCGTGGGCTTGAATCTGACCGCCGCCAACCATGTGATCCATTTTGATCGCTGGTGGAACCCGGCAGTGGAAAACCAGGCGACAGACAGGGCTTTCCGGATCGGCCAAAAGAGAAAAGTACTCGTCCATAAACTCATCACATCCGGGACGATTGAGGAAAAAATCGATATCATGATTGAAGAAAAGCTGCAATTGACAGACGAACTGATTACGAAAAGCGGCGAGAATTGGATCACGGAAATGAACAGTAAGGAACTCATGGATTTGTTTACACTGGGGGCATAGCAGAGATGAGCAGCTATTTCGACTATAGAAAGAAGAAACCGCCGCGGGACGCCGGCAAGCAAATAGAGAAACTGCGAAAGAAAAATCCGGACATCCAGCCCGTTATCGTTCAAGGCAAGCTGGCGAATACCTGGTGGGCGCAGGCCTGGAACAAAAATCTGGAAAGCTACGCGGACTACAGCAGCCGTATCGTACGGGGCCGCGCCTATGTCCGGAGCGGAAATGTAGTCGATTTGACGCTGCTGGCAGGCGAGGTGCGCGCGCTGGTACAGGGCTCCAAGCCGAAACCGTATGAGGTCGCTATACAGATCGATCCCCTGCCGAAGGTGAAGTGGGAGGCGGTGGTAGACCGATGCAGCCGCCGCGTCGGCAGCTTGGAGGAACTGGTCTCCGGTCAGTTTCCCCAGGAATTGGCGGAATTGTTTACCAATAAGGGAGAAGGGCTCTTTCCCTCGCCAAAAGAAATTCAGTTTCGCTGTTCCTGCCCGGACTGGGCATACATGTGCAAGCATGTGGCGGCAGTTTTATACGGCGTCGGCGTCCGTCTCGACAGCGACCCCAGCTTGTTTTTTCTGCTTCGGGATATTGATTTCGCCGATCTGATCAAGAAATCGGTAGAGGAGAAAATGCAGAGTATGTTAAAAAACGCGGGGAAAGTCACCCCGCGGGTCATGGAGGATGCAGACGGTTTCAGTTTGTTTGGACTGTAAATTCCGGGTGACAGCGCAGTATACGAAAGGAGCAGTGTATGGCTTTTTCTATCCCCAGGGTAGCCGCCATTCATGACTTGTCTGGTTTTGGCCGCAATTCCCTGTCGGTGGTCATCCCCATTTTATCCACCATGGGCGCCCAGGCGGTTGCTTTACCCACGGCGGTATTGTCCACCCATACAGGCGGATTCGAAGGCTATGCTTTCGAAGATCTCACCGTATTTATGCGGAAAGCAATCGACCACTGGACGAAGCTGGATATCCGCTTTCAATGCATCTACAGCGGCTTTCTCGGGTCGCCGGCACAAGTGGAACTGGTGTTTTGCCTGATCGACAGACAGCGGTCCAACCAGCCTCTGGTGGTTGTGGATCCTGTGCTTGCCGACGACGGGAAGCTCTACGATACCATGGATATGGACATGGTGTCAGAAATGCGGCTGCTGATTCGCCATGCCGGCGTCATAACGCCCAATCTGACCGAAGCGGCTTTGCTTCTGGGAGAGAGTTACCGGCAGGATATCGAGGAAGAGTCCCTGAAGGAATGGTTGGTTCGCCTGTCGGATATGGGCCCGGAGACCGTGGTGGTCACCAGCGCGCCGCTGTCGAGAAAAGGCAGGGACACCAGCGTCGTAGCCTATGACCGCCAAAGCGGGCATTTCTGGCGGGTTCCCTGCGTCTATATCCCCGCCAATTATCCCGGTACCGGCGACGTATTTACCAGTGTCCTGACCGGGAGCTTGCTCCAGGGGGATAGTCTGCCGGTAGCGCTGGACCGCAGCGTCCAATTTGTGACCCAGGCCATTCGAGCCAGTTACGGATTCGATTATCCCAGGCGGGACGGCGTATTGTTGGAACGCGTATTGAACAGTCTGAACGGACCGGTTTTGTTAGGAAGTTACGAATGGTTAGATTGAGGAAGGGAGTGAAGTAGTATGGTAATGGGAAGCACAACGATCCACGAAGACGTGTTTCGGGAGATTGCCCGTCTGGTACTGGAGGAAGTGGAAGGGATCTACTGCTACGAGCCAAAGAGCCCGCTGGCGCCATTTCTGGGAGAAAAGAGCATCAAGCCCGTCATCACGATCAAATGGCCTGCGCCCGATGAAGAGATACAGGAGCAGATATCCTTTGATATTCGCCTGGCTATTCTTTATGGGGCGGCTATTCCTCAGATGGTATCGGCCATCCGGGGGGGGATCGCGGAGAAGGTGAAAAATACCACCGGCTATGATGTACCCGCGGTTGACGTATATATCACCAAGCTGATTCGCTTTGAAAAGGAAGGGAGTGAAGAAGATGACAGTATGCCCGATCATCACGATCAAGATGAAGACAGAACAGAATCCGGAGATGGAGAATAAGCCGGACATTGTCATTGAATTGGATCCGGCGGCGGCGCCAAACACGGTAAACAACTTTATCCACCTGGTATCCAAG
>WRMS01000104.1 GCA_009777025.1 Clostridiales bacterium | reverse complement strand
CTTGTGACAATCTCGACAACGTCATCTATATGCATCCCCATAGGTGTAATCCTTACGGTGTCTTTAAGAATTTTTTGGGGCGATCTAAATAAAGGATGCCAAGGTATTATTACTGTTATCACTACAATCGCTCCCATAATAATAGTGGACAAGATGACCAATCTATTTTTAAATTTATTCATCCTTTCCTCCAAAATTGCTCGCTGGGAGAAGGGGCCTATTCCAGCTGGGTTCAGCCGATCCTTAGGTAGGCATTAGCACAAAATACTTGACAGACCCGCCTACTTCTTTTATTGCAGTTGCAACCATGATCATATGGGCGGGAAGCTTTATTGCTCCGGCAGACAAGAAAAATACAACAGCAGTGGATCCAATGAACATTACTCACTTTTGATCAAACTGGAAAGGTCAGAAATTCCTTATATAACAAGGACTTTCTGGCCTCATAGATTCGCTAAGTGTCAAAGACAGGGATAAATAGAGTGCAAGCCATAAAACCTTTGATACACAGGTTTATTTACGATCTGTTGCAGCAATACTGCGGACTTTGAACGTTTTGTATACATGCTATCCGACTCTAAGGTTGCAATGGAATCAAGGTTAGTATGCTCCGCCTTATGAGGAACAGTTATCAATTTTCCACAGGGGATCATACCAGCAATCAAGTTATTCTTTTATCTCCTCCCACTCAATACCTCCATAGGTATTAAAATTGATCTCCTCTTCAATACCTTCAAAATATAGCATTACCATTTCACAAGCATGATTTGGCATCATATACCAGTTTTCTAATCTGCGATTAACTAATTTATATAAATAGATTGGTATTTGTCTTTTCCCAGGAGAGGTGAATTTCATGATATAGTCCTCCCATTCAAGTAGTACATCATACGCCGCCTGAGTATCTTTCCATTTGCTCTTATCGCTGATTTTATAACTAATTCCCAAAAACTTTTTGCCAACTAATCTTTGTAAATCATAGTTACTATTTGAGTATCTCTTATTCCTTAATTCATAATCAATAAAATTCATATAAACGTACATCCATTTCTAGAATTATTTTGGACGAATCAGGAAAGACGATACCCCGGAGCAGTTTAAGAATTGCCCAGGAGTATCGAATAATTGTTGTTGCAGCTTCAATATATTGATCGGATTTTCCTCAACATATCAGCAAGAAAGACCTTTGCTCTATCCTCATTTGTTTGCATGAATCTTTTTAGTTCACTGACTGAGGTATTATTCACTATACCACTCCCAGCATTGGCAAAAGCGCTGGTGCAAGTATTGCACCTGCACCATCACTTCATCCGGCTTTCACGCTGCTCAGGAGGGCCGGGCGCATTCCGCGGCTTCGCCCCGCAGGATTTCCAGACCGTGCCGCAACTCAGGCAAGATATAGCTCAGACTTTCCTCTACTGCTTTCGGGCTTCCCGGCAGATTGACGATCAGCGTCCGGCCTCGAATCGCCGCTACGCCTCTGCCCAGCATTGCCCGTTTGGTGATCTGCATGGAGTACGCGCGGATTGCCTCGGCAATGCCGGGAACCTCCCTTGACGCCACCGCCAGCGTCGCTTCCGGTGTGACGTCCCGCATGGAAAAGCCTGTGCCGCCGCTGCTGAGGATCAGGTCCAACTGGCGCCCGTCGCTCAGGCGAATCAGTTCTTCCTCGATGCGCGCCTGCTCATCCGGAATGACCAAAATTTCTTCCACTTTGTACTCTTCCGCTTCCAACATACGAGCCATCAGCGGTCCGCACAGATCCTCCCGTTCCCCGCTCGCCCCTTTGTCGCTGAGGATCAATGCCGCGGCCCGCAGTTTGCCTGCGGGCAAGGGCGCAAGGAGCGTCATCTCATCGCCTACGCGGATCTCACCGCCCTGTGTAACGACGGCAAACACGCCTTCCGTCGGCATGATGCATTCGCCCATCTTCTGGTAAATCTGGCAATGGGTATGGCACTCTTTGCCGATTTGCGTCATTTCCAGGATCACTGTACCACAGGCAAATCTGCTGCCAACCGGCAGATTGCGGAAATCAAAGCCCTCCACAACCAGGTTTTCAGCAAAGGCGCCAGGGCTTACTTCCGCGCCGCGCTCCTGGAACGCCTGGATCTTTTCATAGGAAAGAAGGCTAACCTGCCTGTGCCAATTGCCGCCGTGGGCGTCTCCGGCAATCCCCCATTGGGGGTCAAAAACCGCTTGGCTTACTTCGTGTTTCTGTATTCCCCGTTGATCACTGATACAGATGGCTTTTACAATACCCAATTTATCCTCCGATTTGCGACATCTTCCGCTGCTCTCCCTGTGCCGGATCCTGACGGAAGAAGTGTTTTTCCTGTTTGTTTTCCACCGCTTTGCGTATAGCCTCGCAAAGCGCGTCGTCATCGCCCCCCTGACGCAGGATCTGTTTCAGATCGAAAGCCTCCCCGAAATACAGGCAGGTTTTCAGAAAACCGTCGCTGGTGAGGCGGATACGGTTACAATTCTCACAAAAGCCATGGCTCACGGCGTCGATGATGCCGATTTGTCCTTGCAGACGCGGGTGGCTATAGTACCGTGCAGGGCCGAAGCCGCGCCGTTCATGGCTTTCTTCGATGCCTGGATAGTGACGCTGCAGCAGGGCGAGGAGCGTATCCCCTGTCACCGGCGTAAAGCCGATCCCCGAGCCAATAGGCATGCTTTCGATAAAACGAAGATCCAGCGGGTATTGGACGACAAGCTCCGTCAGCGGAAGAAAAGCCTCTTCATTGACGCCCTGCATCGCCACACAATTCAGTTTCACGCGCAAACCTCCGGCTACCGCGGCTTTGATCCCGCCCAGTACTTTGTCCAAAGCGTCCGCGCCGGTGAGCGTCCGGTATACTTCTCTGTCTAATGTGTCCAGGCTGATATTGATCCCTGCAATACCGATTTCCTGAAGGGCCGGGATATGGCTTTCCAGCAAAACGCCGTTGGTGGTGATCATCAACTGTCCCACGCCGGGCAGAGCGCGTAAAGCGCGCAGAAAATCCAAACAGCCGAGCCGTACAAGCGGTTCTCCGCCGGTTATGCGGAAGTTATTGATCCCCAGACGGATAGCGGCTTCGCTTATGCGCAGGATTTCTTCATATCGCAGGATTTCTGCATGGGAGATTTCCTGCAGATCATCCGGCATACAGTACTTACACCTAAGGTTGCAGCGGTCTGTTATGGATATACGCATATATTCTATATTTCGACCAAAAGAATCCTTCATTTCGTTTCTCCTGCCGCAGTCTCGTTCCGCAGATAGTGCCCGCTCTTGCCTCCACTTTTCTCATAAAGGCAGATTTTGCCAATTTCCATGGTTCGATCGATCGCTTTACACATGTCATAGATGGTCAGCAACGCGACGCTTACGCCGGTGAGCGCTTCCATTTCCACGCCTGTTCTTCCCTCGCTCCGCGCGATACAGGTCGCCTCTACTTCATAAGTGTCCGGCAGAAGCGTAAATTCAATGGAGGCTTTGGTAATGAGGATCGTATGGCATAGGGGGATCAGGTCCGGCGTTTTCTTGACTGCCATGATTCCTGCTATCCGGGCTGTGCCCAGAACGTCGCCTTTCTTCGCGCTGCCTTCCCTGACGGCGGCAAAGCATGCTTCGCTCATCTTGATCCTGCCTTTTGCGATTGCTTCGCGCTGGCTGGGTTCTTTCCCGCCAACATCCACCATGATGGCGTTTCCCTGCTTGTCTATATGGGTGAATGCCATGGCCACTCCTCCGATATGCTGGTATAGAACGAATGGGGGCTGTGATAGAACGAGTTGGGTCTGTACTGAATCCGCGGCCGCCGCCGCTCCAAGCCAGTTCAGCCGCCCAGGCGCTGCAGATTTCGACGCCTTTCTGGGGGCTAAGCGCCCAGGCGTCCGCACCGATGACCCGGCAGGCTTCTTCGGTAACCGGATTGCCGCCGATGATCACTTTGACGCTGTCCCGAAGGCCGGCGAGCTTAAAGCTGTCCACCACCGCTTTCATGGAGTCCAGCGCCAGTGTGAGTACGCCTGACAGCGCGATGATCCGGATACCTTCGGTTCTGACAGCCTCCAGTATCCTTTCCGGCGGCACGTCAACGCCCAAATCCAGCACATCAAAACCGGCGGCTTCCAGCATGCCTTTTACAATATTCTTGCCAATATCATGAATATCCCCGTGGACGGTGCATAGAATCAGCCTCCCTTTCCCGCCGGTAAGGCCTTCGTTAAGGAAAGGCTTAAGGATCTCAAGCGCTTCTGTCATGATTTCGCTTGCGAAGATCAGGTCGCCAAGGAAATACTCGCCTGATTCGAAGCGATCCCCCACTTCCTGAAGACCTGCCTGACAGGCTTCCAGGGCCGCTTCGGCTTCCGGGACAGGCTGTAATTCACCGCCGGCGCCTGTTATTCTTCGCATAATCCGAAGAACCGCATCCTCATCAAGGTCTGACATGGCTTGCTTCAGTAATTGAATATCAGACATACACACCGCTCCTTTATCACAGACGATCATCAAAGATAATTCAGGCTTCTTTCCAATGCTTGGACAAGCTGCTCTCTCTTTTCCGCGTCCGGCTCCCAGCTTTCGTCATGGAGTGCCTGTTCAAGCAGATCTTTTACTGTGTATTCCTGGTTTTCTCCATTTTCCTCCATTGCGAATACCCCCTTTACTTCCTGCTTAATTCGTTTGCCGTCTCATAGACTGCTAGCAGATTCTCTGTCTTGGCGTCATTTGCACAAAGAAGCGGTTTGTTTTGCATAAAGAGAAAGCCGCCGCCCGGCGCAAAAGTATCGAAGCAACGCTTGACGAAATCCACGCATTGCGCTTTGGTGCCCATCTGAAGGAGATCCGCTGTGATGCCCGTGCCGATTGTCTGCCAGTCGCCGATGGCTTTGTGGACTTCGAAAGGGTCGTCCTGGTCCAGCATAAAGACGATAGAGCCTTTGGGCAGTTGGCGGAAGCGATCCAGGGTCTTGATGAAGGAGCCTTCTCCCTTGAGGAAGAACTTGGTCCCGGCTTCCATAAACGGCAGACAGGTCTCCTTAAAGTGGTCAAAATAATAGCGGTCAAAAAGATCGGGGGATAAGAAGCATTCCACATGATAGACCGTCGAGGCAAAGGGGTGCGGCGCGCTGAAATCCTTTGGATCCAAAGCCATAAGCGGCTTCAGCCTGTCAGCCAGGAGCACGTCGCAAGCTTGTCTTACCACTTCCGGCCTGCGTCGCAGATCGAGGAGCGTGTCGCGGATGCCGCGGTATTTGTCGAAGAGCAGGCTGAGCGGGCCCATGAAGTGGATCGGACCGCCTGTAAGCGGCGCAATGCCTTTTTCTTCGAATATGTAGTGCCGGATTCTTTCGTTTGCTTCGAGGTAGGGCCGAATTTCTTTCAAGGCCAAAAGGACCTGTGCATAGGCCTGTTCCTTCGGCAATCGCAGCGCTTTACACTGCTTTCGCAGCATCGTTGCCTTAAATGTCTGCAGGTCATGGATGAGATCCGGGTATTCCTCTGTTTTCATAAACTCGACTTCGGGTTGTTTATGGACGATCACGGTTCCGTCCATGCCCAGATCGTAGTTTTCGCAGCCCATCGCTTTCAGCGCTTTGATGGCAGCCGTTACATTGCCGCCCCATAGAAAATCCAGCTCGATGTCGTCAAGAAACCGGACATATGCTTCATAGGTTTTATCCGGATCGTCCATCACGTCCGCATAGCGAACGCCTGCGTAGGAAAAAGGCCAGGTCAGAATTTCCGCGCCGACCGGCACTTTCTTTGGTTCCTTGAAGCTGGCAGCGTCGATGAGATTCTGAATCCGCTCCTGCTTAAGCTGTGCAATGTCCATAGGCGCCTCCTTCTCTCCTTCTCCCTTCGAACCGCCGCGCGGTTACAGGAACCCGCCGTACTTTTTACGGGAGTAGGTATAGAGCTCGTCAGAGAAAGCGGGCGTCAGGGCAGGTGCGCCGTAGAAGCTTAAGTAGGAGGGCTTGCCTGGCTTACAGAAGCGGTCAAAGTGCTCCCGCGCGCGCCGGCGCTGCTCTTCTTCAGAGGTCGTCTCCGGGTCGAAGGGATCCGGAACGACGCCGATGAGAATTTGATCGCCGTATTGATCATAGAGCGCATGGGTATCGTTCATTGTCTGCGGATCCCAGGCGTCAAAGCCCCCGTCGATGAAGCATTGAATGCGATTGACAAGATGGCCGCAGGAATGCAGGGTTGCGTAACGCCCTTTCGCGTGAATATGATCTGTGAGCGCCTTCATGCAGGGAACAAAGAACTTGTACGCGACTTCCTGGGAGAAAAAAGGCGCTTTCTGGCTGCCCCAGTCGTCGTGGATATTGATCCCGTCCAGCGCCGGCCAGTAGGCAATGAGCTTATCCACCACTTTCATGCCAAATTCCGTAGACGCTTCGAAAAAGGACCGGACGGCGTCTTCCTGCTCCTCGTCGATCAGCGCCATTGCCGCAGGCGCAAATTCCATAAACGAGACGAGACGCTCAAACCAAAAGCCGTTGACCAGGGATACCAGACCGCTGCGTTTCTTGTCGATAGGAAATGCTTCCGCTTCGGCAGCCCAATCCCATTCATCCAGATTGGGAAAACGGATTTTGTCCTTCCATTCATTGACATTCTCTAAATAAGGCGCGCCGGGGCGAACAATAGAACCGCTAACGACCTCCACATATTCCCATTCTACACCGAACGCATCCTTCGTGCCGCCGGGACCGCCGCGGCCCAATTGGTTGTTATACAGCTGCGGCATGATCATGCCGGAATCTACAGGGATCGGCGTCCAGTAAGGCTGTTTGTCATAGTACATGGCGATCATGTTTTCCCGTGAACTGACCGGCGTATCCCTGACAGGGGTGTCCGGCCCTCCGAAACGGCCGGGGATCGTGGCGACAATCCTGAGTTCATTTTGCTCAAAGGGAATTTTTCGAAACATGTCTTCCGCGCGGGGGTTCAACTGCCGCTTTCTTAGCAGAAGTTGAAGAAACGCGCTCCCTACTTCCTGATTTGTACTATACTTAGAGCGTGTGGGAATACCTTTTATTATACTGTGTGGCGGGGGAATATGCCAATACTATTTCAAGCCGTATCCGATTCGGGGCGTCCGTTACTACAGAAAATCCAGCACGTCCAGCGGATGCTCCACAAAGGCATACGCGCCGTTTAGGGAAAGCTCGCTTCTCTCCCGGAAGCCCCAAAGCGCGCCGATTGCCTTCAATCCGGCATTGGCGGCTGTCTGCATATCGGTTCCGGTATCGCCCAGGTAAAGCACTTCCTCGCGGGGCAATCCCAGGATTCCGAGTATCTCCAGGGCGCCTTCGGGATCCGGCTTGACCGGATGTCCGGGACGCTGGCCGATAATCGCGTCGAATGCGGTATCCGGGAAGTAGTGAGACAGGATCTTTAGCGTTGCATCATGGGGCTTGTTCGAAAGCACCGCGATTTTGACGCCGCGACCGGCAAGGACCGACAATAGCTTGGAGATGCCGTCGTAGGGCGCCGTCTTATCCGCTTGCTTCAGGAGATATAAGGCGCTGTACTCTACTTCGAGCCGAAGCGGATCAAGCCCGGCGGCTTCCGCGCCGGAGGCGGCCCGCCTGACCAGATTCAAGACGCCGTCGCCGACAAAGTACTTATACGCATCGGTAGCGTGCGGCGGCAAACCATGCCGGCGCAGCACTTCATTCATGCTGTCGGCAATATCGTCAAGGGTATTCAGCAAAGTTCCGTCCAGGTCAAAAATAAGGGCTTTCATCATAACTGCCTCATCTTAGTAACTGACAGAGCGACCGAGCAAGGTTACCTACATTAGCGGGTGGAATCCCCGCCCAGAAAGGAGAAAGCCAATCCACTGGTAGTGAGTCATGGAGCGCAAACAGCAATGGGTGCGTTTAAGCGTTGA
>WRMS01000103.1 GCA_009777025.1 Clostridiales bacterium | reverse complement strand
CGATAACGGTCGGCCAGTTAACAAAGGCAAACATGCAGGGCACCTGCGTATTCTTCACAAAGGTGTGAATGGAATTCGGGATGATGTATTCCTGCCCGTGGCCATTCAAGAGAATCATCTTGCGGAAACCGGCGTTCCAATACCCGGCATAGATCGCCCGCAGATAATCGGTGAAGGTCTCTTCCGGGATCACGATGGTGCCCGGCATACCAAGCTGATTCCAGCTATGGGATCCAAACCATATGGGCTGGGAAATGGTGCAGCCCTTCTCCCGGGCTACGATTTCCGCCATGCGCGTGACCAGGAATGTATCCTCGCCGTAAGGCTGGCCCATACCATGATACTCCGTGCTGCCGATGGGAATGAGAATAATATCGTTCTTCTTCAGCCTTTCCTGGACAGCCGTACCTGTCATATTTTGGAAATATAGGTCGTCCGCACTGTCCATATACCCTTTGGACATCTGGTATTTCATGAATTCCGCCTCCTATTGTTCCTTTTTTCTGAGATGATTCCTTCGTGTGCCGATGACGTCTGTCATTTATTATCATCCATATCTTTTCGCAATGCAATAACTAATTTCCCTTGACGAACACATCCTTCCCTCTTTTGCATACCGGACAGCGCCAATCCGCGGGCAGTTCCTCGAAGGGGACTTCGCCGTCGTATACATAATGGCAAATCGAACAAACCCATGCGCCTTTCGCGGACGCCGCGGGCGCCGCCCCGGCGCCGGCGGTCTGCCTCGGCGCTCCGCCGGCTTTCAGCCTGCGGTATTCCGCATAGGTAATCGGCTCGACGTCGCTGAGGGACAGGCAGTCCTCGACAGCGCATACAAAGAGATAATGACTGCCCAGATCGATGGCCTGCTCTATAGCGCAATGGAAACGGGCGATAGCGCCTTCCAGTATATACGGGTTCCCCTTGGCGTCTATCTCATGGGCGACGTCGGCAAATTTGTCCATTTCCCTGCCCTTGTTCATTCCGAAGTGGGCGATTCTGTCAATGGGGCAGTCCATCCCCAGGACGGACACTGTCATGCTCCGTTTCTTCAGGATGAGCTCCGTGGTCAAGTTGGTTTTCATCATCGTGGCCAAAATCCGCCCCGGTTCCGAAGTCGCCTGGGTCGCGGTATTGATGATACACCCGTTGCGTCTCCCTTCAAATTCAACCCCTGCAACAAATAATCCATAAGTAAATTTAAAAAATGCGGTAGTATCCATATCTCTTCCCCTTCCCGTCGTTTCAATCAATCCATAGATAAGTTAAAACTGACATAAAACATATTTCCTTCCACATCGTCCGCAAAATACTCCAGATAGGTGATCGTATACTCTCTTTCCCCATCGGGCGCCGGAACTTCATAGATCAGGTTCTTTGTGACGCTTTCCCCCTCATGCAGACTAAACTCCGCATCCATTTGCGAATCGGAAATCTTCTCGAGGGGATAAGCATAATCGTTGTCGCCGTCCCCCCATTGGATCGGAAAGTCGTCGGCCCACATCGGCAGGGATCTATCCAATATGCTCCTGACCGTCATTTCAATGATCAGGTAAATGTAACTTCTTTCCGGTTTGTTCTCTTCGAATTCGCCGGCCAGTTCCGCCCGATTGACCGTGAAAGAAAAAAAGACACTCACCATCTCCTCCCCTATTTTTCCCTTGGCGGATCCACCAACCTTCCTGCCGTCTTCCAGCGTTCTTGCGCCGATCACCTGCGGGCGGGGGTCTTCCTCCGGCGGTTCCTCGGGAGGCGTTTCCACAGCGAACGGGTTGCATCCGGAGACAAACAATACACATACCAGTAGGGAAATCAAACGTAAGCACTTCATCATTGACTATAATTCTCCTTTGGTTGATCGCCAAGGCCCAGGCTTTCCGCGGCTTTCCGCAATCCCAGGATGGTTTCGCCAATCACCTCATCCAGGGGCATCCCCAGGAGATCCGCCCCTTCTTGAATGATCCCCCGGTTCACCCCGGCTGCAAAAGCCTTGTCCTTCCATTTCTTCTTGACCGACTTCCCTTCGAGATCCAGGAGACTCCGGCTGGGCCGCATCAGCGCGGTAGCCATAATCAGGCCGGTCAATTCATCGACGGTGTAGATCACTTTTTCCATCGGCAAAACCGGTTCCACATCGGTACAGATCTTCCAGCCATGGGCCAGGACTCCGCGGATCCAGTCTTCCGGCCAATCCGCTTCCTCCAACATGGTTTTGGTCATCTGACAGTGCTGATCCGGGTATTTCTCAAAATCCAGATCATGGCACAGACCGATCATGCCCCATTTTTCTTCGTCCTCCCCGAACAGGCCGGCAAAATGCCGTAAAGCGGCTTCCACAGCTAAGGCGTGCTTCAGCAGGTTTTCCTGCTTATTATGTGCTAAAAATAAAGCCATTGCCTCTTCCCGTGTCGGCGCCTTCGTCATGAACGCTCAACTCCTCTCTCTGCTTACGCCCTGCCTGCGGCGCCGGGCGCCGGCGGCCCTATCCCTCGGTGAATTGCATGGATTGGTTCCAAAGGCTTCCGATATGACCGAAGGGGAAATAGATAAACAGCGCCTGCCCCTTCACGCAGGATACTTCGATACTCCCCCATGCGCGGGAATCCTGCGAATGGTTCCGGTTATCTCCCATCAAGAAGAGCTTCCCTTCCGGTACCGTCGTCTCCGGATAGTCGGAAAGCATAGGCCCGTTCAGATATGGCTCATAGACCGCCTGCCCGTTCACATAGAGCTGGCCGTTGATAATCGAAATCACATCGCCGCCTAACCCAATGAGCCGCTTGACCAGATAGTCGTCTCTGCCGGTTTGCTCAGGGGCAAGGAACGTCACGATCATGCCGCGCTGGAGCGTCCCAAAACGGGGCGTCAGTTTCTCTACATACAGCCGGTCGTCCACTCTGATGGTGGGCACCATCGATGGCGTGGGCACGTACCTGGGTTCTACGATAAAGGTTCGCAGAAACATCGCAATGGTGATGGCGATGACGAATAAGACAACCCATTCCTTGATTGCTTTCCAGTTCAGGGGAAACACCAGCTTTCCTTTGTTTTCATGGCTGCAGTCGGGCGGACCGCTTAGACATGCACGGACGCAGCTATCACGCAATAGGACCCGGCATAGCGGGATGATTCGTTCAAGCGAATTGACCGTAAGCTAATGGATCGGGTCGCCTACCCTGTGCGCTTTGATCAGGTTTGTACTGCCGGATTTACCAACCGGTACGCCGGCTGTGATGATAACCAGATCCCCTTCTGCGACAAAACCTTCTTTACATGCAGCCTCTAAAGCAGTTGACATCAACTCATCCGTACTGTTTCTGTGCGGTACGAGCAGAGGGATGACGCCCCAGGAAAGCATTAACTGCCTCCTGACCATTTCTGAGGGTGTTGTCGCAATGATTGACGCTCCCGGTCGGAAACGGGAAATCTGCCTTGCGGTAAATCCGGCATTGGTGGAAGTCAGGATCGCCTTTGCTTCAATTTTCTCCGCCAGAAGACAAGCTGCCCTGGCCACCGAATCGCTGATCGGATCGAGTAAATCATCCTGGCTGTTGAATCTGCGGTCATGCTGCTGCCGCCAAAGCCTGGACGTCTCGGTCTGCAGGGCGATCCTTGCCATGATGTCCACGGCTCCCACCGGATGAAGGCCCGCGGCGGTTTCCCCCGAGAGCATGATGGCGTCTGTGCCGTCCAATATCGCGTTGGCCACGTCGCTTGCTTCCGCCCTGGTCGGCCTGGGGTTGTGCATCATGGATTCCAGCATTTGGGTAGCGGTAATGACCGGTTTTCCGACCCGGTTACAGCGAAGAATCATGTCTTTCTGTAGCATTGGTAGCTCCTCCACCGCCACTTCCACGCCAAGATCCCCGCGGGCCACCATGATCCCGTCTGCCAGGCGGATGATCTCATCCAGCCGATCCAGGCCCTGTACGCTTTCAATCTTCGCGACGATAAATTGCCTGCCGCCCAGTTCGTCCAACCGCGCCCGGATGCTCTTGACGTCCTCGGCATTGCGGACGAAGCTTGCCGCGACGATGTCCACTTCCTGCTCGACGCCAAAGCGAAGATCTTCATGATCCTTCTCTGTCAGGACCGGGAAGGGCAATTCGGCGCCGGGTACATTGACGCCCCGCCTGTTGGTCAGGACGCCGCCGTTAATCACTTTACACTGTATCTCCTCAGCGCTTATAGCCAAGGTTTCCAAGCGGATCAGCCCATCGTCCACGAGGATATGCTGCCCCTGTCGAACAGAAGCGGGAAGCTGGTTATATGTAACAGAAACAATATTCCTGTCTCCTTCTATCGCTTTCGTCGTTAAGGTTATATTCTGCCCGTCCTCCAGGACGACCTGTCCGCCCTTTATCGCGCCGGTGCGGATTTCGGGACCTGCCGTATCCAGCATCAAGGCGACGTCTATACCGGTTTCTTTCTCCGCCTGCCGAAGAAGTCTAATGCGGGCGGCATGTTCTTCATGGGTTCCATGGGAAAAGTTGAGCCGGGCTACATTCATCCCCGACCGGAGCATTGTTGTCAGTATTTCCAGAGAGTCCGTAGCAGGGCCCAGCGTACAGACTATCCGGGTTTTGCGATACATAATTCTTTCTTTCCTCCTATATTCATGATGATTATTCATCATATCACCCGTTATTCTATCAGAATTTCTACTTTATTTAAAGCTGGGAAAGCTTAATAAATTCCTCTTTTCCTTTCCTTATCTATGCTATACTTTAGTGGAATGGCGAAGCGGCATCTCCCTAGCAGGGGACGGGGGAATGAAAAAAACCACAAAACCATGAATTTTGATAGTAGATATAATAGGTAAATATGGTATACTCAATGCTGTAGCAATTGTAACAGAAGACAATGGTAAGACGACAAGGGAGGAAAAGGATGAAAACGATGTATGTGGACGGGCGTTTCAGAAAGCGTCTATTGTCCTTGATGCTGGTTGTGCTGATGGTATCCATTTCGCTTGGCAGCCTTGGTATTTCTGCTGCCCGGGCGGATGTGGCAGATGTTTTTTCTTATATGGGCGTTATTTACACAGTGCTGACCGAGTCCGGCGATACCGGGACGGTGCAGGTCGGGAATGCCAACAGCAGGGCTGTTCCCGTAGACATTACTTCGGTAGTCATCCCACAAACTGTACCTTACTCAGGGAAAACGTACACGGTGACCACGATAGGGATCTTTGCGTTTGCCGCCTGCGCCAATTTGACGCATGTGGAGCTTCCGGGCAGCATCACAACCATCAGCGGCTATGCCTTTGATGGTTGTTATAGTCTGGTAGACATCGAACTCCCAAACAGCGTCACATCTACAGGCAGCAATGTGTTCAATGGCTGCCGCAGCTTGAAAAGCATGACGATTCCGGACAGCATGACGGCGATCAACGAAAACACGTTTAATGATTGCCGCAGCCTGGAGAGCGTGGTCATTCCAAACAGCATCACGTACATCGGCAGAACTGCGTTTTTGGGTTGCCATGCTCTGGAAAGCATTTTTATTCCCAACAGCGTCACCACAATAGGCGCCGAAGCATTTGGTGACTGCCGCAGCCTGGCAAGCATAGACCTGGAAGATGGAAATCAAAACTATGTGAGTGTGGATGGGGTTCTGTATAGCAAGGACCAAACATTGCTTTTCGCTTATCCGGGTGGCAAAACGGGCAGTTCGTTTACCGTCCCGGACAGTGTGGCAACGATAGGCGCTTCCGCATTTCGCGGCAATGCTTTTCTGACGGACGTGACCATTCCGGACAGTGTCAGCCTTATCGAGCACTCGGCATTTGCAAGTTGCACAGGCCTGACGGATTTTGTCATTCCCTACGGCACTACTGTGATCAATAATAACATGTTCAGCTATTGTACGAATCTATCCAATGTTGTGATTCCGGATACGGTTGTGACCATAGGCGATTTTGTTTTCAGTAGCTGCAATAGTTTGCGGCATGTAGAAATCCCTCATGGCGTTGAAACGATAGGCAATGCGGCATATTATTATTGCTTGAATCTAGAGAGTGTAAGGATACCCTCCAGCGTCACGACTTTTGGCCCCTATGCCTTTGGCGGCAGCCGCAATCTATATGATGTGTATTTTGCGTCGCCGACGCCTGCCACCAGCATTCTTAGCTCTAGTTTTTCGATGCTGCGCGCCGGCGCCAGAGCTATCGTGCCCTATGGCACTACTGCGTACGGCAATGAAGGTTCAACGTGGTACGGCTTGGTTGTCACCTTTGATGAGCCGCCGCCATCGACGATTCAGGTGTCAAGCGAGGCGGGCGAGGCCGGCGATGAGGTGCATATCGCGCTGACGATGCTCAATAATCCGGGGATCAAGAGCCTGGGGCTTGAGATCGCATATGATAGCAGCGTGATAAGACTGGAAGGTGTAGCATCCACATGGGACGGGATGGCTTTTTCATCGTCTCCTGATCTGTCAAGCAATCCTTTTCCTGTAACGTGGGCCAGCGAAACCGGTTTGAACAACACAGACGACGGCGCGATTTTGGATTTGACATTTACTATTTTGCCGGGCGTCGCGGATGGCGTATATCCTGTCACGATCACCTATGACCCGCTCCATACATTCGATGAGAATAATATCCCGTTAGAGCCGCCTCTTTTCGGCGGGAATGTGATTGTCGGCGAGATAGAGCAGCCTGCACTGATCGGCGAAGTGACGCTCACCGGCGACGCAAGGTATGGTATGACGCTCACCTCTGTGACATCCGGGCTGAGCGCAACACTTGGCGTCACGCCACATACACTTTCCTACCAATGGAAACGAGACGGGGTAGAAAACGTGGGAAGTAATCTCTATTATTACTACATGCAACCGGAGGACATCGGCAGGACGATATCGGTTACGGTGACCGCGATAAACTGTGTCGGCAGCGTGACGTCCGCACCGACTGAGGTGATTACCAAAGGGGTTGTCACCACATTGCCGGATTTTTCTGCCTTGGTCAGTTTAAACGATGAGGAGATCCAAACGGTAAATCCCTCTCGCGTTATCACAACATACAGGCATGCAAACGATAATTTGGTCTATACGCTGAGCGGGGAGATTAGCGGAAACGCAGCTGGCGCGATTCGCGATTTGGAAACTTCTCCATTTGGTATCGAGTTCAAAGTGGTCGGTGGCGTGGAAGGGCAGACTGCTACTCTTCCCGTCACGGTCAGCGGGCTGGCGAATTATGAAGACATGACGATTAATGTGGTATTGACCCTGACGGAAAAAGGGCTGGCGATCGTCACTGCATCGCCGCCGGGAAGTATAGTGTACGGCGAAGCGCTCGGTGATCCGTCTGCTACTGTCGCAGGGGATATCGGGGATCACAGTTTCAACTATCGCTATTTAGGGACGCTTGCTACCGTTGGGGGCGGCACCGCTTACAATTCAGCCGAGAAGCCCGTTAACCCGGGGACATACTATGTGCTTGCGTCGCTGGCCAGTGATACACACATGGGCAGTGCCGTCAGTGGGAATTTTACCATTGAGCGGAAAGCTTTGTCGTGGGATGACAATGGCGTGGTGGCCGCAAAACTATATGATGGCAATACCAATGCGACGGTGATTACACGACCGGGCTTGGCTGGTTTGATCAATGATGATACGGTGTCAGTTGTGAACGGCTCAGTCGCTTACACAAGTTCGGCAGTGGGGACGGATACGGTAACTGTGGCAAATTATGGCATCACCGGAACGCATACTTGGAAATACTTAGCCCCGACCGTGCAGCCGGTGTTTTACGTCGGGGGGATCATCGATGACGCCGACCGGCCGATGCTCGGCGGCACTGTCACGATTAGCGGCGTCACAGAATACGGCCAAAGGCAAACAGCAGTCACGAGCGGGCTGAGTTCCACACCGCCGAGCGTGCTGGGCGCCTTGTCCTATCAGTGGCGAAGGGGCGGCGTCGCGATCAGTGGC
>WRMS01000102.1 GCA_009777025.1 Clostridiales bacterium | reverse complement strand
GGCGGCTGTGCAAATTGTCCGCTGCAGGATAATTGTGAGACTAAAGTACTTGCGTAATGGAGATAAGGGGATACTCCTGGGTATCCTGTTGGCGGCGATGCTGTATTTTGTTTGGCAGGCGTTTCCTTCGTCCGGACAAGAAACGGTGCTGCTGGAAATAAAAGGTCCATGGCAGGAGACAATCTCTTTGCCTGTTGATCAGATTGCCACAGATCGGGAAAGGGAATGGTCTATTGACGGTCCCGCCGGCGGGCTTTCCCTGGTATTCCAACCGGGAAGTGGTTTTGCCGTGCGGGACGTTTCTTGTCCGGATCGCGTTTGCGCCAATACCGGTTATATCCTCAGGGCAGGGCAGAGTATCGTATGTGTACCAAACGAAATCATCATCCGTCTGACCGGCGCGGACAGGGAAGGGGGAGCGGCTTTGGATGGCGTTCTCAGATAAGCAAAACCTATCTGTGCACAGACTCCTAGTCTTGTCCATGCTGGTCGCCATGGAACTTGCCCTTTCAGCTGCGGAATCCCTGATTCCCCCCTTTCTTCCGCTGCCGGGCGTCAAACTGGGACTGGCCAATATCGTCACCTTGACGGCGTTTACCCTGGCGCCCAAAAGGCAGGTCCTGCTGGTTGTCCTTGCCCGGCAGACACTCGCGGGTCTCGTGCTCGGCAGCTTCTTCAGTCCTGCTTTTTGGATTGGTTTCGGCGCGAGTCTGTTGAGCTTTTTCGTCATGGCCGCGCTCTACGGTATCCCTTACTTTTCGATCGTCGGCGTCAGCCTGGCCGGCGCGGCGACGCATAATGCCGGGCAGTTGGCGATTGTCTGGTTGTTATTGAATAACCCGGGTATATATTATTACCTGCCTATGCTTCTGTTATGGTCCATACCGATGGGCTTGTTTACGGGCTTTTCCGCTATGTGGGTTATTTCGGCATTGAGTAAAGCCGGAATCAATGATAAACTATAAGTAAAGTGGAAAGGGGTGATCGCCTATGTCTATTGTAGAAAACGAACAGCTCTTTGTAGATCTGACAGTATTTGACGGACTGTCAGAACAACGAATCAATGATTTGAAAGGCGCCGGCTATCTGGACAGCGAATGCGAAAATACGGAAAAAGCAGAATCCTATATCAAAGCGTTTGTCGACGATCGATCGGATGAAGTTATACAGGCACTGGAGAAACAAGGGAGCTATTTAAAAGACAAGGGCCGGGTGATGTACCAAGCCGGCCTTAAGAACTTAATGGCTATGGACGTCGTGATGGAGCGACTCTCCCATCAAATGATCATTAAGCGTAAACGAAACGGAGATTATATCAAAAGAAACGGGATCAATACGCCCTGAGAGGAAACGCCAATGCAAACGATCATCGCCCCGTCTTTGCTGGCTGCCGACGCAGGCTGCTGGAGAGATGAAATTATCCTTGCAGCCGGGGAAGGCATACGGCACTTACATCTGGATATCATGGACGGTCACTTTGTGCCCAATCTGACTTTTGGTCCGGCTCAGGTAGGGATGCTGAGAGCGTACAGCGCTATGGAATTTGACGCCCATCTGATGGTATCGGCGCCGGAAACCCTGATACCGGCCTTTGCCAAAGCCGGTGTGGACAGCCTGACCGTGCATCAGGAGGCGTGCCCCCATCTGCATCGCATACTGGACATGATCCGGGAGCAGGGGATGAAACCCGGCGTGGCGCTTAACCCTTCCACGCCGGTAGAGTTGCTAGCGCCGATGCTTCCCTTTCTGGACAGGGTGCTGGTGATGACGGTGAACCCGGGCTATGGCGGCCAAAAAGCGATTCTCGAAATGTTAAAAAAAGTGGAATGGTTAAAAAATGAGAAATACAGAACGAAGCTGGAGTATCAAATACAAGTGGACGGAGGGATAGATCAACAAAACGTACGGCAATTCTTGAGCGCCGGCGCAGAAAACCTGGTTATCGGATCCGCGCTGTATCAATCAGGAATGACCAGCAAGAATATTCGAGCATTTCAAGATCTGTTATCTGCTTATGAAGCAACAATTCGCCCCATGTGACATACATAGGATGGAATAAGGAGGTTCTATGGCAAGGTATGCAGTAGCAGTCTTGGGCTCAACCGGAAGTATCGGTGTGCAAACATTACAGGTCGTCAGGCATTTGGGTTTGACCGTCGAAGCGCTGACAGGCTACAATAATGTCGAAGTGTTATCCCGTCAGGTATCGGAGTTCGAGCCAAAGCTGGCAGTGACTGCTTCAGCCCAAAAGGCAATGGAGTTGAAAAAGCTACTGCAGGAAGACGGCAGTTGGATGCCGGAAATTATGTATGGTATGGATGGCTATAAACTGGCTGCTACAATGGGCTCAGCCAATGTCGTCGTCGCTGCAATGAGCGGCGTAGGCGGTCTGGAGCCTGTGCTTGCTGCGGCCAGGGCAGGAAAGCGGATTGCCTTGGCGAATAAGGAAACGCTGGTTGTGGGAGGAAACCTGCTTTGCTCGATGGCGGAAGCGCACGGCGCGGCCATCTTACCGGTGGACAGTGAGCATTCCGCCATATTTCAGTGCCTGGGAGGGCGTACCGCGTCGGCCGCCAGTACTTCCAGGGGCGTTGCCGCGGAAGAGGCGCGCCAGGTCGGCGCAATGATAAGAAGGTTGATCCTTACCGGCTCAGGAGGCCCCTTTCGGGGATACACCAAAGAGCAACTGGCCCTTGTCGAAGCGAAAGAGGCGCTGAACCATCCGATATGGAACATGGGGAAAAAGGTAACGCTCGACAGCGCTACCTTGATGAATAAAGGTTTGGAAGTGATTGAAGCACACTGGCTTTTTCAGGTTCCGGTGACCAGAATCCAGGTCGTCATCCATCCCCAGAGTATTATCCACTCCATGGTAGAATTTGCCGACGGCGCCATCATGGCGCAGATGGGGCTGCCGGATATGCGCCAGCCGATACAAACCGCGCTGACCTGGCCCAAAAGGCTGAAAAGCTGCGGAAGTTATCTCAATTTCAGTCAGTGCAAAGAGCTGAGCTTTGAAGAGCCGGACTACGAGAACTTTCCTTGCCTGAGATTGGCATACGACGCCATCCGCGAAGGCGGAACCATGCCGGCGCTGATGAACGGAGCAAACGAAGGCGCGGTCGAGGCTTTTCTAGCCGGTAAAATCCGTTTTCCGGAGATTGCCCAGAAGATCAGACAAGCGATGGATGCGCATAAGACAATCGGGAAACCGAAACTGTCCGACGTAATGGAGGCCTGTGAGGAAGGAAGAAACAGCGTTCTTGCGCGAAGAAAATAAGTAAAATGCGCTGTGCTTAACCCAAACCTTATAGAATGACGGCGGGGAGAGTGTGAATTGACAGAAATAATGAAAGCGGTTCTTTTTGGCATCGTACAGGGGATCACGGAATGGTATCCTATAAGCAGCACCGGCCATATGATCCTTCTGGAGGAAATCCTGCCGCTTCAATTCAGCAAAGCGTTTATCGACGCGTTTTTTGTCGTGATTCAAGGGAGCTCCATCTTAGCGGTTGTCATACTGTATTTCGATAAACTTTGGCCTTTTGGACGTAAAAAAAGCGTCAAGGTAAAGAGAGAGATTTGGTTTCTTTTATTCAAGATCCTGGTGGCGACGATACCGGCTATGGTACTGGGCCTGATCTTTGAAGAAGGAATTAACCGTTACTTATATAAAAGCCAGGTTGTTGCCCTGGCTTTGGTTGTATATGGCGTATTGTTTCTTATCCTGGAAGGGCAGCGCCGCAGACCGGCGATCACCAAAATGGATGAATTAAGCTACAGCACAGCCCTATGGATCGGCCTATTTCAAGTCCTCGCCCTGGTACCCGGCACATCCCGGTCCGGCGCCACTATACTGGGCGCGGTGTTTTTGGGCTGCAGCCGGGCGGTGGCTTCTGAATTCTCCTTTTTTCTCGCCATCCCCGTCATGGTCGGCGCGAGCCTGCTGAAACTGATTAAGACCGGATTTGCTTTTCGGCCGTCAGAGTGGATGACGCTTATCGTAGGCTGCCTGACGTCGTTTCTCGTATCGTTGGCCGCTGTTAAAACTTTGTTGGCTTATGTACGGCGTCATGATTTCAAAGCCTTCGGTTACTATAGGATTGTATTGGGCTTTGTGGTCATTCTTTATTTCTGGCTGTCCGGTACGACGCTGGCGTAGCGCGCCGCTGTGCGCCACTGTGCACCACTAAGAGAACAGCTTCCTGCTTTCTTCATAGAGCGTATCGAGAAAAGCCTGGCTTGCGCCCATCGCGGAGTAGGTAAAAGGCTTCTTTTCCATACGCGGGCCGTATTCCCGCACAAAGCGTTTTGCGGCGGCTATCGCTTCTTCGTCGCTTATCTCAGAAGTGAAGCTGACGTCCGGATCGAGGCTCATGACGAGCTTGTCGCCATATTTCTCGTTCAGCATCGCTTTGTCGTTAATCGATTGACCGCCCCATGAGTCGGCGCCGATTTCGATATACGCCGGCACAAGCATCTCATTCTTTCCGCAGGAATGGATATCGAAAAACATACCGGCGTCGTGTACAGCCTGCGCGACGCGACTGAACGCGGGTACAATCATCTCTCTGACTGTGGCGAGGGAGAAAAACGGGGATCGCTGGCTTCCCCAGTCGTCATGCAGACAGAAAACCAAAGGGTCATAAGCTTTCTTGTATCTCACGGCTATATCGGCGTATAAATCCGCCAAACGGTCGAACAAGGCCTTCACCGCGTCTTTCTGTTCTTCATCGATCATGGCTACCGCGGCCTTATCAAAGTCCATAAGAGAGATAAGGCGCTCGAAAAAGCCGGTGAGCACGGTGACGGTCAGCGCGCGGGTATCCGCCTCCAGATCCGGCCTATTGGCCGCGATGGAGCCTTCCCAGTCCCAGGCGTCCAAGTCAGGAAACAGTACCAGCTTCTCCCAATCGTTCGCATCCTCCAGCAGCGGGCTGCCCGGCTTGACCATAGAACCTCCGGCAACGGGAACAAAGACCCATTCGATACCGTGCTTATCCTTGCCGCCTATTTTTTCTTCCGGTTGCAGGGCTTGGACGTCGGAGACAAAGCAACGGGCTACATTATCCGGATCTATACGGGGCGTCATCATTCTGCGATCGCTGCCGGCAGGGATCCATAAAGGCGTTTCATGATTCAGCAAAGCGCGTAGATTCTCTCTGGGAGGGATAGGCGTATTATACTTCCTGGGTCCGGGCAGGCCGGAGATCGGCGAGGGGTAAAATACGGAGCTGTTCAGCTCATCGGGATGGAACGGTATACGGTTCATGTTGTGTGTTGTATGATTGTTCGATGCAATCATACGCTCCTTTCTTCAGATTTTGTAGGCCAGTTTTGCTTTACAAAATAGCTAGCGCAGAGAGGGTAAGCGGATCCATAGGTTGTCCATCCCGGAAGACCCGCATATTGCCGCCCGAGATCTCGTCGATCAGACAAATCCTGCCGCCTGTACGGCCGAATTCCAACTTGATGTCATAGAGCTCCATGCCTTTTTTCGCCAACTCGTCACGAGTGATGCGGGCAATCTTTCTGGCCATCTCGGCGATGACGTCATATTCGGCAGAATGCATAATATTGAGCGCGTGCAAGGCGTCCTTGTTGATCAGCGGGTCGCCCCGTTCGTCGTCTTTCAAGGTCATTTCCACGTAGTCAGGCAGAGCGGCGCCCGAGGGGATATAGTCGCCGTACCGTCTGATAAAGCTGCCGACTGCCCGAAAGCGGCAGATCACTTCCACGCCGCGGCCAAATTTGGTTGCGGGGAGTACGGTCATTGTCGCTTTTTCCAAATCGGAAGATACGAAATGCGTATGGATTCCCTGTGCGTTGAACAGATTCATAAAATGAACGGTCATTTTTAAGCCGGCAATGCCCGCGCCGCTGACAGAGAGGCCGACCGCATTGGAACCGGGATCAAATACGCCGCCTTCGCCCGTCATGTCGTCCTTAAACTGAAGCAGATAATGGCCGTCCTCCAAGTCATATACATCTTTGGTTTTTCCTTTATAGAGCAGTATCATTATGAACCGACCTTTCTTGATTTTCCGGTTTTCAAATCCATTATACATAAAAACAGCTACGATTACACTATATAACCGGATTTCAAAGTTATATTTTGTCATAAGCCGGTAGAGTAGGTGAGCGCCTACCGCCTTGCTGGACGCTATCTCTCAGCTCTTGCCCTAGGTTCTGAATCGTCCCCACAGGCCTAACTCGCTCTGGTACCCTTACTGTTTGCGTTCCGGATGCAAATGGGTTAAACTGTAGCCACGCAGGTTCTTCTGCAGAGAAAAACGAGGTTATATACATGAAGAAAATGCATTATGCCTGGGCTGTCCTTGCTTCCTGTTGCGCCATTTCCTTTGGCTTTGGCTTGACGGCAAACAGCGCGGGGCAATATCTGGTTCCCATCCTTACCGAACTGGAGTTCGGGATGGGGGAGTATCAGCTGTCCATGAGCATTCGCGGCGTCTTCAGCTTTATATCCCTGGCCTTGCTCAATAAAATGATGGCTAAGATCAATCTTCGCTTATTGATGTCAAGCTGTATGCTTGTGATGATCGCCGGGATGGCCCTTACGAGTACCTTTACCCATCTTTGGCAATGGTATGCAATCGGCGCTGTGATGGGTTTTGTCGGTCCGCCGACCCAGATGATCATTCCACCGATCCTGATCAATAATTGGTTCGTTAAGAAGAAAGGCTTTGCTATCGGGATAGCCATGACTTTTTCCGGGATCGGCGGCGCGATCATGAATCCTGTCCTGGCGTGGATTATCCAAGCCTATAATTGGAGAGTCGCCTATTTTGTGAACGCGGCCATCGTCGGCCTGATCCTTATGCCCTTTCTGATGTTTGTCGTTGCGCTTAAGCCTTCCGATAAAGGCTTGAAGCCATACGGCTACGAAGAAACGGAAGAGGATGCGTCCGGCGGCGGGGCGCGGGAGGACCGGAACCGGGATGCGGATCCTGCGGACACGGAAAAGAAACCGCTGAACGGTGTTCCCTATGAAAAAGCAATCCGGTCGATTTCGTTTATTTTCATGCTGTTCATATTTGGCGTCAGCGGATTCGTGGGCGGATACAACCAGATATTGACAGCGTATGGCATTTCCCTTGGATTGACTGCTACCGCGGCTGCTTTCCTACCTTCGCTGGGCATGATCGGAAATGTAGCAGGCAAAGTCGTTTTGGGCGTTGTGAGCGACAAAGCCGGCGGAATGGTGATGATGTACGCTGTATTGGGAATCGGTTTTAGCGCTATGCTGCTCCTGCTGACCGGCGTCTGGACGCCGGTGTTCTTCCTGGCGATCGGCGCTTTTCTTTCGGGCAATCTGCTGACGCTCATCTCGGTGGGGACGCCGCTTTTGACCTCCACGGTATACGGCGAACGGGATTACAGCAGAATCTATGTGGCGCTTTCGCTGGGCCAGAGCGTAATCAGCACTTTGTGTTCGCCCCTGATCGGCTTTATGTATGACTTCAGCGGCGGCTTTACTCTTTCGTTCATGGTGGGAACAGGCGTCCTCTCTTTATCCTTCGGCGCAGTGTACCTGGCGTACAAGACCAGCCGAAAACTCTATGCCATGTGAGCCAATTCTGTTAAGTTACAACGTATCGACGACAATGGCGGCGCCGGTCACATGGTGGCGCCGGTACATTTGACAAAGCAAGGGGCGCATACTATAATATTTTTCGCCTGATAATCTGAGGCCGTGACAAAAACCAGGTAAAGGAATGTGTTTGACTATGGCAATTGACGTATTTTCCCTCCTCGACGCAAGGGGCTATGTACACCAGTGCACCAACACAGAGAGACTGAGAGAGATCCTGCAGTCGGATAACAAGATCACCTTTTATCTTGGTATTGACCCAACAGCCGACAGCCTGCATATTGGACACTTTACCGCCCTGATGATGTTCCGCTACCTTCAGGACGCGGGGCATAAGGGGATTCTCCTCATAGGCGGCGCCACC
>WRMS01000101.1 GCA_009777025.1 Clostridiales bacterium | reverse complement strand
CTGCGCGCCCAGGTCTGTTCCGCCGGCGGCGGGCACCCCGATGCTGAAAAGTTCGAGCAGCATGGCGCGTTCGTCCGCGGTGAGCGACAGCCATACCGCCTGGGAATAGGCGATGGTATTCTCCACCACATGCTGAAAGGTCGCTTCGATGGATTGGAGCTGCGTCATGGTCATCATAGGAATGACACTGTCGAAGCCAAAGCGGAGGGTGGTCTTTGCCGGAGGGATATTCCCCTCCCGCTGGATCAGGATTTCCGGATCCGAATCGACTCTCTCCACAAGGACTTTGCCCAAGCGGGGCGGCCCGATCCGGCTAAGCTCGGATTGGTTGAGGCGATACCTATTTTGTTTGTACTGCTCATTGATTAATCCGGTAAATAGCGAAGCAAACCCAGGGAAATCCGGAATGCTCGAAGGATTCGCCGCGTATCCGGCCAGATAAGACGGCATGTAGTGACTGATGAAGGTATACGCGCTCGCCGAGCTTGTCGCGGAGGACCCCGTTGAGAAAAATCCTTGCGAAGCCGACACAAGCGAGGCGAACGCACCCGCTGCCGCAGGCCCGAATTCGAGATGGGAGAACTCCTCCCTGGCGGCGGTGGGAACCATGAAGGTAGCGGTATAGGACCCGCTGTAGGGATTATTTCTGAGTATTTTCAATAACTGGATAACCTCGTCACGGTCCTTCGGCACAAGCGATGGATTATCGAGGTCATAAGCGGTCATGATCCCCTGTCCTCGTATGCGCCTGCCGTCCTTAAGCACGATATACGCCTGCATGTCGTCGTAAGGCAGAAAACTGCCATCGACCGTTAACGTCACCTCAAAAGTGGTGTCCAGATAATTCTTTTGGAACTTCCACGCGGGGTGCGTGGCAAAGGTTTTCAGCGTGGTCAGGCCTTTTCTGTGTTGCAAGGGAACATAGGGAAGAATGGCGTCATAATGGCGGAGCAGCGTGTCGTAGCGGGTGTAGAAGCCGCTTTTGTCGTCGCCTGTCGTTCCGCCGGATACTAAAGCGGCGAGGTCTTTACTCTGGATGACTTGCCTGGCGCCGGCGGGCAGGAAACGAACGGGCTTCAGGGGGATATAGCAAGCCAGTTGCACGTCGTCCACTTTCGTGTTGATGCTGTAGTTCCGCAGGACTTCCCAGTACTGCATGGTCAGGGCATGGGAGTGGTTATTGTTGGCGATGATCTTGCTTGTCACGCTGTGCGATTCTTCCGACGTGGCCATCCGAATGCCTGTTCGGCTGGCATTACGCATATTCGACGCCGAGCGCTGGATCTGTTGGTTAAAGGTCTCCGCAAAGTTGCTGGAAAAATCCTTAGCGTAGTTCTGGTTGGATGTTGACCAGCCGCTAAGTGTTGTTGAACTGCTGCTGCCAAGTAATAAGCCGGTAATCAGCCCGCTGCCGCCGCCTTTTTCCTTTGCGTAATACTCCGAGCTGGCATGGATTTGCTCGCGCATCGCGCTATTGTATATCGCGGATGTATCGTCCGCCTGAGAGGATTGATAGGTTTCCGATGCTTGGTCGCTTAAGGTTTCGGCGTCGTTGACCGTATAGGCGTCGGCGCGTTCGGTCACGATGAGTTTCTGCTCCTCGCCGGGCGCCAGGGCCAAAGAATAGAGCAGGTTGCCCAGGGAAAAGTTGGTTGGCGTCCATTCCTGCCGCAGCGAAAGGATATAGCCCATTCCGAGGGAGGACATGATCGGAACCGTATCCGGGTACCATAGGAGTTGGCTCTTGGCGCTCTCCACATCGATGGGTCCGCTGATGGCGAGACGCGAAAAGGCGGCGCGCAGGTCATTCCCCGCTACCGGCCTGATGTTTTGGTTCATATTCAAAACGGTCAGTTCCGGCTCGACCAGGCGATGCAGCAATTTATAGGTATACTTGGAGATAGCCGACCCAGCCCAGGTGAGGGAAAACTCGGTACCCTCCTCGCCCAGGACAACCTTGGGCTGACCCAGAGTCTCCTCCTCCGCGTCGTCCAGGTCCTCCAGCACATCCTTGATATGGTAGATGATATCGTCCAGGCGCTCAAGGATGCCTTCGGATTGAACGAATTCCTTTTTTAGCCGATGGCTGCCTATATTGCCCTGGCCCACGGTCAAGTCAACTCTGGACACGGATATCTCGTCGCCCACCTTGCCCCGGGTGACAAGAAAGTCCAGACTTCCTGCACTCAGTTTATACCCGGCGGGCATCTGCACTTCAAAGTATCCGTTATCATCCGTCGTGCACTCCACCTGGACAATAGACGGATTTGAAGGCGAAGCAAGCGTATAGAAACCGCTGATGGCGACCTTTGCGTTCTTCAAAGGCTTGTCGTCGTCCGCATTGGGACCGTAGGTAAAATAGCCGTAGACACGCTTCGGCAAGGCTAAAAGCATGGCAATGTTGCTTTGTTCATCCCGCAGAAGCCCCATCACACTGGTAACACTTTGGGCGACGGTATTGTAGTTCTTCATCAGTTCTTTGGTGTAGAGCAATGCTTCCGAATAGGAAGGGCCGTCGCCATCGTCGTCTCCAGGCTTTCTTTCAATAAGTTCCGGCTGAATGAACTTTTCCAGATTTTTGTCTGAGAGGTCTACGATTGCAGGTTCTTTGATTTCCCTAACTAAAGAAGATAGTTCGATTTTCGACGCAAGGGAAGCAAGTTCTGTTCTTGATACCATAGATGACTGTTCTGCCGCTGTCTGGCCGGAACCGGCGGCTTGCTGCTCCGCTTTCGCAACGGCTTTGTCGAATGCGGCAGTTGATCTTCTGTTTACTGGCGTACTGTCGGGCATGGTCACACATCCTTCCGTATTCCTTATTTGAGACGGGGCTAACGCCCCATTCGCATTGGGATTCACGCACAGATCATTCGTGCTTTGCTTCTGCGACGTCGCCCGATAATTCACCAGGCGTTCATCATTTGTTCGACATTAATATACACCTTTTTTATTCTCTTGTGTAAATTTGATGGATGAAGACGCAATAGTAAAACACCACCTGCAAAAAAATGCAGGTGGTGTTTTGTTTACGCTAGTGCGGAGGTGAAAAGCCTTGCCAGCATAGATCGAACGCGGGCTTCATGATCCAGCAGCCCCGCCGTATAGTTGGGATCGGCAAAGGCTACAAGCCCCATGGCGATCATAGAGTTGAGCAAAACACTGGCGAAAATTTCCACTTCAAAGTCCGGTTGAATTCTGCCCACTTGTATTCCATGCTGCACAATATCTGTAATATACCTGATTTCATTTTGATTATTCTCGTTAAACATACGGTTTGCCATTGCGTCCTGAAACAGCCGCATATAGATAATTTTGGTAATGAGCACCATTCGATAGGTTTTTTTCTGATCATCGCTTACAAAATTGCGGGCCATGGCGAAGATGAACTCCTCCGCATCCGCCGTTTCGATCATTTCTTTCATTGCTTCGACCGGTTTTCGGTTTTCGAAATAATATTCTGAATAATACTCGTATACATGCGCCAATACTTGTTCTTTACTCTCGTAATGATAATATATGGAAGCGGCATTGATGCCGATCTTTTTTGCTATTTCGCGAACGGTAACGTTTTCGTATCCCATTGAGCTGGTCATTTCAATAAATGCATCAAAAATGCGCTCTTTGGTTCCGGTAAGTTCGTCCATATTTATGTGCCTCAATCTTGCTTGTGCTTTTTACGCAAGCCAATAATAATTATACAACTATTTAAGATTTTAGCACATTTTACGGCGAATTGCCACAAAAATCATCAGGATAGCATTCGTATTACCCGGTTGAGTCGGGACGATTCAGAACCTGCCGGTTATATATCGTTTCAACAAATCCGTTTTGGGTCTGCGAAATATCTGTCCGGTTTCTCCGGCCTCTATGATTTTGCCCTGATAGAAAAAGGCGGTATAATCGGCGATACGGAGCGCTTGTTCCATATTATGCGTTACAATAATGATCGAGCGCTCTTTCTTCAAGTTGATCAGCATTTCTTCAATCTTAAAAGTAGAGATGGGATCCAGGGCGGAGCACGGCTCGTCAAACAGCATAATAGGCGGCTCCAGCATTAAGGCGCGCGCGATGCAAAGCCGTTGTTGCTGTCCGCCGGACAAGGAAAGGGCATTTTGGTTAAGCTGGCCGGCTATCTCTTCATAGAGAAAGGAGAGTTTTAGCTTTTCCAGCGCTAAACTGCGATAGTCTTTCTCCTTCCCTTTATAATGCTCTTTGACCGGTAAGAGCAGATTTTTCAGAATGCTGGAGGGCAGAGGGTTTGGCTGCTGAAAAATCATCCCGATACGGCGTCTCAGCTTTGCTGTATCCTCGCTCGTAGAATGTGCATAGACGTCCTTGCCTTCCACCAGAATAGAACCTTCTATTCGAAAGGAAGGGATCATGTCGTTCAGCCGGTTAATGGAACGCAGCAGCGTCGTCTTGCCGCAGCCCGATGGCCCGATAAAAGAATAGATTGCGTTTTTGGGAATATCCAGGCTGACGTCTTGCAAAGCTGTTGTCGATCCATAGCGACAAGTGACGTTTTTGATCGCGATGGCATGTTCCATGCTATCCATGCTATCCATGCTATTCATGCTATCCATGCTTGTTCGCTCCTATGCCGCCGATCAGCGTAGCCGCCAGATTCAGCAATAGGATTATCGCAATTAAGACAAGCGAGGCGCCGAATGCCACCGTATAATGATTCCCCTCCCCGGCTGGCGAAGTGAAATAGATGTAGCTGGTCAGCGTACATCCGGTATTGGTAAGCGTAGACCACCAATTTTCGACGGCGTACCAGGGCTGCAAACCGGTCATCCTGATCGTGCCGCCCAGGACCAGCCATACGATAGCCGTATCGCCAATGATACGTCCCATGCCCAGTATCGTGCCGGTAACCAGACCGTCCCGGGCGCTTAATAATACGACTCTGCGGATTGTCGTCCATTTATTGGCGCCCAGGGCATAGGCGCCGTCGATATATGCCTGAGGAACGTTTTTTAGGGATTCCTCCATGGCTTTGATCACGAAAGGCAGGATCATGATCGCCATGGTCACGCCGGCTGCCAGAAAGGATTTGCCGTAAGCGCGGTTACTTCCCTCCACGCCTTCGATCGCGGAACTGAGAAAGGCCATATAGGGCTGTGTGAATATGGCTAAAGCAAATAAAGCAATGACAATGGTGGGTACCCCGGATAGGATATCCACACCACTTTTCACCAGTGTTTTAAGAAAGCCCTTTTTCGAATAAAAGCATAGAAAAAGAGCGGTCGCCAGCGCGAAAGGCAGCGCAAACAGGATCCCGACGAGGGTCAGGATCATCGTACCGAGTATAGGCGTAAGGATACCGCCCGATTCTGTATGAATCGCTGATGGATTGGGTTCGGTGATCAAAAAATCCCAGGAAACAACCTCCGCGCCGTGATAAAAGATAAGGATCAGGATTAAGCCGCACACGCAGACGATGATCCCCATGGAGAGAAAGGAAGCGATATTGCCTAAAACGCTGCTTATCCAATGCTTTTGGGGACGCAACGCGCTGATGCCATCAATCATGATAACCGGCCGCCTTTCTCAGCTGTTTTTGTACTACCCCCGCGCCAATGCTCAGGAAAGCCCCGATCACCAATAGAGTCGCGCCGCAGGAGAACAAAGCCGCTTCCACGGGCATAGAACCCATAGCTTCTGATTTGTTGATAATAGCAGGCGCCAGAGGAAGGGTCGGCGCCAGGAAATTGATAAAACCGAACCCGGCTTTGGGAATAATACCAAGGCCGCCGCACACCATAGATACGGCGATCGATTCGCCGATTCCGCGCCCGGCTGCCAGAATCAATCCGGCGATAATCCCCGAACGGGCGGATGGCAGGATGATCTTGTATACCACGCGAAAATGACGCATACCGAAAGAATAGCCTATTTCTTTATAAACCGGCGGCACGGCTTTGATCGCGTCGGCAGACAAAGAGATCACCGTAGGAACGATCATAAAAGTCAGAACAATAATCGCGGACAGCATATTTTTTCCGGTCATCTGAAAATAGGGGATATAGGCAATTTGCATATCAATGGTGATCAGGAGCTTTTCGACCACAGGCACAACCGTGACGATGCCGATCAGGCCGAAAATCACCGAAGGGATGGAGGCAAGAAGACGCACCAGAGCGAGTAAAATCTGCGATACAGGCCCTGAGGTATATTCGCATATAAATATGCTGGCGCCAACGCCCATCAAGCCGGCGATGATCAGCGAGAAAGTGGTAGTCAGTAAAGTACCAAGAATCAGGCCAAGCATACCGAAGGACAGGGACGGGTCATCCGCTGAGGAATAAAACGCGTCGGAGATTTGCTTATCAAAACCGCCGCTGATGAAATAACTGAGCCCATTGTGCTGAAATACAGGCCAGGCTTTCGAGAATACGAAGAGAAAGATAAATGCGATAATGGCGATGCTGATCACGGAGAGAAGCGTGATCAGCATTTGCGGCATATCAAAGGGAAACGCTTTTTTCATCGTATTAGTACAAGGAGATATAGCCTTCTTTGACAACAAAATTGTCCTGGCAATCCTTACTGCGCAAATAATCAATAAACATTGCGCTGGCGCCGCTCGGACGGCCTTTGGTCACGACGAGTAGGTCGCGCCCCATTAGATAGTTGCCGGATTTAACGGATTCTTCGGTCGCGTTAACATTGTCTAATGATACGGCTTTTACGCTGCTATCCACAAAGCCAATGGAATCATAACCGATTGCGTTAGCGCTTCCCGCAACCGACTGCTTAATCAGGGCGGAGGATGTGGATGGCGTAGCGGTGGATAAGACAGATTCTCTGTTCAGCAACATTTCTTCCAGCGTGGAGCGAGTACCGGAACCGGT
Source organism: Clostridiales bacterium (assembly GCA_009777025.1). GTDB lineage: Bacteria > Bacillota > Peptococcia > DRI-13 > UBA5745 > WRMS01. The sequence goes on along the minus strand of WRMS01000101.1, from coordinate 1,123 downwards.
TTCACGGGTCTGAACGAAGACCGGGGCGTTATTGCCGCCTACATCGGCCCAGTTCGTGATTTCTCCCAAGAACAGTTGAGACGCCTGCTCTTTCGTCAGATTGCCAACAGGATTGGAGGGATGTACGATGACGGCGATCCCGTCTTGCGCCACAATGTATGGCGTGAGTTCCTGCAGTTCATCGTCGGTCAATTCCCGGGAACTCAAACCGATATTGCTCGTACCGGCTTTGGCGTCGTTGATGCCTGCGCCGGATCCGCCGCCGGCTACGGTGATCGATAACCCGCTGTTCATCAGCATCAGTTTATCGGCGGCGGCCTGGGCGATCGGCTGCACAGTGGTGGAGCCGCTGACTTTGACGCTGCCGCTCATGGTTGTAAAATAGCTGACGGTGACGGTGCTTGTGTCGGCAATATATTCTACTTGCGCGCCGATCGCTTCCGAGATGACCCGCAAAGGCACCATAGTGAAATCGTTGACAATCTGCGGCGCGGCAAGCATGGTTCTGGCGGCGCCGTTGACGGTGTAGCCGGTTGAGCCGACGGTGAGAACAATCGAATAAGCGGCAGTCTCAACGGTTACGCTTCTGGAGGCGGCGTTGTAATTCACTTCTGCGCCCAGCGTTTCGGCGATAAAACGCAGAGGCACTAAGGTAACGCCGTTATCGATCATCGGATCCACAGAGGGCCGGACAACTGTTCCGTCGATCTCTAAGGTCAGCGGGGCGGCAAATGCTGCTGAAGCAAAGCAAAAACAAAGGACAAAAACCAGCGTCGTTACACAGAGAATTTTTTTCATGATGCTCACTCCTCAATATTTTTTACAGTCCTATTACACTGTAAAAACAATCCCTCAACTATCATCATCATGTAAGCGCTATGTAAAAACGGCGCAAACTTCTCTTTCCGTTTCCCCGTGCCGCAGGGCATTCGGAGGCAGATTCCTATTGATTTACGCGCATGGAAAAAGGCTTCCCGGAAACCCGAGAAGCCCTGCTTCATCTTGGATGCGGTCGAGAGGACTTGAACCTCCATGCCCTTGCGAGCACTAGAACCTGAATCTAGCGCGTCTGCCAGTTCCGCCACGAACGCTTGCTGTATGTACTACGGGATATCAGTAGAAA
>WRMS01000100.1 GCA_009777025.1 Clostridiales bacterium | reverse complement strand
GCTTGTCTAAGCCATGGAAAAATCACGATGATTTTTCAGGCGATGGGAGCCACGGACGGCGACTCATCGCCGGTATGGCGCACACAACTTGTCGTTTTGGTGTTTGACCTGCGCATAGCGCCGTGCCTGCCGGTTGCTATCCCTCAGCCTTTGGCAGGTTCTGATAGACACGCTAATCCTCGTCCGGAATGATCGGGTGAAGCAGATCATAGCGCTTTTGCCGGTTGAAGAGAAAGAAAAATACCACGGAGGAAACCAGACAAATGGCGGAAGCCACGCCAAAGACGTTCCGCACGCCAAAAATTTCCGCAATCGTGCCCCCCAGCGCGGAGCCAATCATGGGCGCGACGCCGGCTACGATGACGTTCCAGATTGCCTGGCCTGTAGCGCGCGCTTCTTTGGGAACGATGCTGTTCACGTAGGGCGACAACCGTGTCCACAAGGGAGCGAAGAGCAGCGCCTGAAATATGGCAAGTAAGCATAGTACGTAGATATTCGGAGCGAGATAGACGATGAACGAACGGCCGAAAGCGGCGAAACCGGTGAGAGTGAAGACATGATAGATATTCATCGACTGCCATAAGCGATTCCCCAATGTCATCACCAAAGCCTCGCAGCCGATACAAAACGCGAAAAACAATCCATAGCTCCCCAGACCGGCGTTCAGCCCCTCCGCCGAAGAATAGTGCACGCTCAGGAAAAGGTTTGTCGCTTGGGTGCCGGTAAAAATCAGGAGAAGAAAACAAAGGAGCAGGATCATACGTGGATTTTTCAAAACGATTTTATAGTTTGCTTTTGCTTTATCTTTCTTCTGCTTATACGCGTGGCCTTTCGTTTCAGGCAGAAACATGACCGGAAACAGCGCTAACCCGGCGCAGGCAATGGCGACCTGAAATGTCGAGGAAGGAACGATCGTGATACGCAGACTTAAGAGAAATATCATCAAAGCGCCCGCAGCCGCGCCCGCTGACGCAAAGACGCGTATTCTGCCAAATGGGACGCCGGTCATTTGTACGTTTTCGACGATGATGGTATCCACCATCACACCGGGAATCGTCAGAAAAAAGTAGAGGAAGAGCGTCGTGGGAAACAAGGTCAGCAGGCTGCTATGATTTGGCGTGATGAGCAGGAAAAGGCCGGTAATCACGCCCATGATGGTAATGATGAGAATTCTATTTTTCGTTTTGGCGTGATCCGCAATATTGCCCCAGAACATTTGGGCCGCAGTCGAGATCAGCGAGCCGCAGGAAATCGTCATACCGACTAAGAAGTCCGACAGGAAAGGAAACCCGCGCAGAAATACAGCACTATATTGGCCGGTGATAAAATTCGTTCCCCAATAGAGCAAATAGACGGATTGCATGATGAGGCGCGTGGCGGAAGGGCTTAAGTCCTTTTTTCGGATCATGATCACTCTCTCTTTTTATAAATAGTATAGGGACGACGTCTCAACTATACATGGCGGGCAAGGGGTTTGCAATAACCGGTAGACATAATCAAGGTTTAAATTTGCGGGGTTGGTCTATTTCCCCCGAAAACAAATAATAATTATATGAACAATTTGTTAAAAATCATTTAACATTTCAGGGGCGATTGTGTCTAGAAGTATTGACAACGGGTTAGCGGAAAGATAAAATGCAATAAGCTACCATTTGCATTTGACGTATTTTCATGGGCTTACGAAAATCGAATCACCATATAATCAGAAACCAGTTTTTGCGGCTTTATTCAGTTAACCCTCCAAGTGCCTGAAAGCACGATAATATAATATATTAAAGGAGTTGCTGCTTAATGAAAAAGACGATTTTGGACTTTAACCGAATGAAAGACGCTGGTGAAAGAATAGTATTTCTTACTTGTTATGATTACCTGACAGCCAAATATCAGGAACGCGCCGGCGTGGATATGATTCTGGTCGGCGATTCTTTGGGTATGGTACTGTTGGGTTACGATACTACGTTTCCGGTTACCATGGACGATATGATCCGCCAGAGCCAGGCTGTGCGCCGGGGAGCGCCGGATACTTTTCTCATCGGCGATATGCCTTATATGTCTTATCAGGTTTCTGACGAAGAAGCCATATCCAACGCAGGGCGCTTTATCAAAGAAGCGCTCTGCGACTGTATCAAGTTGGAGGGCGCGGGCGTGGATATCCTCAGCCGTATCCGGGCTATTTCCGGCGCGGGCATCCTGACGATGGGCCATATCGGGCTGACGCCCCAGTTTGCCGGGCAGCTTGGCGGCTACAAAGCGCAGGGACGAAGCGCTGACGCGGCGATTAAGCTGGTCGAGCAGGCGAAGAGAATCGAGGAAGCCGGCGCTTGCTCTATCCTGGTGGAAGGTGTTCCCGCCATTGTTGGCCGCGAGATCACCAAACGCGCGGAAATCCCGATTCTGGGCATCGGCGCAGGCAGCTACACACACGGTCAGCTACTGATCTATGCCGATATGGTCGGCATGTACGATAACTTTACGCCGAAATTTGTAAAGAAATACGCAGATATCGGCGGGGAGCTGCAAAAGGCTTTCACGGCGTACAGCGAAGAAGTCAGAGCTGGTTCTTTTCCTGTTGACGCAGAGCATTCCTATAAGATCAGCGATGCGGAAGCAGAGAAATTCATGGAGATTTTGGAGAATCAGTAAGAAAAAGTCTGCATAGCGAGCAGGCGAGGGGGTGTTGATGGAGACAGATCTAGTATGTCTTATTGGTATAAATGGGAAAGACTAAGATTGTACACATAGGAGGAAAAAAATGAGAAAGATTAAATTTCTGGCGATAGGGCTGATCATCCTCATGTCCCTTACTGTATTAGCGGGATGCGGCGGCGGTTCGTCGTCAAACAACAATGCTGCGCCGCCGGCAACGACTACGCCGCCGGCAACGACTGAGCCGCCGGCAACGACTGAGCCGCCGACAACGACCACGCCGGCCGCTCCTTCCACCACGATCCGTATCGGCCATGTGCTGGCGCCGGACCATCCTTATCAGTTAGGGCTCGAAGACTTTGGCAGACGCGTGAGCGAAAAGACCAACGGCAATGTGTCAGTCGAAGTGTTCCACAGTTCGCAGTTAGGGAATGAAAGAGATCTGATCGAAGGCCTGCAGTTGGGGACCGTTGAGATGTGCATCGTTTCCACGGCGCCGCTGTCCAGTTTCACCACGCAGTTTATGGTGTTTGACCTGCCCTTTATCTTCAGCGAGACCGTGAAGACCAGGGAGATTTTGGATAGCTCCATTGGCCAGAATATTCTTGATACCCTGGACGAGCAGGGAATTGTCGGGCTTTGCTACTTTGAGAACGGCTTTAGAAATATTACCAATAACGTCAGGGCGATTACGAAACCGGAAGACCTGCAAGGATTAAAAATCCGGACGATGGAAAGTCCGATCCATATGGCAAGCTTCAGGGCGATGGGTGCGGATCCCACGCCGATGGCCTTAGGCGAATTGTTTACCGCTTTGCAGCAGCATACGGTAGACGGCCAGGAAAACCCGCTGGCGATCATCAATACATCCAAGTTCTACGAAGTGCAGGAATACCTTTCCCTTACGGAGCATTTCTATGCGCCGGCGCCCCTTCTGATCGCCAAATCCTTCTTTGACGGTCTTGACGCGGCGACGCAGAGCGCCATCCGGGAAGCGGCTTTGGAAGCCCGCGAATACGAAAGAGGCCTTCTGGACGATATGAACACCAGGCTGAAAGATGAACTGGAAGCCGCCGGCATGGCAGTCAATACTGTGGATAAGCAAGTGTTTTTCGACGCCGTTCAGTCGGTGTACGCGGAATACGAAAGCCAAATCGGCGCGGATTTGATTAAGCAGGTGCAGGACGCGCAGAAGTAAAATTCTGGGGAACGAAGCATAGCCTGAATCAGGCTGCCAATAGTTGATCTTGTTAGACGCCGTAAAGGATGAGGGGGCGCCCGGAATTGCTTTCGATAACAAATTCGGACGCCCCCTCTACAAGATAAGCAAATAATGAACAAGATAGTATTATGGATATCGTATTTCCGTTCTTTTTGCGTATATCCATTATGCCATAACACAACGCAAGCCGTTGAACGAATCTTCGTTCAGCAAAGGGTTCAGGCCCATGCTGAACGTTAGATGAGTCCATGCAGACCCTATGAGTTCTTGTCCTATGACGAAAATCACGAGTAGTAGAACGAGTTTGGCCTGTATTGAACCCCGAATATAGTAGTAGTGGAGGGAACACATGGGGATTGTAAAGAAGCTTATCGATAATATCGAAGAAATAATCGTAGCGCCGCTTGTAGCGATTATGACGATAGTGACTGTTTTACAGGTATTCTTCAGGTTTGTTATTAAGGGGTCCCTTCCCTGGTCAGAGGAATTGTCCCGCTATCTCATGGTATGGGTGACCTTCGTGGGTTCCAGCATTGGCGTGAAAAGAAGCGCCCACGCCGGGATTTCGATCGTGATCGGTCTCCTCCCCAAAAAGGTCCAGCAATTTGCCAAATATATCCGGATAGTCATCGTAGTGATTTTCTGCCTTGTGGTAATGTATGTAAGCTTTAACATCGTGCAAATGCAGTATTTACGCAATCAGATTTCACCGGCTATGCGGATACCGATGTGGTGGGCATACGCCGCCATCCCGGTCGGGACGTTCTTAATGGCGGTTCGCTTTATCCAGTCGTTATTCATTAAAAATGAAGTCGTGGAAGTGAGGGATTGATTGTGGGCGCGATACTATTTACCAGCTTTGCCGTACTGATGGTCATCAATATCCCCATCTCCATTGTACTGGGGCTTTCCTCGGTTCTGGGCCTGGTGCTGACCACCAACAATATATCCCTGATGGTGGTGGCGCAGCGAATGTTTACCGCCACCGATTCCTTCCCCCTGATGGCGATCCCCTTCTTTACCTTAGCCGGGGCGCTGATGGAGGGGGGGGGCATATCCCGCCGCCTCATCAACTTAGCCAATAAGCTGGTCGGTTCCATCACCGGAGGCCTGGGCATTGTATGTATCCTGACCTGTATGTTTTTTGCGGCGATTTCCGGCTCCAGCGCCGCGACGGTAGCGGCCATCGGGAGCATCATGATCCCGGCGATGACGAAAGCGGGCTATGACATCAAGTTCTCCGCCGCCGTTTCGGCCGCGGCCGGTTCCATTGGCGTCATCATCCCCCCCAGCATACCGATGGTGACCTACGGCGTGGTGGGGGGCGTTTCCATCGGCGCGCTGTTTCTTGGCGGCTTTGGCTCCGGGATCATAGTTGGTTTGTCGCTGATGCTCGTGGTATATTTCATCTCGAAGAAACGGGGATACAAAGGAACAGAAGAGAAGTTTTCGATCAGGGAAGTGCTTAAAGCGACAAAAGACGCCATATGGGCGCTTCTTATGCCCATCATCATTCTGGGCGGCATCTATGGAGGGATATTTACCCCCACTGAAGCCGCGGCGGTAGCGGTCGCCTATGGCTTTGTCATTGGCCTCTTTGTCTATAAAGAACTCAAACTGAAAGATATGTATCAAATCCTGATCCGGGCTGGGGTCAACACGGCTGTGGTCATGTTTATCGTGGCGACGGCGACCCTCTTCGGATGGCTGCTGACCAGTGAACGCATCCCGGACGCTATTGCCAGGGCGATCATGAGCGTGTCGGATAACAAGTATATCATCCTGTTATTGATCAACGGCCTGTTGTTGATCGTAGGCTGCCTGATGGAGACCAATGCGGCGATCCTGATTATGGCGCCTATTTTTCTGCCGATGATGGTCCAATTGGGTGTGGACCCGGTCTTCTTTGGGATTGTCATGGTGGTCAACCTCGCCATCGGTTTCTTCACCCCGCCTGTAGGCCAAAACCTCTATGTAACCTGTAGTGTCTGCGACGTCAGCATCGAAAGCCTTTCTGTGGCGCTGGTACCCTTCATCCTGGCTATGGTGGGGGCGTTGCTCCTGATCACGTATGTACCCGCCATCAGTATGTTTCTACCAAACCTGCTTATGGGCAGATAGAAAGAGGGAGGCAGCGCTATGATTGTTAAGGGCAAGGAAATAGAAGCGAGAGCGATTGATGAATTGTCATCCCGTAAGATACTGAGCATGGGCGGCGGGCTGATGCTGACCGAGCTTCATTTTGAAAAAGGCGGAATCGGCCCCGCACATAGCCACAGCGACCATGAGCAAGTGAGCTATGTGGTTCGAGGAAGCTTTGAAGCGACGGTCGGTGAAGAGACCATCGTTCTCAGCGCAGGCGACAGCTTCTATGCGGGAAAAACGGTGGTGCACAGTCTGAAAGCGCTGGAAGACAGCATCATACTGGACGTATTTACGCCAATAAGGGAAGAAATTTTGTAAGAGGTAAGCAATGCCAATGCCTCGCCTTCCGTCGATGACGAAAGGCGAGGCGTCCGGCCCTCGGGCTTTCGCCCGGGCGTTGGGCGCTAAAGAAATGGCATACGGCTTCATTCGGAAGGAGATCCTTATGCTTCAAAAGGGTAAGATTAGTCAATATCTGGTTATCGCGCTTCTTTTCGTCGCGTGTATAAGCCTGGTCCTGGTTGCCGGCGGCTGCGAAAGCAGCTCTGGTAATAGCGCCGGCACGGATGACGTCCTGGCTGTCGTGAACGGAGATCCGATTACGAAAGAGGATTTATACGAAGTCCTGTTTAAGCAAAATGGCAAAGCAGCACTGGATACGCTCATTTCGGATCGGATCAGGGAACTGGAAGTAGAAAGGTACGGTATTGTCGCCAGCGAAGAAGAAATTCAATCGAGGATTGACGACCTGCTGATACAATATGACGGGAATATTGAGTATTTAAACCAAATTCTGGAATCCTATAATATGACCATGGACGACCTGCGGGAGAACGCGAGAATCAATATCGAATTCACGAAAGTGCTGGCAAGGGACATTACTGTAACCGAAAGCGAAATGTCAACCTATTATGAGGCATTCAAGGATAACTATACGCTGCAGGAGCAGATCATGGCTCGGCACATTCTGGTTGAAGACGAAGAGACGGCGATCGAAGTAAAGAGTAAACTCAATGGTGGCGCCGACTTCGGAGCGTTAGCGGCAGAGTATTCCCTTGATGAAAGCAACAAAAACAACAACGGGGAATTGGGCTTTTTCTACCGGGGGGATATGGTTCCGGAATTTGAAGAAGCGGCCTTTTCCCTTGCGCCGGGCGAGATAAGCGATCCGGTGCAAACGTATTTTGGCTATCATATTATCCACGTACAGGAGAAAGAAGAGGAACGCGTTGCCAGTTATGAGGAAGTCAAAGAAGATATCCGGAACGTACTGATGGATCAAAAAATGTCGTCGGGATTCGAAAGCTGGCTTGAAGGCAAATATGAGGAATATGGCGTGAAAAACTATCTTGAACCAGAAGAAGCAGAGGTAGAGGCAGAGGCAGAGGCGGAAGCAGAGTAGCGAGTCGATAGTTCCGTTCCTATCCGATGAAGGCAGAGAGATAGTAACTGGCACCTCAAAGGCATGCATTTTCTGTTCCTGCGTTGAGGCAAATTATCTGGCGGAGCGGGTATGAACGTTCAACTATACTGTTGAAATAATCATGTTGTGTAAAAAAATAAAACGGGAAGGAGGGCTGCCTTACAGTAGCGGAAGGGTTTGCCGGTTCCCGGGATATCCGGCTGAAAAACGCCAAAGCGTAGCGGATTTAGAAACTATTGGTTATCACAGGCAACGAATGCCAAGTGAAACCTAGGTTCTTGTCTAAGCTGCATATGGCGGCGGAGAAGCCTGACTCCAGAAGAAAAGAGGCGAAAATATGATTTTGGAGGAACGGAATTCATGAAGAAAAGCTTAGCGATACTACTCTCATTTCTAATGGTATTCGCTGTTGTTGCACCCGCATTCGCAGCAGTAAACAGCTATCAGGTTACCTTTTATGCGTTGGACGGCACCACCATCGTCCATCAGCAATATGTCCTTCATGGCGGCTTTATTGATGGAGGCAATTGGGAACTTTACAATTCCTGGAGTAACGAAGGCGGCATGCTT
>WRMS01000099.1 GCA_009777025.1 Clostridiales bacterium | reverse complement strand
AACTCTGGCTAAGGAAGGCAACGCCGTATGGCGGAAAAAGAGCAAGCAACCAGCTTTGGCGAAGAAGTTTTTTCGCCAGACAAGGCGTCGAGGAAGGACGGAGAAGGAGTGTATCCAGACATACATGACTGAACCGGACGACGAAGGCAACGCCGTATGGCGGAAAAAGAGCAAGCAACCAGCTTTGGCGAAGAAGTTTTTTCGCCAGACAAGGCGTCGAGGAAGGACGGAGAAGGAGTGTATCCAGACATACATGACTGAGCCGGACGACGAAGGCAACGCCGTATGGCGGAAAAAGAGCAAGCCAAAGGAGGAAAGTGAATGGCAAAGACATCCCTGATCAACAAGCAGCAACGACCGCAAAGGTACCAGGTTCGAGCGTATAACCGATGCAAGATCTGTGGTCGTCCACATGCTTATATGCGGAAATTCGGCGTCTGCCGCATATGTTTCCGAAAGCTGGCATATGAAGGACAGATTCCCGGCATAACGAAAGCCAGTTGGTAATCAAGACAGGCGCATCGAGAGGAGGTACTGTGGATCATGGTTATGACGGATCCCATTGCGGATTTTTTGACCCGCATACGAAATGCGAATTCCGTGAATCACGAAAAAGTGGAAATTCCCGCTTCGAGATTAAAGAAGACGCTGGCTCAAATTCTTAAAGAAGAGGGTATGATTAAGGATTTCGAGTACATTGAAGACGGTAGGCAAGGTTTGCTTCGTGTACATTTGAAATATGGACCCAATAAGCAAAAGGTCATTTCGGGCATTAAAAGAATCAGCAGGCCCGGGCTGCGCGTCTATGCCAAGAAAGACGAAGTGCCAAGGATCCTGGGAGGCCTCGGGATTGCCATCATCTCCACATCGCAGGGTGTGATGACCGATAAGCAAGCAAGAAAACGCGGACTGGGCGGAGAAGTTCTCTGCTACGTCTGGTAAGCAGGAGGCTGAAAATGTCCAGAATTGGAAAACTACCGATTCCCGTTCCGGCAGGGATCGACGTCAAAATTGAAGACACGAATATCATCGTGAAAGGGCCAAACGGTACGCTTTCTCAATCTTTTCCCAGAGAAATCTCCGTGACCCTAGACAACGATCAGATTTCGGTAACCCGGCCGAATGACGAAAAGCTGAACCGTTCTTACCATGGATTGGTCAGAGCGCTGATACAGAATATGGTCACCGGTGTGAGCAGCGGCTTTGAGATTACCCTGGATATGGTCGGCGTCGGATACAGAGCGCAGATGCAGGGAACCAAGCTGGTTCTGGCGATCGGCTATTCTCATCCCGTAGAGGTCGAACCGGGCCCCGGTTTATCTATCGAAGTGCCCGCCCCCACGAGGATTGTCGTCAAAGGCGCCGACAAGCAAGCCGTAGGGCAGCTTGCCGCAGATATTCGCAAGATCCGTAAGCCTGAGCCTTACAAAGGGAAAGGCATCCGCTACTCCAATGAGACGGTGAGGCTGAAGGCAGGCAAGGCCGGCAAACGCGCCTAGTTTTGGCGGGCTATCTTTCCCTCTGACGTTGTTGGCGTCGTCCAGCCAAAGCGGTCACGTACGATGTAGTACGCTCCCCCTTTGACCGAACTCGCCGCCTAGTCAGAGACAAAGCTATCACCGCCAAAACGGGATAGCGGGCCATCTTTCCCTCTGACGTTGTTGGCTTCGTCCAGCCAACATAAGTATTCGAAAGCCAGGCTGAGAAATTGGCTAGAGGAATGCATGGGTATATTGTGCATCCATATGGCGGCACTCAAAACGGATGGCTGACGGTTGCATCGCCGCGTACTATCCGAAAACAAAGGAGTGAGAATTCTTGATTAACCAGATCAATAAAAAGGCGGTACGGCGAAAAAAGCATCTCCGAATCCGAAAGAACATCAAGGGAACGCCAGGCTGTCCAAGACTGGCTGTATACCGTAGTCTACAGCATATCTATGCGCAAATTATTGACGACACCAAAGGTGTAACCCTCTTTTCGGCCTCCACCCTGGAGGCGCCGCTAAAGGGGACCATGGATCATACCGGCAACGTGGAAGCCGCTAAGAAAGTGGGCCTGGAAATCGGCAAAAGAGCCGTTGACCAAGGCTTCACAGAGGTCGTATTTGACCGGGGCGGTGCAATATACCATGGCCGGGTCAGGGCTCTGGCGGAAGGCGCCCGGGAAGCGGGACTGCAGTTTTAGTTGAAATCAAAAAGGAGGGTAAAGCATGGCGAGAAATGACAGAAACGAAAGATTTGAAGAAAATGTAAGCGAGTTTACGGAACGCGTAGTATATATCAACCGCGTCGCGAAAGTGGTAAAAGGCGGACGTCGTTTCAGCTTCAGCGCCTTGGTGGTGGTTGGCGACGGTAAAGGCCGGGTCGGCGCCGGATTAGGAAAGGCGACAGAGGTGCCGGAGGCCATTCGAAAAGGCATCGAGGACGCGAAAAAGAATCTGATTGATGTTCCGATGAAGGGAACCAGTATCCCTCACGAAGTAACGGGGGTTTTTGGAGCGGGCCGGGTATTCCTGAAGCCTGCCGCACCGGGAACCGGCGTGATCGCCGGCGGTCCTGTCCGTGCTGTTATGGAATTGGCGGGGATTCGCGATATATTGACGAAATCTATCGGTTCCAATAACGCCAATAATATGGTACAAGCTTCGTTGATCGGTCTGAAGAGCCTGATGCGGGCTGAGGAAGTAGCCAGGCTTCGGGGCAAGACCGTCGAGGAATTGTTGAATTAGGAGGGCAGAATGACTATGGCTAACGAACCGGCGGGCAAGATTGAGATTACCTTGGTGAAAAGCGTAATCGGCTATGACCGCAGAGTGCGGGAAACGGTAAAATCCCTGGGCCTTGGCAAACTGCATTCCCGTACGATCCAGAAAGCAACACCGGATATACTCGGTAAGGTTCGCAAGATAGCACATCTGATCACAGTGAAAGATGCTGAATGACGGATGATGGCAGGATTGAGGAGGTAAGGTTTTCGATGGAATTATCTACATTAAAGCCGGCGCCAGGCTCGAAGCACGCGAAAAAGCGCTTGGGCAGAGGCCCGGGATCCGGTCATGGCAAGACATCCGGCAAAGGGCATAAGGGGCAGAATTCGCGCTCCGGCGGCGGTAAAGGGCCCTACTTTGAAGGCGGGCAGACTCCTTTGCAGAGACGTATGCCGAAACGAGGATTTACGAATATATTTAAAAAAGAATATGCAATCCTGAATGTGGAAGCCTTGGAAGCAAAATTCGACGCCGGCACAACCGTGGATACCGAAACGCTTGTATTGAGCGGTTTGGTCAGCAATCCCCTGCAGGGAGTCAGGATTCTTGGACGCGGCGACATTACGAAAGCTCTGCATGTAAAGGCCAGAGGCTTTTCTGAAACAGCCAGAGAGAAGATACTAGCCGCAGGCGGCTCAATCGAGGTGATTTAGTTGATTGAGGTTGTAAGAAATGCCTTTAAGGTAGAGGAAATACGGAAGAAGTTGTTATTCACCCTCTTGATGATCGTCGTTTTCCGGATCGGCACACACGTGCCTGTACCCGGTATAAATACGGAAATCATAAGAGAATTAAGCAGCGGACAATTGCTCGGTTTCTTTGACGTCATCTCCGGCGGCGCGTTTAAGAATTTCTCCGTATTTGCCATGAGTATCACGCCCTATGTCAACGCGTCGATTATCATGCAGTTGCTCACAGTGGTCATTCCCAAACTGGAAGAAATGAATAAAGATGCGGATGGCAGAAAGAAAATCGCTTCGATATCCCGTTATCTGACAGTGGTCCTGGCCTTTGTGCAGGCAATCGGGATTTCAATGGGCTTTCGAACCGCATATCTTAGCTATACCTGGGGGAACGTTGCGATCGTGTCGTTGTCGTTAACTGCAGGCACAGCTTTTTTGATGTGGATGGGCGAACAGATTAATGACCGGGGGATAGGCAATGGGATATCGATCTTGATTTTTGCAGGGATTGTATCCCGGTTGCCTTTCGGGTTAATCTCTATTTTTGAGTACATTTCTGTAGATTTGACAAGGATTTTCGTTGGGGTAGTGATGCTGATTGTCGCTATTCTGCTGGTCATGTCGGTCGTTATGCTGAATGAAGGTCAGCGCCGGGTTCCGGTTCAGTACGCAAAGAGGATAGTGGGCCGGAAGATCATTGGCGGGCAGAACACGCATATTCCTCTAAGAGTGAATCAAGCCGGCGTACTCCCTATCATTTTTGCCATGACCATTCTCATGTTTCCCGGGCAGATTGCCAGTTGGTTTCCCAACAACGCCGGCGCGGTGAACGTGAGCAATTTCTTCGATCCGGGTAAAGTCTGGTATCAGGGAGTTTACGCGCTTTTGATCGTGTTCTTTACCTTTTTCTATTCCGCTATCACGCTCAATGTGATTCAAATCGCTGACGATCTGAAGAAATACGGTGGCTTTATCCCCGGTTTGCGGCCCGGGCGACCGACCTCGGACCATCTGGCCAGAATATCAAACCGGATTACCATGGCAGGCGCGATTTTTCTGGCCTTCATCGCTACCGTGCCCACCTTACTGATGCAGTTTACCTCATTGCAGCTCGCTTTAGGCAGCACCAGCCTTTTGATCGTGGTTGGCGTGGTTCTGGATTCGGTAAAACAGTTGGAATCCCAACTGATGATGCGTAATTATCAGGGTTTCCTGAAATAATTTAGAAGGGATAAGGACAAGAGAAATACCCATGAGAATCATACTATTCGGGCCTCCCGGCGCCGGAAAAGGAACCCAAGCCCTCATTCTATCGGAGAAATATGGAATCCCCCACATTTCAACAGGAGATATGTTTCGTCAGGCAGTGAAGGATCATACTGCCATGGGTCTGGAAGCCCGGGAATATATGGATAAGGGCGAGCTGGTTCCCGATGTGGTGACGATCAGTATCGTTCATGATCGTCTCATTTTGGAGGATTGTACTACCAAAGGCTTTGTGCTGGATGGCTTTCCCAGAACCATAGAACAAGCCAAGGCGCTTGACAGAATGTTGGACGAAATAAACGAGCCGCTGGACGCGGTGATCCAGATAGACGTCGATGCGGAAATCCTGATCCGGCGGCTTAGCGGGCGCTGGACATGCACGAATTGCGGCGCGCTCTTTAACACACATTATAACCGGTCAAAGCAAGACGGCGTTTGTGATCAATGCGGCGGTCCTCTGTTCCAGCGGGATGATGATAAGGAAGAGACGATCCGCAACCGGGTTAACGTATACGAACAACGCACGAAGGCGGTAATCGACTTCTATTCATCCCACCAATTGCTCATTCCGATCGATGGCGATCAGAAAATTGAGAAAGTAACCGAAACGATTGCTGAAGCATTACGTTGAAACGAAACTCCGCCAACGCGGCTGCTGGCGGTGCGACGATACCACGGCAGGCTTGCCAAACTACAGGTCGAAGGCCTATCCGGTTGGATGTAACACAGCATAAGGAACATAAAAGATTGATCGTTACTCAAAAACGATCCCGGCTGCCCGGAAGGAGGGGGGAACTCCGTGTCAAAACAAGATGTGATTGAAGTTGAAGGAACAGTGACTGAGCCTTTGCCCAATGCCATGTTCAAAGTAGAGCTAGCAAACGGACATAAAGTATTGGCTCATGTGTCCGGGAAAATTCGCATGAACTTTATCCGGATACTACCCGGGGATCGCGTCACAGTGGAGCTGTCTCCCTATGACCTGAGCCGGGGCCGCATCACCTATCGTTATAAGTAGCAAGGAGGCTTAAACAGTGAAGGTAAGACCATCGGTTAAGACTATGTGCGAAAAATGCAAGATCATCAGACGAAAAGGCATTGTGCGGGTGATTTGTGATAATCCGAAGCATAAGCAACGTCAAGGTTAGCAGGGAGGTATAGAATATGGCAAGAATTGCGGGCGTCGACCTGCCCCGTGACAAACGGGTAGAAATCGGGTTAACGTATATTTTCGGAATTGGCAGATCCACATCCAAGATGCTTTGTGCGTCAACAGGCGTCGATCCTGACACCAGAATCAGAAATCTGACGGAAGACGAAGTAGCCAAGCTGAGGGACGCCATTACTGAAAACGTGAAGGTGGAAGGGGATCTCAGGAGAGATATCTCCCTTAACATCAAGCGCCTCATGGAAATTGGCTGTTATCGCGGACTGCGCCACCGCAGAGGTTTGCCGGTTAGAGGACAGAGGACCAAGACCAATGCCCGTACGCGGAAAGGGCCTCGTCGTACCATAGCCGGTAGGAAAAAGTAAGGAGGAGCGGTAACCATGGCCAGAAGGACAACGACAACAAGAGTCAGGCGCAGAGAACGAAAAAATGTGGATAAAGGGGTTGCCCATATTCAATCCACATTCAACAATACGATCGTAACCATCACGGATACGAATGGCAACGCCATATCCTGGGCCAGCTCAGGGGGAATGGGTTTTCGAGGTTCAAGAAAGAGTACGCCCTTTGCAGCGCAGATGGCGGCGGAAAAAGCGGCAAAAGCAGCGATCGAACACGGTATGCGGGAGGTCGAATGTTTTGTCAAAGGCCCCGGATCCGGCAGGGAAGCCGCTATCCGTTCTTTGCAAGCTACAGGTTTAGAGGTCAGCGCGATCCGGGATGTGACGCCGATTCCCCATAATGGCTGCCGCCCGCCAAAACGCCGCAGAGTGTAAGGAGGATAGCAACATGGCAAGATATACAGGCCCTGTCTGCAGATTATGCCGCAGGGAAGCGATGAAGTTGTTTCTAAAAGGCGATAAATGCTATACCAAAAAATGCGCCATCGAAAAGGGCCGTGTCACCCCGGGCCAGCATGGCCTAAGCCGTAAGAAGCTGACCGAATATGGTACGCAGCTGCGGGAAAAACAAAAGACCAAGAGAATTTATGGCATGCAGGAAGGCCAGTTCAAATTAACCTTTAACCGGGCGGAAAGACAAAAAGGCATTGCAGGCGAGAATTTCCTGATTTTACTGGAGCGTCGACTGGATAATGTCGTATACCGCCTGGGCTTCGCTAACTCCCGGAGAGAAGCCAGACAATTGGTCAGGCATAATCATTATACGATGAACGGGCATAAGGCGAATATCCCCTCGATGATGGTATCGCCGGGGGATGTGGTGGCAGTGAAGACGAAAAGTAATGAGTCGCCGAAATTCAGGGATATCAGAGAGTTGGCTGCAGGAAGAACGGTTCCCTCATGGCTGGAATTGGATGCGGATACTATGACAGGCCGCATGGCGGCTTTGCCCACGCGTGAAGAAATTGATATTCCTGTGCAGGAGCATCTGATCGTCGAACTATATTCCCGATAATAAGCCATAGGGGGGTAGCCAATGCTAGAAATTGAAAAACCCAAAATTGAGTGCATGGAAGCCAGCGAAGACAGGCGATATGCCCGTTTTATGGTAGAACCCTTAGAAAAGGGATATGGGATAACATTGGGAAACTCTTTACGGCGTATCTTGTTGTCTTCTCTGCCGGGCGCGGCGGTGACGTCCGTTAGGGTCGACGGCGTGCTTCATGAGTTTTCGACAATTCCCGGCGTAGTCGAGGATGTCACGGATATTATCCTGAATCTGAAGGCCATGTCGTTAAAGATAATGGACGACGATTCGCATACTTTGCGCCTTGAATCTGATTCTGCGGGACCGGTGACGGCGGGAGACATAGAGCCAAACAGTCAGGTAGAAATCCTGAATAAAGATCTGATCATTGCCACACTGGAGGACGACGCCCATTTGTCCATGGAAATCATGGTTGAACGCGGCCGGGGTTACCGCTCCGGTGAGCGGAACAAGAAAGACGAGCATATCATCGGCGTGATCCCGATGGACTCTATTTTTTCTCCGGTGACGAAAGTAAATTATACCGTAACGGCAGCCTGGGACGCAACCGGCACGAACTATGACAGGCTCTCTATGGAAGTCTGGACAGACGGCTCACTGCATCCGGAGGAAGCGGTCAGTATTTCCGCAAAAATACTTCATGATTATCTCAAGATATTCATTGGACTGACAGAGCAGGTCAGCGACGTGGAGATTATGGTCAACCGGGTCGAGGATGAAAAGGATAAAATCTTGGACATCAGCATTGAGGAACTGGATCTGTCTGTCCGATCCTATAATTGCCTGAAACGGGCCGGAATTAATACCGTAGGCGAATTGATCATGAAAACAGAAGACGATATGATGAAAGTAAGGAACCTGGGTAAAAAGTCTTTGGAAGAAGTCGATGAGAAGTT
>WRMS01000098.1 GCA_009777025.1 Clostridiales bacterium | reverse complement strand
AGAAGGGCGCTTCCATTGCAATCGCTTTAAGATGCGCAATCATGTCTGGACATTTTGATTATTGTCGAAGTGAGTTCAAATTAGCTGCATGATGGCTGTGTCAACCCCGAAATAATGATCACACCCCAACGATGATTACACCGATGAAGTATTTAGCTATGTAATGAAACTGTCCGGCTCTCCACTTTGGGCAGACATAGACCATTTCATGGGTAAAGAATATTTCTCCGTATGGCTCGACTATAAGAGGGGTGTAGGCGCATGAACGAATTACGGCAAGAACACAGAAAAACAATCTTTGCTTTTCTTGAATATCTTAACGATAAGTCCGAAGATTTTATACTAAACACCACCAATTGAAATAATGAATTTCAAGCCGTCCGCGATGAGCGGAAGATGCGTATAAATACTTGCCCTATCTCGCCGCCCTCTGTTTCAACGTGTTTTTTCACTAAGTCGTAGCCGATTCCAGTTACGCGGATTTTGCCTGTACCAATCACCATATACGCTTTATAAAATTTTGCTTTTATCTGAAAATTACTTTGCAGCCGACACATCAATTACTTGGCAACCGATACATAAGAGCTGTCCTTGATGATAAAGCGCCAGGGATAGGCCGCCGCTTCGCCCGCATAAGACACGTTGATTCTGGCAGTGGTTCCGACTTCTTCCGCGGCAATCGGCTGGCCTTCCAGCAAATACAGCTTGTCTCCAAGAAGATCGAGCCCATAGCAGCTTCGATCAATCGCCATGGCTTGGCATAATTTGCCGGGTCCCGAGCAGAGGGCCCGCCATTGCTGTTCCTCTGTCAGGCCCTTCTGATTCCGTCTTTCAGCCATAAGCGCCACGCCTTCCAGAGGCTCCAACGCCCTGATCAGCACCGCTTCCGGATGCTCCTCTGGACGGGTTACCACATTCATACAGCAATACATGCCATAAATCAGGTATACATAGGCAAAGCCGCCTTCTCCATACATGATAGCGACCCTTCCTTGCCTGTTTCCTTTCGCGGAATGGCAAGCGGCGTCGCTTACGCCGCAGTATGCTTCCGTTTCTACGATTCTGCCCGCAGTCAATCCTTCCTCAGTGTGGTGCACAAGGATTCTGCCAAGAAGGTCTCCGGCTACCGTTATCGTATCCCGCAAAAAAAACGCCCGATCCAGTTTTTTCATCCGTTCCGTACTCCGCTGCGCTTTTATCACAGACTCAACTGTAGTTGTCTGTCGGGATTCGCGACGCTACGATACCGCAGCGTCGCATGAAGAATCGGCTGATGTCGCCCTGAACCGCTTCAAGCGGCAGGCAGCGTCTGCAGGAGCGCGCCGATCGCTTCCGCCGCTTCGTCATAGTCGAAAGACTGCACCATATCATGGATTGCCGACAAAGCTGCATCCACCTGCGAATCAAAGGTTAGGCCCGGCAATTCCTTAGAGACGGACTCGGCAGCTTCGGCTTGGAACTCAAGGCAGCCTGTCAGCAGCAGCTCCAGCTTCGCTCTCAGGTCGCCGGCTGAGATCGCCGTCTTCTCCGCCTTCGTCAAGACGTCCCTCATGAGTTCTGTCTGGCGGAGCTTGTTATGGAATAGCGTCATACTGTTACAGAACGAGGTCGTTTCGCGTGCGCATTTGTCTATGTCGCCTTGTGCGGCTGCGCTTTCCAGACGGGAAGCCCAATCCGACATGAAATGATTGCCAATATTAGCAAAAACGGTTTTCAGCGCATGCACCCGGATGGTATAGTCTTTCCACATGGCATTCGCCGCAAATCTTTTCAGTGCGTCGACGTCCCTTTCCGCGCTTCTGCAAAACTGCTGCAGTACGGCTACGTATAGCTGTTTATCCCCCGCGGTTCGCGCAAGGCCCTCCAGAACGCTTAAATCGGGGATGCTACGTAATTCTTCCAGCATTTGGGTAGTTATGCTTTCATCAGACGACAGATTGGGAACGCCCTCATCCGGCGCCGATGTTTCGAGTTTTTCCTCAGGAAGCCATTTCGCCAACGCGCGGTTCAGTTCATTTTCAATAATTGGTTTTGCGACGGCGTCATTCATCCCGCTTGTAAGGAAGAGATCCATTGCGCCGGCAACAACATTCGCAGACAGGGCAATAATGGGAAGCTTATGAAAATACTCCCCTTCCAGTTTGCGAATGATCTTCGTCGCCTCCACGCCGTCCAGTTCCGGCATCATGTGATCCATAAAAACCAAATCATATTGGTTGTCCTTGATCATGTTAATGGCTTCTCTACCGTTGGCCGCTGTTTGCGGAATGATTCCGTATCTGGCTAACAAGCCGACGGCTACGGTGATATTGCCCTCATTGTCGTCTACGACCAAAACCTTGGTATCCGGTTTTGCATGGATACGCTTAACATTTTCAGTCTGCTTGACTTGATCTATATCCCCTCTTATAAGGGGCAGTGTAAAGGTAAAGGCCGAACCTTTACCGTATTCGCTTTCAAAGTGAATACTTCCATCCATTAATTCAGCCAGCCGCTTTGCGATAGGTAAGCCTAAACCCGTGCCGGAAATCCCTTTGTTTTTACTCTGGTCAAATTGTTCAAACTCTTCAAATAAAATGTTAAAGTTTTCTTTCTTTATGCCAATCCCGCTGTCTTCCACCGTTATGAGGATATACTCCCTTCCATTTCGCATTGCCAGATCCACAAGTAAACGCACATAGCCAGTACTGGTATACTTAACCGCGTTGGTAAGGAGATTCGTGATAATTTGCGTAATACGCAAATCATCGCCATAGACAGAAACGGGTACATCCGGTGCGATACGGCTTTCGAAAACCAGGCCTTTTGATTCCGCTAAAAACTGGTTTCGGAAAACCAAGTCGTTGAATAGTTTTTTAAAGTTAAAATGTATATTTGTCATGGCGAACTTGCCGGATTCGATTTTATGAAAATCGAGTATATCGTTAATGATTTGCAGAAGGATATCGGACATATGCTTGATATCCTTAACCTGTTTCGTTTGCTCCTCATCCAGGTTGTCTTTGCGCATAAGCTCCAGAAGGCCAATGATCGTGTTCATGGGTGTGCGGATTTCGTGACTCATGGAAGCCAGGAATTGGGTTTTCGCCTCTGAGGCAGCTTGCGCCTTTTCCTTCTGCAGTTCCATGATGCGCGTTTGTTCAACGCTTTCTTTGACCTGTTGCTCATGGGCTTTTTCTTTCCGTAAATCACGGGAGTAGGTTAAATAGCACAGCGCGCCTTTCCAGGATATCGGTACGAAGGTGATTTCGACGGGGAGGGGTTCGCCGGCGAGTGTCTGGTACAACCATTCGAATTCCACCGCTCCTACCAGATCGGCATTTTGCCTAATTTCATTTGCCTTTTCCGTGCTTCTTCTGCCGTCAGGTTGAAATTCGGGATAGAAGAGATGGAAGTCCCGGATAAGCTCCTCTATTCTCGAGACGCCGAATAGCTTCAGCGCTTCCTTGTTGCATTCTAGAATTTTGTTGTTTTCGTCGCGCAGGATACAGATGAGCGGCGTACTGTCAAACATGATCCGCACTCGTTCCTCTGCATCCTTGGCTTCCGCTTCTCTCGCCTTCTCTTCCGACATGTCGCTTAAGTAAGCAAAGAGTCTGTGCCCATAGCGCCAGGATACGCGTACACCCAATACCCTCACAGGAAGAGGCTCACCGTTTTCTTTAGTAAGCCAAACCTCAACATGGGCATACCCGATCGACAAGGTTTCGCGAATAAACTCTTGCCTTATTTCCTCGGTAACCATTCCGCCCGGTTGGAGTAGTGGCTGAATCTCGGCAATACGGCCAAATTCTTCTTCCGGCCGTTCTGTCGATAAGCCGAAGAGACGCAGCGCCTCCAGATTGCAGTTCACCACCTCGCCTATCTCATCCCAAACCAGGCAAGCCATTTGTGTCGCGTTCATCCTTTCGAGGATCCGTTGGTTTTCCTCATGCATTCTCTCGTCGGTAACATCGCGCAGGATAATGACAAAGCCCATAAAGGCGCCGTCAGTAGAATGCGCCTTGTCGTGGGTAATCAGCATCGTGCGGTTTTTTTTCATCGGCCAAGTGATCTCGTCTTCCTCGGTAAAGCTTTCTTCTCCGGCTTTCAGCCGCTCATATCGCTCCACACTTCGCTGAAAATAACTTTCATTTTCATAAATAGTCGGCAGTTCCGTTATGTACTTTCCAATAATCTCGTCTACACTGGCTATGCCCAGATATTCTATAATGCTGTTGTTGCAGTATAAGATTTTTGCGTCATAGTCCAGCAGAATATATATATCTTCACTGCTGTTCAGTAGAAGGTGCAGCTGGCAATCCCTATTCTCCAGCCCTTCTTGACAGCTTGTATAATTCGTTACAAATAAATCGGACAATCCCGGTCACCTCCTTCAACGTAGGGAATTAGTTCTGCGCTTGAATCGCGCCTTTAATTTTCGATCGTAGCACTTCTGGCGAAAAGGGCTTGACAATGTAGTCGACTGCCCCTTGCTCCACTGCCTTGGAGACCAGCCTCTCCGAAGCGTGAGAGGTAAGAAACAGGACGGAAACGCCGTCCATTTCAGGGTTTTTGTTGATTTCCTCCATGACTTCGAAGCCTGTCATGTCCGGCATCTCAATATCGAGCAGAATAATGTCTGGATGAATCTTCTGTAAGGCAGATAAGGCCATTTTTCCTGATTTGGCAAGGCGTACATCGTATTCTGCGCTAAGTAAACCTTTACACATCTCCAAGTTTGCAGAAGAATCATCGACTACAAGAATAATATTACGATTTTCCATATTGCTCCTTCTTTATTTATCACAGACCCAACTCGTTCTATTGTGCTCATGACTTCAGGCATAAGATAAGAACTCCTAGGGTCTGCATGGACTCATCTAACGTTCAGCATAGATCTGAATCCTGTGCTGAACGAAGATTTGTTCAAGTAAATCCTGATCACCATTCCAAAAGGGGAGTGATACTGATCGCTGATTCGTTCGCGTCTTTAAAATAGCTACCGGGAATAATAGCCGACGCGAAGTTAGCCACACAGTGAAAAATAGCGGCTGATATGTCGCAAAACCAAAAAACCGATAAGGATCGCGCGGATTCTATTGTATATAGGAAGCCTGTCAAAGGCGCTTAATTTCACTGATTTAATATATTTTATCAGAATAAAGAGGCATATTCAAGACCTGCTTATTCTGATCGCTGATTGAAAACATGAATAGTTACAGTTCAGTGCCGATTATAGTGGCGCTCGGCCCTGAATCGCAACCAGGTAAATCCTCCTGTTTCCAGAAAAATGAGGAGCCTTTCGGCTCCCCATTCTGGCTTGACTTATTCTTGTCTAATTCTAGGCTTATACTTGACGCATTGTGTTTATTTGTCTATGGCGACTGTCCGGGTTTCCGGCCTCCAGGTCACATCGCAGCCCAGGGTCTCGCTGACATAGCGCAGCGGGATCATGGTCCGGTCGCCGACGATCATGGCGGGGGTGTCCATACCGGGCGCCAGTTCGCCAATTGCTATACGAAGATTGACGCCATTCAGTTCCACTGCGGCTGTCCGGCTTCCGGCGTCCCATCCCACCTGTGCGCCCAGCGCCTCGGCGACAAAACGCAGAGGAACCATCGTTCTGTCGCTGATGATCTCCGGCATAACGTCCATTAGCTTCTGTACGCCGTTGACCGAGTAGAAGAGCTCGCCGATAACCAGCCTGATCTGTGTAACGCCGTCCTCTTCACCGACGACAAAAAGGGAGAGATGGTTAGTCATGAAGGTAACGGTTCGTGTGGAAGCATCGTAGGAACTCGCCTGTTTCTCCAGCTTCCCATCGTCGTCCAGATACCAGACAGCAGGCGGGAGCGGCCCGGTATAAGGAATGCTGACGGTGATGGCGCCATCAAAATCCTCTAAGGCCTGCTCATTGGATAGGACGCGGACGTCATAGATGAGATCACTGCTCCTCACGTTCTGCCTCTGGGCTTGCGGGATATCGGAAACGTTCAGCAACTTTACGGAAATACTCAGACTCGTACCGACGGCTTGTCTTACCAAGGAAGCCGCCGCGGCTGCGTTCAGCGTCGCCACGCCGCTATACAGCTTCAGCTCTACGGTATAACCGGCTGCAGCGAATTGGGCGACTGCTTCTTTTGCTACGACCACCTCAGTCACATTGCGCGATCCGCTGAGGTCGAAAGCCACCTTGCCGTCCGCGGTCTTACTGATGATCTCCGTTACTTTCGCCGGTGGCAAGCTGAGGGTCGCTGTTGATCCGGAAATGACGGCGGAGATCGTTACCGCGCCGTTCGCCGCCGGAATATTGACCATGCCGCCGCCGCCTGCGCCGCCGCCTGTAGTGCCGTTGACTAGCGGATACTCCTCTTCAATGGGTTCGCTTGGAGCGTTGATGGTCAGGACGCCCTCCGCTGTGAGAATAACATAATTCTCCGCTGACTCGAAGACAGGGCTGCTGCTGAAAACAATCCTGTATTTGCCGGTAACCGTCGTATCCGCCAGCGTATCCGTATTGTCCGCATTGCGAATTTCCATAGCAAGTGTGCCGCTGCGCAGTACGGCGACCGCGGCGCCTTCGTCTGTGCCGATCAGGCCGGCATATTCCACCGCAGGCGCAGGCATAGCTATATTTCTGTAAATACTGACGTCTTTTGGCTTAACGGTCAATGTGGCTTTTCCTACCGTTATAACATAAGCGTCTACGCCTTCGGCATACTCTGCCGTTGCGCTCGCTGTGGCGGTAATCGTCACAGGCCCGCCCGCTTTCAGGATGGTCACCTGTCCGGTGGAGGCGTCCACAGCAGCAACGCCGGCGTCGCTGCTTTCATAGGTAACCGTACTGCCGGCGGCCTGCCCGGAGGCAGTCTCCGTAAACGCGGCGTCGCCGTAGACAAGGTCTTTGTCTGTTATCCCGAAACCGAAACCGCTTTGTGATTGCTTGTCCAGAACGGTGACGGTAATCTGGATATCAAAGGGCAGATAGTTCGTCGTCGAAGTCACGGGAACCGTGACCAAAGCGCTCTGCCCGGCTTGCGCCGCATCGTTGACAAGGCTGTAGAGCAAGCTGGTTCCGCTGACAGCGGGCGCATCGGCAAAGATCGTTCCCTCTGTCGCCGGAACACCCAGGACAGCGCCTGCGGGAAGCATGGACGCAAGATTGCACAGCATGTCGCCGGCGCCGTATCTGGCGGAAGTCTCTGCATTTTTCGCGCCTGCATAAGCAATTTGTGCAATGCTGAAGGTCTCCGCCACGGCTGGCGTCCATGTATAATTACCGCCCGTTGAAGCGGACACAGTTAGCGTTGCCGTTCCCGCGTTGGTGTTATTCGTCAATACCGCTGTGTATTCTGCAGTCGCAAGTGCTGCCGCGCCGTCCATGACCGTGAAGGTTGGCGTTATGGCGCTGCCAGTGTAGGAATAAGCGCCGGTAATCGTAACGGCAGGGCCGCCTGCCAGCACTTTTGGCGTAATGGCAGCCGGTACGGAGACCGTCACGGTGGAAGCGCTCAAGCTGTAGTTGCCGCTCTGAAGGCCGCTCAAACCGGTGACAGGCTGGGAGACGGTATAGCTGCCGGCATTGGCGCTTGGATAGACCGGAATCGCCCCCGCGACCGCACGGACGTCCTCTGTGCCGATGACGCCTGTTATGCCCAATACGCCTGAAGCTGCGCCCGCAGAAACAGCGCCGTCATAGACTTTCGTTATTGTGTAATTCCCGGCGTTGACGGTCAGCGTTTTTGGCGCTACCGTCAGGGTATAGCTTGCCGTTGCTTCGGCGTAGACCGCGTCCGCCGCTTTTGTCGCCGATATGGTCGCCGTGCCGGCGCCCACGATGCCGATCTCGCCTGTGGCGGCGTTCACTGTCGCTGCCGCCGTGTTGTCGCTGCTATACACCACAGCGCCGGATCCGCTCCCCTGTATCGTGACCGGATACGCAAAGCCGACGTCGCCATAGGTCCTGTTCACAGACGCGTTGGCGTTCGGGAACGCGATACTCTGCGCTTCCAGATCCTGCGCTGTGACGCTCACGATGAAGCTGTAGTCATTGTGATTCGTTGCGCCTGTGACAGGGATCGTGATCGTTGCGGCAGTCCCATCCGCCTTGCTTGTTGTATTGAAGCTGAGCGTCGAGCCGCTTATCTGCGGCGTCCCGGCAATCAGCGTTGCGTCGCTGCCGCCTGCCGTGCCTGTAGCGGCATAGCTTCCTCCCGGCGCCGGCGCTGGCAATGCGACTGTCGCCCCTGTG
>WRMS01000097.1 GCA_009777025.1 Clostridiales bacterium | reverse complement strand
CCGCTACTCCGCGCAAGCCTCCGGATTGATCAACCCTGCCGGTTTTCGGCCTTCGCTGAGGTCGATGATATTCTGAAAGGCCATCTCGATGACGTTTTTCCGGCATTCGTAGGTCATGCCCGCGATATGGGGCGAAAGCACGACATTATCCAGAGTGAAGAGCGGATTATCCGCGTCAAAAGGCTCTTTCTCATAGACGTCCAGCGCCGCTCCGGCGATGCGCTTATCCGCCAGGGCCCGGTAAAGCGCCGCTTCGTCGATGATTTCCCCCCTGGCGCAGTTGACTACGCGGACGGAAGGTTTCATCAGGCTGAATTCCTTGTCCGAAAGCAGATGCGTCGTATCGTCGGTCAGGGGGCAGTGGATGCTGATGTAGTCGCTTTCCGCAAGCAGTTGTTCCAGCGCACAGTAAGTGACGCCGTAGTTCCGGGCAAAGGTTTCGTCGGGAAGGGGGTCAAAGGCAAGAACCCGCATACGAAAACCGGCCAGGTTGCGCACGACCCGCCGCCCGATGTCCCCCGCGCCGATGACGCCCAGGGTTTTTTCGTAGATCGAGTTGCCGAAGACGGTTTTCCATTCGCCCTTTCTGGTCATGGCGTCGATTTCCGGTATATGGCGCGTCAGGGCCAGCAGGAGGGTCACGGTGTATTCCGCTACGGCGTCGGCATTGGCGCCGGGCGTAATCGTGAGAGCGATACCACGTTTGGTCGCCGCCGCTACGTCGATGGCGTCATAGCCCACGCCCATTCGAGAGATGATCCGCAGATCCGGCGCTTTGTCCATCACATCGGCAGACAGGGTCTCGGCGGAAGCCACGTGCGCATAGACGCCCTGCAGAGCAGGGATCAACTCGTCCGTGCGGAGAGAGCGGTGACGGGCGTCCACTTCCACAGCAAAGCCCTTGTCCGTAAGCAGTTTAACACAATCTTCGAAGCCGCTGATGAAATCAGGCGGAAACGACAGGGTAACCAGCACTTTTTTTGTCACGGGCATACCTTCTCTCATTGTTTGTTATCTTTATAACAATCACCTTTTCATTATACGCCGCACTGGCTTTACGATCAATCTCAAACAACTCCACATTTAATGAGAACGGTTCTATTGATATCCTGCAATGTAAAAGGCCATTATGCCGACTGAACAGAAACACTGACCCAATTCTTTACACAAACTTTGCGCATGTAAGCTATTCAATCTTACAATTATCCTCTATAATTATTATAATTGTGATAATTATAATATTGAAGAAGTAGGAGGTATACCCATGCTGCAAAAGAAACATGGTCCATTATCGAAAGTGCTGGCTTTGATCCTTATGTGTATAATGCTGTTAGGACTCATACCGATGCTCGCTATAGCGTCGCCGGGCGAGGAGGAAATCCCCTCTGCGGACATGCTGGATGTTGACTTTTCCGGAGGCATAGTCGCCGACCACTCTCCCAGGGCGCGGACATTCGCAAACAACGCCATCGACGCAAACAACATCGTTTGGAACAATGCTTTAGGGAAGTATGTTGGCGAAATCAACCGGATATCGGGCAACGCCTGGAAGACTGCCTGGCCGGCAGCGGACTGGGCGCTCATTAACCAAAGCTTAACTATGGAGGCCGTATTCAGGCTGGACAATCCAGTCACCGGCAGTTGGATGGGCTTATTCGGCGGCATGCAGAGCGCCGGGATCGGCTTTGACCTGTACGCTGGTAACGCCACCCATGCCCAGCTTGACGTCAGCGCATATATCAACGGTGCATACAGGGACCCGCGATCGGGGAATGTCATACCCTTCGGAGAGTGGGTACACGCTGTCGCAACCTATGACGGCGCTGTGGTAAGGCTCTACATAAACGGCGAACTGGTGAGTTCGGTAGCGTACGCCGGCGCCATCACGACGCCTTCTTCAGGCGCGCAGTGGTTTGTGATCGGCGGCGATACCACCGGGTCCAACGGCGTCGAAGCCCCTTTGGACGGCGCGATTGGTTTAGCGCGCGTGTATAGCACCGTGCTTTCACCCGGGCAAATCAAGATACTCGCCGATCTTGCCTTGGACACAGGCAATACGGATCCGGGCGGCGACGACCGGGCGCCTTTAGTCAGAACTTATGACCGGGTGGAAAACGCCGACGGGACAGTGACCATTACGGCAAGTTTTCAAAATGACAGTGCGACAGCATCCGGGAAGGCGACAGCGACACTGGAAATTCTCGGCGACGCTGTGATCACAAACGGCGCATATATGGCTGAAGTCACCGTTGCCGCCGGCGCAAGCGAAAGTGTAAGCTGGACAGTGAAGGCCAACACAGGCAGCGCCAGGCTGATTGTATGTTCTACCGTAAATGGAACACTTGTGGAAGAACGCGTCGGGAAAGTCGCCTCAGGCGGCGCCGGTTGGATTTCCGGCGACGTCCATGACCATTCCCGGCATTCCGACGGTTCCGGGACCATCGCGGAGAATTTTGCCGTAGCGGCGGATGCCGGCATGGACTACATCAATATCAGTGATCACGATAATTCCAGAGGATGGCCGGAGGCACAGACCGAAGGGCTGAAGAACGGGATTATCCCCATGCACGGCAACGAATACAGCGGCTATGGCCATGCTGTGTTCATGAACGTCGACAGGGAGTTTAACTATAATGCCGGGAGAGTGCCGAAAGCCGCAATCGAGCTTTTTAAAGAACATACAGAGGGCAGGGGGCTTGCCTACGCCGCCCATCCCTACGATACTACTGTGGAGGCCGACCCTTGGGGAAAGAATGATTCCTGGAATTCCGCCATCGACGGAATAGAAGTATGGAACGGCTGGTATGCGTCCAACTACTGGGCCAATAAACAAGCCCGTGAACAATGGGACCTGATGAACAACGCAGGGCGTCATTTATACGCCATCGCGGATACGGACACCCATTCAGCGGCGGGTATCGGCGCGGTTTACACCAGTGTTTTTGTGGAGGAATACGCCGTTGACGGTATCATCGACGCATACCAAAAAGGCCATATGTACGGCTCTAACGGGCCGGTGATCGATTTCCGGCTGGGCAGTGCAATGATGGGCGACGACTTTGGCGTACCGGCAGGCGGCAGGACTGTATCCGTCAATCTCAGCGGATACTATATCAACGATCTGTCCAGGGTGTTGCTCATCAAAAACGGCGAGACGATCTTCACCAAAGAAATTAACGCAAAGTCCTTCAGTGAAACTGTGCAGGTTTCTGTAAAGCCGGGTGACTTCCTCAGAATGGAAGTGGAAGGCGTCGAAACCGATACGAAAAAGCTAACGACCGGATCTTACAGTACCGCGGCGTTTTTCACATCGGCCCCCTTTGCGTTCTCCAATCCGATTTTCTTCATCGAAGACGATTCACCCGGGCAGGATACCAAAGTGACCTTTGGCGTCCTTTCCGATACCCACGTCGGCGCCTCGTACGCGCCAACCTCGCTCTTAGCCGGCGCCTTTTCCTTCTTCAGCGAGTTGGAAGCCGATGCGGTCGCTATCGTGGGGGATATTACTGAGAATGGCAGTGCTACGCAGTTCAGCACCTTCAGCTCGGTTCGGGCGCAATCTCTTACGCAGGGCATACTGCTGACGAGTATGGGGAACCATGAAGGCAATAACATCGCAAACTACGAAAATGGAACCGGGAACAAAGCGAACTACGTTGAAGTGATTAACGGTTACACCTTCATTTTCATCAGCCCGGGCAGCGGTACATTGGATCCCCAGACAGGGCGCACAAGCACCCACGGCGGCGACAATTACAGCCATTCCGTCAATTGGCTGAATGAGCAGCTGGTCATCGCGGAAGCAGCAAGCCCGGACAGGCCGATTTTTGTATTTTTCCACCACCCCATCCGGAATACCCATTACACAACGGGCCAATGGTATGGCAGAGGCCTGGAGACTGTGTTTGACGGCCATCCCCGCGTTGTCACGTTCTCCGGTCATAACCATGAACCCCATACGATACCCCTGGTCATCAATCAGGACAGGGACTATACGACGTTGGGAACTTCCACGCTGAAGGATTTGTGGATCAACCCGGTTATCCCGGGCGTCGGGACCATGGTGGACGGAGACTATCCCGCAAACGCCAGCAATATGGCCCAGGGGATGCTTCTCGAGGTGGAGAACAACCAGGTTACAGTGAAAAATTATGACTTTCTCTCAGGTCAATGGATCGACCAGACATGGTCCTTCTCGACAGCGGATGAACCCGAAAACGCCATCAGGCCTTATACACAGGAAATCCGCATGGCCAATGCCGTCAAGCCGGTGTTTGGCCCTGACGATAAACTCAGCATCACCGACATAAGCGGGACCAGCGCCAGAGTCGCCGTTCCCCAGGCTTCTGTTCCGGATAATACGGTACACGACATGGTGCAGGCATACCGGATTGACTTCATCGATACGGCTACTGACACAGTGACAAGAAGCGCCGTCAAATCCTCCGAATTCTATTTTATTCCTCTTCCCGAAACCATTTCGTACAATATGACCGGTCTTGTCAGCGGTACAAAATATGAAGTGCGCGCCTATGCCATTGACGCTTTCGGCCTGGTCAGCGACGACTATCTTTCGGCGAAGATCATCGCAGGGCAAGGTCTCGTCGAAGAATATACCGTCACCTTTAATGCGGACGGTGAAATAATGGCGATCACTGTGGAGGCCGGAGAGAAGGCTGAGCAGCCGGAGGATCCGCTGAAAGTGGGCTGGCTCTTCGACGGCTGGCGCTTAGGGGACGCCGATGGGGAACGATATGACTTTGATACGCCCGTCACAGAGGATATCGTATTGTACGCGGCTTGGCTGGAGGTTCAGCCGGAGGTCACGCTGACAGGCGTGTCGGCTGAAGCATCGGTAACCAGGCTGAACGGCGCTACAAATGACCTGACCATCATCATTACCGAGTATTATTCAGACGATACGATGCAAGTGATAAGCGAGGTTTTCTCCATCGAGAATAACGCGGCGGACAGTTACGCCGTCGGTGAATACGTCGTATATGTGGATACGAAAGGAAATACGCAAATCCGCGCATGTTATATCGTCGAATAAAGCCGGAACCCCGTTGATTTCAAAGATAGGCACATGGGTTTGCCTCAAACAAAAAAATGCCATACGGGTATCTTGCGCGACAGTTGCGCCGCAGAAGCCGTATGGCATTTTTGTCGTATCTGGCAAGCACATCGTATCTGTCGAATGGGTATCTGTCGAATGGATTGATAAAAAAACAGTGTTCTGCTATGATAATAACAGGTATGAAGAATTGTTAGCAGAGCATATGTAACAGGAATGGGGGGATACTCTTGAGAAAAGAAGACAAAGAAATCATGCTGAAGATTTATCGGACAATGCTGACGATACGGACATTTGAAGAAAAAGCCCGCAGTTTGGTTCTGGAAGGCAGGATGTACGGCGCGCTTCACTTGTACAGCGGTGAAGAAGCGATTGCCGCCGGCGTTTGTTCCTGTCTGCGGGATACGGACTGTGTGACCAGCACCCATCGCGGCCATGGGCATTGTATCGCCAAGGGAGCCGAAACAAAGAGAATGATGGCGGAGCTGTTCGGCAGGGTGACAGGGTACAGCAAGGGGAAAGGGGGCTCGATGCATATCGCCGACATGGCAAAGGGCGTCATCGGCGCCAACGGGATTGTCGGGGCGGGACTTCCTATCGCCGCGGGGGTTGGCTTTGCCCAGAAGTATAACGGCGAGGACAATGTCACCGTGGCCTTTTTCGGGGACGGCGCTACCAATCGAGGCACTTTTCACGAGTCGATCAATATGGCGGCTTCCCAAATGCTGCCGGTGATTTATGTATGCGAAAACAACAATTATGCCATGGCTACCTCTTTTCCTTATCACTCTCACAATAAAACCATCGCGCAGAGGGCGCAGGCATACGATATACCGGGCGTAGCGGCTGACGGCAATGACGCCGAAGCGGTTCGCGCGGCGGCGCTGGAAGCGGTGGAACGGGCCCGCGCAGGCGGAGGGCCGTCGCTGCTGGAATTCCGGACCTGGCGGCACCACGGGCATTTCCTGAATGACCAGCAGAAATACAAGGATCCGAAGGACCAGGAGTACTGGCTGACCCAGGATCCGATCCCCCGTTTCGAGAAAGCTTTGCTGGAGAGCGGAACCGCCTCTCAGGCGGAGGTGGACAGCGTGAAAGCTGATGTGATCGAGGAAATCGAAGAAGCCGTCAGGTTTGGCGAGAGCAGTCCGCAGCCGGCCTTCGAGGTGATCTTTGAGGATCTTTATGTATAAGGCCGCAGAGATCCGCAGATACAGAAACAACAGCCCGGGTTGGCTGATGGAGAAGGAGGTTTATCTATGGCGATAATGAATACCCGTCAAGCGATACAAAGCGCGATGGATATCGAGATGAGCCGGGATCCGAAAGTGTTCGTCATCGGGGAAGACGTGAGCAGGAACGGCTGCTCTTTCGGGCAATTCAACGGATTACCGGATAAGTTCGGCGACAAACGGGTGGTGAACGCGCCGCTCAGCGAAGCGGCCATCACCGGCGTAGGAATGGGGGCGGCGGCCTATGGGTTAAGGCCGGTGGTCAACCACGACTTTATCGACTTCCTGGGCTGCTGCTTCGACGAAATCCTGAACCAGATTGCGAAACTGCGCTGGATGATGGGCGGGCAGATGATCGTGCCCCTGACCCTCAATATCTTTTGCGGCGGGGGCGGCGGTTCCGCGTCACAGCATTCCCAGAGTCTGGAGGTATTCTTCACCCATATGCCCGGCATTAAAGTGGTCATGCCTTCCAACCCGGCGGACTCCAAAGGATTGCTGGCTTCGGCGATCCGGGACGACAACCCGGTGATGATCATTCACAATCGGGGGCTGATCGGGATGGAAAGGGAAGTGCCGGAGGGGGAATATCTGGTTCCCATCGGCAAGGCGGAGGTGGCCCGTGAAGGCAGCGACGTGACGGTCGTTTCCTACAGCCGCACGCTGAACTATTGCCTGGAAGCGGCCGACGACTTGGCAAAAGAGGGGATCGCGGTCGAAGTGGTGGATCTGCGTTCCCTGGTTCCCTTGGATAAGGAAAGCATATTCAAGTCCCTGGAGAAAACCAGCCGGCTGGTGATCGCCCATGAAGCGGTGGGCAACAGCGGTTTCGGCGCCGAAATCGCGGCTGTGGTGGCGGAAGAAGCTATGGATCTACTGGACGCCCCGATTCGACGGGTCACCGCCCCCTTTACCCACATTCCCTATAATCGGGAGATGGAGCGGGCGATGTATCCCGACCGGGAGAAAATCGCATCCGCGATTAAGTCCATTCTGTAGTGATTTACGGAGATAGGAGTATTGTGGTATGGCATATAAGTTGTTGCTGCCAAAATTCGGGATGGCGATGGAGTTTGCCAAAGTCATCGAATGGCTGAAAAATGAGGGCGACTATGTAGAAAAGGAAGAAGCGGTGCTGATCGTGGAGAACGAAAAGCTTTCCAACGAGATTGTCAGCATGGAAGCCGGCGTATTGCTCAGAAAGGTAGCCCAGGAGGGGGAAAAGTATCTCGTGGGCGATCTCCTTGCCTATCTGGGGGCGGCGGGAGAAACGATAGAGGATGCGGAGAGCGTCGAACCTGCTAAGGCGGGTAAGAACAGCGCCGTGCAGGAAGGCGGCGCGACGGAAAGTGGCGGGCGTGTAGTCGCCTCCCCGCTGGCAAAGAAAGTCGCCGCTCAACTGGGCGTGGATATCGGCAAGGTGCCCGGGAGCGGGCCGCGGGGTCGCGTGGAGAGAGCGGACGTGGAAAAATACGCGGAAGCGGCAAAAGCAGCGCCTGTACCGGCTTCTGGATCTGTACCGGCCTCTGCGCCTGAAGCGCCTCCGCGGGAGGCTGCCGCTCCGGTTGCGCGGACAGCGGATCAGCCGGATTTTAGCGAGATACCCTACACCGGGATACGGCAAACGATCGGCGTCAACATGCTGCAAGCCTGGACCAGTGTCCCCATGGTGACCCATCACGTCAAAGCGGACGCCGCTTCGATATTGGAAATCCGCGAAAGGCTGAATCAGGATAGCGAAAGCAAAGAAGAGCGGGTATCCGTCAACGATATACTGCTGAAGCTGACCGCGTCGGCCTTAAAGAAGATGCCCGCAGTGAACGCGTCCTTGACAGGCGAGGTCATACGGGTTTACCACAGCGTCCATCTCGGCATTGCTACGGCGCTGGACAATGGCTTGATTGTGCCGGTGGTTCGCGACGCGGACAAAAAGAGCCTCCTGCAGATCAGCAGGGAGGCGAAGGATTTGATCGCAAAGGCAAGAAGCGGTAAGCTGAGCGCCGATGAAGTGACCGGCGGTACGTTCACGGTGACCAACCTGGGCGGATACGCTTCGGTCGATGAATTCACCCCTATTATTAATCCGCCCCAGGCCGCGATCCTGGGCATAGGGCGAACCGTTG
>WRMS01000096.1 GCA_009777025.1 Clostridiales bacterium | reverse complement strand
AAAAAGGCTGGATCAACGCGGATCTGGAGGAGCTGGATAAGCTTTTACGTTAGTCACTGTCGAATAGGAAACGTAAGCGACATACGCTGCGGAATCGCAGCGTCGCGAAGCGGAAGGGATGAGCGACATGTGCGCGAATCCCGACGGGGTTCACCTGACAAACCCGCTCTAAAGCGGCAATACAAGAGCGGCTAAGTCATGCATGGACTCATCTAATGCTTAGGAAGACCGAAGATAGCTAAGCAAAGATTCGTTCTATGGGGCAGAGCCCCATGACGAATAGAAAAACCCGCCTGGGAAGTCGCGATCCGATCTTAACAGGCGGGTTTGATGTTGTTTGCCGAAAGGAAATGCCGGTATGCCGGGAGAATTACTGCGCCCGCTGAACTTTGCCCGAACGGAGGCAGCGGGTACAAACCCGAAGCCTGACGGTCTGCCCGTTTATGCTTGCCCGCACCGGCTGCAAATTGGGCTTCCAGACCTTTTTCGTACGGATATGGGAATGGCTGATTTGCATGCCGACCGATTTGCCTTTACCGCATATATCACATTGAAAAGTCATTCTAACACCTTCTTCCGGAATAACAGTCACCAAGGTAGTATACTAAATCCTTTTCGGAAATGCAAGCGGATAAAGCCTTGTTCTGTGAAAATTTATTCGCTTGTTTATTCATCTTTAAGCATTGACAATGCTATATCTAGTTGCTATTATTACTAAGGACACTATACGAAGGATAGAAGGCCTCGTACAGAGCGGGGCTATACAGCAGATCTTTGACTGCGGAAGCTAGTAGTTTGGGGAAGGGGGGAAACACCTTGTACTGCCCGTTTTGCGGACATGATGATTCTAAAGTTTTAGAGACCAGAGACAGCGAAGACGGCAATGTCATCCGCCGTCGCCGGGAGTGTATTTCCTGTCAACAAAGATTCACCACCTTCGAACGTCTTGAAGAGGTGCATTTGTGGGTAATTAAGAAAGACGGCAGCAGGCAGCGTTTCGATCCGCAGAAGATCTTAAGCGGCATGCTTCGGGCTTGTGAGAAGCGACCTGTTTCCATGGAACTGCTGGAGCAGACCTCGGAGGAGATCGAGCGGGAGTTTCGGCAGACCTCCGGGTCGAGGGAGTTCCCGACGATCTTAATCGGCGAAAAGGTTATGGAGCGTTTAAAGGAAATCGACAAGGTGGCGTATGTCAGGTTTGCCAGCGTTTATCGAGAGTTTAAGGATATCCATACATTCCTACAGGAAATCCAGGATTTACTTATGCGGGAACGCAATGCGGAAATCATGTAAACAAACAAAATAGGGAGGGACGACTATGCTCACCCAGATTCTCAAGAGGGACGACCGGATCGTGCCGTTTAATGAAACGAAGATCACGGACGCCATTTTTAAAGCTGCGCAGTCGGTTGGGGGCGAGGACCGGCAGACGGCCATGGAGGTCACGCTGGCTGTGATCAAAGAACTGAACAAGTCGCCTGCGGACTATACCCATTCCGTTGAAGAAATTCAGGATATAGTGGAAAAAACCCTCATTGAGCAGGGCCACGCCAAAACGGCCAAGGCGTACATCCTCTACCGTGAAAAGCGGTCTATGATTCGGGAAGGCAGAACCGAGCTGATGGACGCTGTGGCGGAAATCCTCAAAGAGACCAACAGGGACAACGCCAATGTCGGCAATTCCCCTTCCGCAAAGGTCCTGCAGATTTCTGAGGCAGCTTCCAAGAATTATTATCTGAAGCGGGTGTTGGCGCCGGATGAAGCGGCGGCGCATATCGACGGGGATATTTATATCCATGACCTGTCCTGGTACGGGAAGACGCTGACCTGTCTGCAAATCCCTTTGGATAAGCTTCTGCGGGACGGGTTTAACAATGGACACGGCTATATCCGGCCGCCGAAGGGGATCAAGACTGCCGCGGCTTTGGCTGCCATCATTCTGCAAAGCAACCAGAACGATATGCACGGCGGTCAGTCTTTCGCTTTCTTTGACAGGGATTTAGGCCGCTATGTAGAGATGGAGTACGAGCGCCAGAAGAGACTGTTACGAAACAATCTGGAGAAGATGGGGGTGGAAGCCGATCCGGATAAGCTAGCCGAAGTGGCGATGGAACGGACGGAAGAAGAAACCTATCAGGCGATGGAAGGCTTCATCTACAATCTGAATACGATGCACAGCCGGGCAGGCGCGCAGGTGCCTTTCTCCAGCATCAATTTTGGCACAGATACTTCCTGGAACGGCCGTATGGTTACGGAGAAGTTCCTCCTTGCCTACGAAAAAGGCTTGGGCAAAGGGGAGACGCCGCTCTTTCCCAATACCTGCTTCAAGGTGAAAGACGGGGTGAATTTCGAAACCGACGACCCCAACTATGACTTGTTTCTTCTGAGTATGAAAGTTGCCTGCTCCAGGCTCTTCCCGAATTTCTCCTTTCAGGACTCTTCCTTTAACGCGCCTTTTCGGGATGAGGAAGTGGCGTATATGGGATGCCGGACCCGCGTGATCAGCGATATCTACGGCATGAATGTGACAAACGGCCGCGGCAACCTGTCTTTCACCACGCTCAATCTTCCGCGGCTGGCGATCCGGGCGGAAAAGAAT
This sequence comes from Clostridiales bacterium, assembly GCA_009777025.1. GTDB lineage: Bacteria > Bacillota > Peptococcia > DRI-13 > UBA5745 > WRMS01. The sequence goes on along the minus strand of WRMS01000096.1, from coordinate 6,316 downwards.
ATCGCCGTCTTTTGGCGCTATCTGGACGAAGCTGTGGATATGGCTGTCAAGCAGCTTTTGAACCGCTACGACGTGCAGAAAAACTTGAAGATGAAGGATTTTCCTTTCCTTATGGGGCAGCATTTGTATGTGGACAGCGAAGATCTGCAGGCGAACGACCCGGTGGAAAAAGCGATCCGGCACGGCACGCTGAGTATCGGGTTTATCGGTCTAGCGGAGTGTCTGAAAGCCCTCACGGACAAGCATCATGGCGAAGACGACGGCGCGCAGGCGCTGGGGCTTTCCATCGTCAGCCATCTGCGGGTCCGCTGTGACAGGGCTGGCGAGGAGCATGGATTGAACTTCAGTCTGCTGGCGACGCCCGCAGAGCAGCTTTCCGGCAAATTCACCAAGCTGGATTTAGAAAAATACGGTCTCATTCCCGGCGTTACAGACAAACCGTGGTATACGAATTCCTACCATGTACCGGTGGAATACGAAATCGACGCCTTAAAGAAAATAGCGCTGGAAGGACCATATCATAAGTATTGCAATGCCGGGCATATCTCTTATGTAGAACTCCCCTCCGCGCCTAAAGGGAACCTGGAAGCCTTTGAAACCCTGATCAGGGCGATGTATGAAAGCGACATGGGTTATGCGGCTGTTAATTTTCCCGTAGATATCTGCAAGGACTGTGGATTGAACAGTGTCATCGAAACAGAAACCTGCCCGAAATGCGGCAGTTCCGATATCAGTCGCGTGCGCCGGATCACCGGCTATCTGTCGACGCTGGATAATTTCAATGACAGTAAGTATGCGGAAGCGAAAGCCCGCAGGACCCACATGAAGCTCCCTAAATAATAGCGGATAGCAGGATAAGGGAGAAAAGCAGGATGAGAATTGCAGGCGTTACGCATGAAAGCATTGTCGACGGTCCGGGGCTGCGTTTTGTGGTGTTTGCCCAGGGCTGTCCGCATCGTTGCCCAGGCTGCCATAATCCGGAGACTTGGAATCCCGGGGGGGGAGAGGAATGGTCTGTGCGGGATCTCTTCAGGATTATCCGCCGGTCGCCGGATAAAGTGAAAGGCCTCACCCTGTCCGGCGGCGAGCCTTTTCTGCAAGCCGGGCAGATGGCGGAACTGGCGTCCCTGGCCCATCGGCACGGTATGGACGTCACTGTCTATACCGGGTATGTATGGGAAGATTTGCAGGAAATGGCGGAAACGGATCCGGATATCGCGAACCTGTTGCAGGAGACGGATCTGCTGGTGGACGGCCCGTATGTGGAAGCGCTGAAAGATATCGGCTTGCGTTTTCGCGGTTCGGTCAATCAGCGGTTGATCGACCTGAAAGCCAGCCGAGCCGAAGGGAAAACCGTTTTTCTGAATGTATAGACGCCGATCCTGGGTAGATAGAGCGACTTCATCCGAAGGTAGAGCGAATTCATCCGATATTCTTTGACATACACTGCAATATACTGTATATTAAATAAGTGCTGAACGAAGATTCGTTCTCTATACTCTATACGAAACTGTACGCGATGGTTGCGAAAAAAGCTACATTGGCGCGGTTTCACAAGTTAGCCATATCTGAATCTGGTCAAGGAGTAATCCATGTGTGACTCAAAAAACGATCCTCTGTCCCCATTCAGCTTATTTGCATTGGACGAAGAGGTTTCCGGGCGTCTGGAACTTGAGGAAATCCTGGCGAGCCAGGATGCGGTTTTACCTCATATTGCCTTCTTGCGCTCCATGATCCAAATGAAGAATGGGGAAGAAAGCCGGGCCTATCCCGGAGTGAAACAGAACTATATGGATTTGATCGAAGCCTTACGTGTAGTGGTGGATGAAAAAGACGCCTACACCCTTGGGCATTCCAAACGGGTCTCCGCCTATGCGGTATGGATCGGAAAGAAGCTCGGCTTGGGGGAAGACGAGGTGGATAGCTTGCGTGTCGGCGGCTTATTTCATGATATCGGCAAAATCAGCGTTTCAGAAAAGATCTTGCTGAAAAGCGGAGCTTTGGACAGCGCCGAATACGAAGAAATCAAAAAGCATTCGCTATGGGGCAGTCATATCCTTTCTGCGATCTCCCTGTTCAAGGAGATCAGCCCGCTGATTAAAAGCCATCATGAACGAATCGATGGGCATGGCTATCCCGATGGGCTTGCGGGAGAGGAAATACCGTTTTTAGCCAGGATCATCACCGTCGCGGATTCCTTCGACGCGATGATGTCGGACAGGACGTATCGGCCCAAGCTGACCTTGCAGCAGACGATTAGCCAGTTGGACGCGGGAGCGGGCACCCAATTTGATCCGGTCGTTACCAAAGCGTTTTTAGATGTACTTGCCTCCCCGCTTTCCTCTGCCGATGGATTTTGGACTGGCAATTCCTGAGAGAAAGTGTTACAATATGTTGATAGTTGGGCGAAGCATATCTTAGGGAGAAAGCGCCGAAAGCGGATGGCAGGAACGAATTGGCGGCGAAACAAATGGACGCATAGCATGAATCAAGGCGTCGAATGGATGGAAGACGGCTTCCTGACGGATACCGGCCTGGTGAGACAGGGCTTTATCGCCCGCAGGGGCGGTGTTAGCGTTGCGTCTTATGATTCTCTGAACCTTAGTTTTGGTTCTGGCGACGACATCTCCGCGGTCATGGAGAACCGGCGCCGCGCGGAGCGTGCGCTGAAGCTCCCTCTTATTCGTTGGGCTTGTGTGCATCAGGTTCACGGAGTTGCCGTCCGACAGGTCAGCGCGTTGGATGTGGGTCAGAGAATCCCTGATCCGGAAATGGTGCTGCCGGAAGCGGACGCTATGATTACAGACGAAGCAGGCGTCATACTGGTAACGCTGCACGCGGATTGCCTGCCGCTCTACGTGCTGGATCCGCTTAAACCCGCGATCGGACTTGCGCATGCGGGGTGGCGGGGAACCTTGACCAATATAGCCGGGGCGCTGGTCCGGGCGATGCAGTCGGCTTTCGGGAGTCGTCCTTCCACGATGTTGGCGGCTATCGGCCCGGGCGCCGGACCTTGTCATTATGAGGTGGACGAGCCGGTGCTGGAGAAGGTACAAGCGTGCTTCGGCGCATTTCCCGAAGCTTTGCCCATCGTGCTGCAGCCGTCGCCGAATCCGGGCAAGGCTTATTTGGATATGGAGAAAGCCAATGCCCTGCTGCTGGAGATGAGCGGAATACCGGCAGAGCAGATTTCTCTCGCTGAGATTTGTACGATCTGCGAGAACCATCGTCTTTTTTCCTTCCGGATGAAGGACAAAGGCAGGCAAGCCGCCTTTTTTTCATTTTCAGCGCCGTATGGGTCATAGGGGCGACAGCCCATAATAGAGTATGGAGGTTGGTATTGGCTGAGGGGACAAATAACCGCCGTTTACGCCGGAACAGAAAGAGAAATCAGCGTTTCCTCATGCTGACGCTGTTGTTGGTTGTGTCTGTTTTTCTGGCAGGCGGCATCTATAGCTTTATTCTCTATTCTTTATCCTCCATGGCCGGCTTGGATATGGTAAACGTCGTCTCCTGGGAGCACAGTGTCGACGGACCTGCCTGGTCGTTTCAAAGGGAATTTATAATTGATACAGATAGATCCTGTATGCTACTCCCCATCGTAGGCGAAGGGGAGCGGGTTTCGAAAGGGCTTGAGGTTGCCAGGTTGAACTTCGAAGGGGAAGTCAGGCTGAATGAATCCGGCAATCGAAGGTTATACAGCCCGATGGCAGGGATCGTTTCTTATCTGCCCGACGGCTTGGAGATGATTCGCGAATCGCGGGACTATCAGGCTATGACGATAGAGCTGCTGGAGGAGAGGATAAACCGTATCGAAAACGAGCAAAGGGAAAGCCGGGGCCTGACGACGCTCATCCAGGATAAATTGACGCGGGAGAAAGAAGAGAGCGATTCTGCCTCTGCTTATGCAGAAAACTTGGCGGATGCGGGCGTTTTACCCGGTATCATAGAAGAGGCCCCTTCGGCGGACGACGGCCTTAGCGCGGAAGAAAAAACACAGCCGAGGGAAGTGAAAGCCGGCGCTGTTGTGATGAAAGTGACGGATAACCTGTCAGAGTGCTATGTCTATCTGCGTTTACCCCAGCAAGACGAAGCGCCTTTTCTTGAAACGGATCCGGTAAAGCTCAGGCTGGAGGAAGGCGGCGAGGGCAGAGGCGTCGTTCTGGAATGCACGGAAGTCGCCAATGGATGGGGCGTGCTGTTTAGGCTGGATTCCGGCTTGGAGGCGCTGCGGCTTCAGCGGCGGCATCATCTCATGGTGGTGCTGGGCGTCGAAGAACAATTGGTGGTTCAAGCCGGCGCGGTGGTGATGAAAAACGGCGAACTCGGCGTATATATCGAAGAGAAGAACAGGATACGTTGGAAGCCTGTCAACCTGGTTGGCGAGAAGGATGGCATGCAGATCATCGAAGGGGCGGCGCCGGAGGCTATCGTACAGGGCGATCTGGTTGTGACCAGGCCGTGGCTCGTCTGGGACGGCATGCGGGTCAGGGGGTGAAGTGCAGTGCCGGATAACATCGGCAGCATAGAAGAGAAGTATCGTGAGACAATGGCTGCTTTTTCGGACGCTTGCCGCAGGGCCGGCAGGTCTGAGGACGAAGTGAAAATGATCGCCGTATCCAAAACCTTTCCCGCGGAAAGTGTGAAGCAGGCCTATCGTTTGGGGCAGAGGCTGTTTGGCGAGAATTATGTACAAGAATTATGTGAAAAAGAGCAAAATTTGCCAAAAGATATCGAATGGCATTTCATTGGACGATTGCAAAGAAACAAAGTAAAATATATAATTGACAAGGCGGTGATGATTCATTCGGTGGACAGTCCGGTTCTGGCCCGGGAAATTAGCCGTCAGGCCCTCCTTAAGAATAGGGAGGCCCGGGTTTTACTCCAGGTGAATCTTGGCGCAGAGGAATCCAAGGCAGGATTCGAAAGGGAAGCGCTGAGACGAGGGCTTGAGGAAATCGCAGAGCTTCCGGGCTTGCAGGTCTTGGGCTTAATGACAATCGGGCCGTATTACGACAATCCGGAAGACGCCAGGGCTTTATTTCGCGAAATGCGCGCTTTGAAAGCAGAAGTCGCTTCCTGGGCTGTCAAGGGGATCGTCATGCAGTATCTGTCCATGGGAATGAGCCATGACTACACGATCGCCATTGAAGAAGGCGCGGACTTTGTCCGGGTAGGTTCAGCTATATTTGGTCAGAGATAATTTGACTATAGGAGGAGCAGAAAATGGGTGTATTCGATAAGTTCATGTCGGTGATGGGCCTGAACGATGAGGTGGAGGAAGAGATTGTCGAAGAGCCGGAGGAGATGGATGACGACAAAGCGGGCGGTGCCCGGCGAAACAACGCGTCGAGAAATAAAGTCGTTCCCATTACGCCGACGGCGAAAGACGCTTTGCGTGTGGTTTTGGTTGAGCCCATTTGTTTTGATGATTGTCAGATCATATCGGATCATTTGAAGGCAAAACGCAGCGTAATCATCAATCTGGAAGCCCTGGATCTGCCGACTGCGCGCCGGATCATCGACTTTGTAGGTGGTACGGCTTATGCACTGGAAGGTTCCATGCAGAAGGCGGGCGGCAGTATTTTTGTAGCGGTGCCTTCCCATGTCGAAATCACAGGCGACCTGCTGAATATCTCCCAGCCGAAAGAGGTCATTCCCTGGATCAACCACCAGATCCAGTACGATGACGAATAAGGGGCGCCGGACATGACAAAAATCGGATTTATTGGCTCCGGTATGATGGCGGAGGCGATCATCAGCGGTATGCTTAAGGGCGGCTTTTTAGCCGATGAAATATGGGGCGCGGACCCGGACGGCAAGCGACGGGATCACATGGAAGCAACCTATGGTATTCATGTTACGGACGACAACCGAAGCGTAGCCGCCGGCTGCGAGGTTCTGGTCATGGCGGTTAAACCGCAATATTTTTCCGCCGCGGCAAGCGGCCTGCAGCCTGAATTAACACCCGGGCACAGGATACTATCCATCATGGCCGGGGTAACCACAGAGCGCTTGGAGAAGGAATTGTCGTGCGGCGGCGGGCAGGGAACGGTTTTGCCGGTGGTGCGGGTTATGCCGAATATCCCGGCCATGGCCGGCGCGGGGACGACATGCCTGTGCGCAGGCAGGAGAGCGGGTCCCCTTGATGTGGAGTTGGCGAGAAAGATTTTTCTCAGCGTCGGCACGGTGACCGATGTGGAGGAATCTCTGATGGACGCCGCCACAGGAGTAGCCGGCTGCGGTCCGGCTTATGTGTATATGCTGATTGAAGCGCTGGCAGACGGCGGCGTGATGATGGGATTGCCAAGACAGA
>WRMS01000095.1 GCA_009777025.1 Clostridiales bacterium | reverse complement strand
GTTTATTGATCTTTTTATCCGGGATAACGTCAACATACCCGTTACCCAGCAGGCGAAACTGAGCGTAACTTCCATGACGCTGCCCTCCAGTGCAAACATAGGCATGCCTGTGCCGGTAATGGCTGAATTTGTCAATTCCGGTAAAGTGGATCTGGCGGATTTCAGCGTCAGGCTGGAGGGCGCCTTTGATACGATGGACGCCAGTATGTATATGGCGAAGCTGATGATCGGCGTCACGACTTCCTATACCGGCATGCTGACCGCCTATGAAGAAGGCGAGGTCGAAGGCAAGCTGATCGTCTCCTATCTGGATAACAACAACCTGGAAGTAGAGGACGAGTACCCCTTTACGCTCAACGTAAGCCAAATGGAAGAGCTGGAATTCCCGGAAGGGGGTATGATGTTTCCGGAGGGCATGTATCCCTCAGACCTCAGCGACGAACCTGTGGTCATACGCCTGTTGAAAGCGTATTGGCTGCCAGGCGCACTTGGCCTGGTGATCCTGATTCAGTTTATCTATATCATACGAATTAAGAAAAAAGCAAAAGAAGAGTTTTTTGAAGATTAGTTACGCCCCAACGACCCGAATGAGGTTTCCTTATGAATCATGTAGACGTCCTCCGTATGGCTTACGGCAATCTGTTTCGGCGCAAGATGCGCGCGATCCTGACGATCATCGGCGTGTTTATCGGCACGATGGCGATCGTGGTGATGATGTCCCTGGGGATCGGCTTATCGGAATCGACTACAAAGCAAATGGAAAGCTGGGGAGATTTAAACAAAATTACCATCAATCAGGGCCGAAGCTGGAACCCGGAGACGGGGGAATACATGGGGGACGAGCAGCGGTTGAACGACGATGCGGTGTCCCTGATCCGAAGTCAGGAAGGCGTACTGGCGGTCATGCCTTCCATCCAGGTCGGCGGGCAGACTATGTGGGGCAAGAAGCAAGGCTGGTTCCAACTCTACGGCGTGGATCCGGAGGTTTTTGTCCGGATGGGGTATACAATGGCAGGCGGCCGTTTTATCAGGGCCAGCGACGCCAACGGCGTCATTGTGGGTTGGCAAGTCATCAATCAGTTTTACGATCCCGATGATCAGAACTGGTGGATGCGCCCCCAGACGGATCAGTCTGACCCAATGGACATGATCGGCGAAGTGGTCTATGTGACGCTGAACAATAACTATAACTATGAGATCATGAGAAAACAGCCCCTGACCGTACTGGGTGTGCTGGAAGGGGAGTATAAAGATCACGCTTACAGTGCTTTCGCGCCCATTGAGACGTTGCAAAAATGGCGGGATTTCGTCAACGATAAATCCTATATGACGCCAGAACAGCGCCAGCAGCAGGAGCAGTGGGAGAAGGATATGGCGGCTATGGGGAATTCGTACTATAGCCGCGATCCTAAGGATTATGACCAGATCCATATCCTTTGCAAGGATGTCAAAGCGGCGCGCGCCGTCGCCTCCGTCTTGCGGGACCTGGGTTTTAACTTGTGGACGGTGGCGGACTATATGGAAAATGTAGAGAACCAGGCGTTCATCATCCAAGCGGTACTGGGGGGTATAGGCGGGATCACCCTGCTGGTGGCTTCTATCGGCATTGCCAATACCATGGTCATGGCCATCTACGAGCGGACCAGGGAGATCGGCGTGATGAAAGTCATCGGCGCCACCGGCGGCGACGTGATGAAAATGTTCCTTATGGAGGCGGGCCTGATCGGCGTTTGCGGCGGGGTTTTGGGTTTGCTTTGCAGCCTGGGGGCGTCCCGGCTGATCAATTTTCTGGCAGGCGACTATATGGCTATGGGCATGGGCGGTGAACGCTATGATATATCGGTCATTCCGCCTTATCTGATGCTGTTTGCGCTGGTATTTGCCTTTTGCATCGGCGTCGTCGCCGGATTATATCCTGCCCGCCGGGCGTCGAAGCTCAGCCCGATCCTGGCAATTCGAAATGAATAATGGAGCTTGAAACGATATGGGGTAGCGGAACCTCTCCTATTGCCGGAACCGATTTCGGCTGTATTTGCCTTGCTCGACGCAAGAGAATTACCGGCTTGGCTGGTGGGCGGCTGCCTGCGGGATATCCTGCTGGGCCGGGAGCCGAAGGACTGGGACTTTGCCACGCCTTGCCCGCCGGAGACCGTCCGGGAGAAGTTGTCCGGGGCAGGTCTTTCCCTGTGGGATACAGGCTTGAAACACGGCACATTGACCTTTTGGTATCGGGGGACTGCCTATGAGATCACCACTTTCCGGGTTGACGGCCCCTACGAAGACTTCCGGCGCCCCCAGTGGGTGGCCTTCACTTCTTCGCTTCAGGAGGATTTAGCCAGACGGGATTTTACCATCAACGCCATGGCCTATCATTGGCGGGAAGGGTTAACGGATCCTTACGGCGGCATTAAGGACATAGAGGACCGGCTCATTCGCGCGGTTGGGTTGCCGGGGGACAGGCTGCAGGAGGACGCGCTGCGGATCCTGCGGGGTATACGCTTTGCCGGCAGCTTGGGCTTTACTTTGGAGAAGGATTTAGCTTTGGCTATGCGGGATAAAGCGGAGCTGCTGCTGCGGATCAGCCCGGAGCGGCTGGCGTCGGAATTGAAGGCCATGCTGCTGCTTCCTTCTCCCGGGCAAGCTCTGGAGCTTCTGGCGGACAGGGAACTATGGCCGTATATCGCGCCGGAAATGTCGGCGACTGTGGGCTTCGATCAAAAAAGCAGATACCACCATCTCGACGCCTACCGGCATATGATCCGGGCAGTAGAAAACGCGCCGCCGGATTTGGAGATCCGGCTTGCCGCTTTGCTCCACGATGTAGCCAAACCGGCTGTGTGGACAACGGACGAACAGGGCAAGAGCAGCTATCGCCGTCACGAGACGACAGGCGCCGATATGGCGGGCAAAATCCTGGACAGGCTCCGCTTCAGTCATGCAATCAGAGATTGTGTAATGATGTTGATCCGCCATCATATGCTGCATTTAAAAAAGCTGAGCGACGCAGATTTGCGGCGGATGCTCAGCGATTTGCCAAAGCCCAGAGAGGAGAATCTGGAGCGTATCCTGATTCTGCAGAATGCGGATCTGCTGGCGTCCCGGTATACGGCAGATTCGCTCCACGCGTATGCGCGTTTTAGCCGGCGATGCCGGGATATCCTGACGAGCGGCTGTCCGCTGGATCTGGGGGATCTGGCGGTCAAAGGGGAAGAACTGGAGGGTTTGGGCATAGCGCCGGCGAACAGAAGCAAAGCGCTGAAGGCTATGCTGGCGGAAGTACTGCAGGATCCGGAACAGAACCGCCGACCGGTGTTGTTGGAAATCGCGGAGCGGTTTCGGTAACAAAAGTCACAGTTTGCTAAATAGTAACATATTTTCGACAAATTTAAAAAAAAAATTCAAAAAAATGCGAATAATAGTTGACTTGTTTTCTCTAATCGACTATGATACTGAAAACAGAGGAAAAGGAGAGGACCATGTTTCTTACCAAAGAATGTGATTATGCCGTTCGGGTTGTCCGCTGCTTATCCAGTGGAGAAAGGAAGCCTGTCAAGTCGGTCTGCGAGAAAGAGCATATCCCCCTTCCCTTTGCCTATAAAATTTTAAAAAAGCTGGAGAATGCGAAGATTGTTCAATCCTATCGCGGATCAACCGGTGGTTATCAGCTCAATAAGGATCCGTCAACGATAACTTTGCTTCAAATAGTGACTGCTGTAGACGACAGCCTACTGCTTAATGAATGTCTTCAGGGCGACTATGCTTGTGAGAATGATCTGGAAGGAAGCCCCTGTATGGTTCATCGGGAGCTGATCCGCGTACAGGATATTCTCCTGCTGGCGCTCAAAGAAAAGACGATGGAGGAAATGGCTGTGTAGCGCCGCGTCACGGGAATACCGCTCGCTGGCAAGACCGTAAGGGCCCCGGAATCAGTCGCTGATCAGCAAAAATCAATTTGCTTACAGTACCTGGCCGATCCGGAAAAAAAGCGTATAATCACATAAAAAACCAGCATCCGGTTTGTCGCCGGATGCTGGTTTTTTGGAACGCCATTACTGCAGCTTTTCTATGAGTTCGCTTACGACACGGTCGCAATCGGCATACTCCACCTGGCATGTGCCGACCTGCTTATGGCCTCCGCCGCCATAGGATAACAGAACGGAACCTACATTGACGGAAGCGCTGCGGTTGATGATGCTATAGCCGACAGCGATCGGACAGTTCAGCTTGTTCCTGCCGTCGACAATCCAGATCGAGATGTTCTGCTCAGGAAAGAGGCTGTAGATGGTGAAACGGTTGCCGGCATAAATGGTGTCGACATTTCTTAAATCGGTGATAATGACATTGCCTTTCGTGTAAGAGCGTTTTTTGAGCATATCAATAAACAGAACGGATTGTTGGTGATACACTTCTACCCTTTCCTGGACGTCGGGGTCCTGCAGGATCTCATGGATGTGCAGTTTTCTGCACAGATCGATCAGCTTTTCCATCAGTTGGTAGTTGCTGATCCTGAAATCCCGGAAACGGCCAAGTCCGGTGCGCGGATCCATGACATAGCCAAGCATAACCCATCCCTCCGGCTGTAAAACCTCTTCCACGGTAAGCTTAGCGGAATCCACTTTATTTACCGCGGCCAGCATTTCGTCAAAATGGGACAGATTGTGCTCTTCTTGATAATAGTCATAGATCACCTGGGCTGCGCTGTCCAGAAATTTCACAGAGCCTTGAAATTGGAGATTTTTTGTATCGACACGCTCCCCTTCGCTTGTGTGGTGGTCGAACCAAAGACCGCAGCCTTCTACATAGGGTACGTTCGCGAGTACATCATTGGATGTGACGGTGATGATTCCGTCTTGAATGTCTTTTGGGTGAACAAACGTCCAAGTGTCAATGACGCCTATATCTTTTAGTATGGCCGCGCAAGCTAAGCCGTCAAAGTCGGATCTTGTCAATAGATTCATTACCAGGCCTCCTTATGGAATCAATACAGGGTTAGCTGGGCGAATCCCTGTTGCGTAAATCATACATCATTTTCATCATAAAAAGCAAGAATGTAGAATTCAATGTAGGATTCATTGTAGAATGTAGAATTTATTGAAAGACAGGACGAAAAAATGGTATGATTAGTAGCTGACACCTCACTTTAGACAGTCGCTTACAGGAGGAATGATATTTGCTATATGATGTCGCCATAATCGGCTGCGGGATCATCGGCGCGGCGGCAGCTTTCGAATTAAGCCGCTATGACGTCTCCGTCGTTGTACTGGAAAGAGAAAACGACGTCGCCACTGGCGCGACCAAAGCAAACAGCGCGATTATCCACGCGGGCTATGATCCCGATCCGGGAAGCTTGATGGCCAGTCTGAACGTACGCGGGAATGCGCTTATCCGGCGACTCTGCAGCGCGTTGGACGTTCCTTTCCGGCAATGCGGATCCCTTGTGCTGGCTTTCTCCCGGCAGGAGCAGGCACAACTGGAATCCCTTGCGCAAAGGGGAGAAGCGAACGGCGTAAAGGACCTGGAAATTATCGAGCAAGCGAGGCTCCGTGAACTTGAAGCGGAAGTAAGCGATAAGGTGATCGCCGCGCTCTATGCGCCCACAGCCGGGATCGTAAGCCCCTGGGAGCTGACCTTAGCTTTGGTGGAGTGCGCTGTGATCAACGCCGTGGACCTGCAGTTGGAAAACGAAGTGCTGGAGATTCGCCAAAGCAAAGGGGGCTTTTGCCTGCAAACGGAGAAGGGACCGGTTGAAGCAAGGTATATCCTCAACGCAGCAGGGCTTCATAGCGACGTCGTCCATAATATGGCCGCCCCTCCCGCCTTTCGCATCATCCCCGACAGGGGCGAGTATTATCTGTTGGATAAAAGCGAAGGGGAAAGGGTCAGGCATATTCTGTTTCAATGTCCGGACAGGCAAGGGAAAGGGACGCTGATTGCGCCTACCGTTCACGGAAACCTGATCGTCGGACCGAACAACGAGCCGCCGCGCTTTCCGGAGGATACGGCCACTACGGCGGAAGGCCTGGCGGAAGTAGCCGGGAAAGCCCTGCGCCTGGTACCGTCGCTGAACTTGGGCGAGTGCATCAGAACCTTTGCCGGCGTGCGGGCCGGCGCCGATACGCCTGACTTTATCATTGCCGAAGCCGCCGGAACGCCGGGTTTCCTCGATCTTGCCGGGATCAAGTCGCCGGGCTTGACCGCAGCGCCCGCCGTTGCGGAAATGGCGGCGGCGCTTTTGGTAAAAAGCGGCCTTGCCCTCCGGGCGAAACAAAGCTTTCACTGCGAACGCAGCCGACTGCGTTTCGCGAATCTCAGCCCTGAAGCAAAGAGGGATGCCGTTAGATTGAATCCGGATTATGGCCGCGTTGTCTGCCGCTGCGAGACGGTGACAGAAGGCGAGATTCTGTCTTCCCTGCGTTCGCCGGTTCCGCCGCGCTCACTGGACGGCATCAAGCGGCGTACCGCCGCGGGCATGGGGCGCTGCCAGGGCGGCTTTTGCGGACCGCGCGTCATGGAACTGCTGGCAAGAGAAACAAGGGTATCCCCTCTGGCGATCCCGCAGGAGCAAAGAGGAAGCTTTCTTCTGACCGGGGAAACGAAAGCGGGGAGGTGAGCCGGTGAGAGAGGAGTACGAACTGGTCGTTATCGGCGGAGGCCCCGCTGGCATGGCGGCAGCGTTGTCCGCGCAGGAAGCCGGTTTGCGGGATATTTTGATTGTCGAGCGGGATAAAGAATTAGGGGGAATCCTGAATCAATGCATTCATACAGGCTTCGGCCTGCATTACTTTCAAGAGGATCTGACCGGACCCGAATACGCGAGCCGTTTCATCAAAATGTTGCAGGCAACCGGCGTCAGGCAAAGCTTGGAGACGATGGCGCTGGAGATCCGGCCGGGCGGCGGGGGGCATAGCCCGGAGACAAGGACAGAGATCCATATCGTGAGTAAGCGGGAGGGCTATCGCATCGTGCGGACAAAGACCCTCGTGCTTGCCATGGGCTGCCGCGAGCGAACGCGGGGTGCAGCCGGTATCCCCGGCGCCCGCCCGTCAGGGATACTGACTGCCGGCGCCGCGCAGCGCTACATCAATTTGGAAGGCTATATGGTGGGCAGAAAAGCGCTGGTCCTTGGATCCGGCGACGTCGGCTTGATTATGGCCCGACGCATGTCGCTGGAAGGCGCGGAGGTTCTGGCTTGCGTGGAGCGGCTGCCTTATAGCAGCGGGCTGACTCGAAATGTTGTACAATGCCTGTACGACTTCGCTATCCCGCTCTATCTTAGCCATACCATCATCGATATTCGCGGTGTGAAACGAGTGGAAGGCGCGGTCGTCTGCCGTGTGGATGAATGGGGAAAACCCATACCCGGTACGGAGATGGACTTCGCATGCGATACGATCCTGCTGTCTGTCGGCCTGATCCCGGAAAACGAGTTGAGCAGGCAGGCCGGGGTTGAAATCGATAGGCGAACAGGCGGGGCCTTTGTCTATGAGGACAGGGAAACGCTATTACCTGGTGTTTTTGCCTGCGGCAATGTTCTGCAGGTACATGATTTGGTGGATGATGTGACGGAGGAGGGGATGCTGGCGGGCAGGGCCGCGGCGCGGTATGCCATGGACAGAAGAACGCCGGCAGTTCCTGCGCTGGAGCTGGCTTGCGGGCAGGGAATCCGCTGCGTAGTACCCCAGCGGATCCGTCCGGACAACCCGGAGGAGACGATAGAGATAGACTTTCGCGTCGATCGTATGGTTCAGGACGGCACAGTCGTCCTGCAATCCGGCGCCGAAGAAGTCGCCCGGCTGAGACGGGATAGACTGTCGCCGGGAGAGATGGAAAAATGGAAGCTGCCAAAGGCTTTGCTTCTCGGGAAAGCGCGGCTTGATTCTGCCGCCCCGCTTATTCTTTCTCTTGAGGAAGCGGTCTTATGATTGAGCTGATCTGTATCGAATGCCCGAAAGGCTGCCGGTTGAAGGTAGAGGAAGACGGGTCTGTGACCGGTCAGGCTTGCGCGCGCGGCCTTGTATACGGTAGGGAGGAAGCGCGGAACCCTGTTCGGGTCGTCACTTCGACGGTCCGGATCGAAGGCGGCGTTTACCGGCGCTGCCCGGTCAAGACAAACGGACGTATACCCAAAAGTCTGATGCGGGAAGCCGTACAGGCCTTAGACGAACTTTGTCTCCGGTCGCCTGTCCGGGCGGGACAGGTAGTCGTCGCCAACGTCTGCGGCGCCGGCGTGGATTTTGTCGCGGTCAGGGATATGTAGGGATAGGTAGGGTATTTGCAGGGTATTTGCAATTTCCCTGCGCTTCTTGAACGATAATCATTATACTGAGGGGGGACGCGGAATGCCGAAGTATATCCTGGCCTTGGATCAGGGAACGACCAGCAGCAGGGCGATTCTCTTTGACCGGGAGCAGAATATGATTGCCATTGCACAGAAGGAATTTGGCCAGATTTATCCCCAGGACGGCTGGGTGGAACAGGATCCCATGGAAATCTATTCCTCCCAATATGCGGTGATGATGGAAGCACTGGCCGGCAGCGGCGTGGATCCGGCTGATTTGGCCGCCATTGGCATCACAAACCAGCGGGAAACGACGGTGATGTGGGAAAAGGCGACAGGAAGACCGATAGATAACGCGATCGTCTGGCAATGCCGGCGCACAGCGCCTCTGGTCGACCAACTGAAAGCCGGGGGAATGGAAGGCTATATACGCAGCGTCACCGGTCTGGCGCCGGACGCGTATTTCTCCGGAACGAAGATCCAGTGGCTGCTGGAT
This sequence comes from Clostridiales bacterium, assembly GCA_009777025.1. Taxonomy (GTDB): domain Bacteria; phylum Bacillota; class Peptococcia; order DRI-13; family UBA5745; genus WRMS01. The sequence goes on along the minus strand of WRMS01000095.1, from coordinate 302 downwards.
CATGTGGATGACGCCAGGGAAAAGGCCGCCCGCGGGGAAGTGCTGTTCGGGACGGTGGATACCTGGCTGGTATGGAAACTCACCGGCGGCAAGGTCCATGTGACCGATTATACGAATGCTTCCCGAACGATGATGTATGACATCCATAAGCTGCAATGGGATGAGACGCTGCTCGAGGCGATGGATATCCCCCGCGCCTGCTTGCCCGAGGTACGGGGAAGCAGCGAAATATACGGCTATGCGAACATACAGGGCTATTCGATTCCGATTGCCGGCATAGCCGGCGACCAGCAAGCCGCGCT
>WRMS01000094.1 GCA_009777025.1 Clostridiales bacterium | reverse complement strand
GATCCGCATGACGATCCCGGAGAACATCGACGAAGTGGGCGTAGAGAAGATCACGATTATTGACGACTACGACGCCACGACGACCGAATACCAGGCAGGCAGCGCGGTATTGACGCAGGGTGGCGTGACCATCCCCGCAAGCCAGTACACAGTGACTGACAATGCAAGCTTTAACCCAACGCTGGGGATCGGCCGCTTGACGGTAGAACTGGCAACCACTGCAGGCATGGGCAACCAGGTGCTGGCGCTGACGCTGACCTTCGAAATTGATGAGGACGCCACAGGCACGATCCATAACGAAGCCCGGGTGCTGTACGACGAGTACAAAGGCGGCGAAGACGAAGAAGACGTGAGCCTACGCCAGTCCGACTTCAGCAAGGATGCGGACAGCCTGGCTTACGAGCCAGGGATGCCGATAGGCTACACGATCAGCGTGACGCTGCCGGAAGACGTGGACGAGATGGACGTCATCACCATCACGGACAACTACTCCGCGATGCTGAAGGAAGCCGCTGTGGTATCGCTGACGATCGGTACTACAGTCCTGGGGACAAGCGCCTATAACGTAACATCAGCAGCCGGTGTACTAACGGTAACGATCGACAAACGGATCACGGGGCAGTATGACTTCAGCGGCGACGCGGGCAAAGCGCTGGTATTGAAACTGAACTTTGTGGTGGACGAAGCCGCCACAGGGGAGATCAGCAACAGCGCGGACATTCAGTACGACGGAGAGCCCGGCGGCGAGGATGAAAAGAAGCTGAAGGAATCGGATTTCGCCAAAGACGCAAAGAGCAGCTACTATGTGCCGGGCGGCGAACTGGATTACACGATCCGTATGACAGTCCCGGAGAATATCGAAGAAGTGGGCGTCCATACGATCACGATCTATGACGACTACGACGAGGACACGACCAGCTACAAAGCAATGAGCGCAGTCCTGAAGGTCGGCGGCACAACCCTTCTCCTAAGCCAGTACAGCATTACCAATAATCCCATAGACGGCCTTGTCAGGGTAACGATCAGCGATGATCTGTACTCCTTTGCCGGGATCGGCGGAAAGACGCTGGAACTGACGCTGACCTTCCTCATCGATGAAGCGGCTACAGGCATGATCCATAATGAAGCCTGGGTGCTGTATGGCCAGTATAAGGGCGGCGAAGACGAAGAGAACGTGACCCTGTCTGACTTCAGCAAAGACGCGGACAGCGAGACCTACACAGCCGGCAGAGATCTTGACTACACGATCAGTGTAACCTTGCCGGACAACATCGACGAGAAAGACGTCATCACCGTCACGGACAGACATCCTGCAACGCTGACGAATGCCGCTGTAGTATCGCTAACGATCGGAACGGAAACACTTTCAGCCGGCGCCTATAGCATAAGTACGGCAGCCGGAGTGCTGACGGTGACGATTGACAAGCGGATTGCGGGTCACTATGACTTCAGCGACGATGCAGGGAAGAAGCTGGTGCTTACACTGAAATTCACGGTAGCGGCCAGCGCCAGAGGAGAGATCACGAATACCGCGGAGATCGCATTCGACGGAGAAATTGGCAGCAGCGGCGAAGAGAAAGTGAAGGAATCGGACTTCGACAAGAAAGCTGACGCAAGCACTTACCGGAACGGAATGGAGCTTGGTTATACGATCAGCGTGACCTTGCCGGTTAGTATCGGCGAAAGGCAGGAAATCAAAGTCGTCGATGCTTACGAGGCAAACAACGTCAGCTATATAGCTGGCAGCGCGGTCCTGAAGATCGGCAGTGAAACCTTGCGCGCGGGTACAGACTATAGGCTGAACCTGGAGGAGAGCGGCAGCATCACCGTCACCATCCTGAACGACGAGTATCCCTTTGAGAACTTCAGCGGGAAAGTGTTGGAACTGAAGCTGCGTTTCCTGGTAGGCGCATCTGCTACGGGCAGGATCACGAATAATGCCTGGATCGAGTATGACGGCAAATTCGGCGGTAGCGACACAGAGACAGTGGAACGATATATACCCAACGGCGGTGGCGGCGAAGGTGGCGGTGGCGGCGAAGGCGGCGGAGTAGGACCCGGTTTACCCACCACTCCACCTCCATCAAACCCGGTTATCACGATTCCCTCCACGCCGGTCCCTGAGACGCCTTATACGCCCGCACCGCAGCCACCGTCGAATGAGATTGTTGACCAAGCGCCGCCTCTGGGCAATCTGCCGAGAACCGGCGACAGCGGAATGAGCGGCTTCGATCTGATTCTCTTTGGACTCATGGGCATGCTCGGTTTCCTGACTACAAGAAAGAAGGAAGAATACCTGAGCCCGGCAAGGCTGCTTAAGCAAACAATGTGGAATAGGGTAAGTTAAGCGATCAAAGAAACAATCACCATCACAAAAGTATCCCCCTGCGAAGTCTCAGAACTCTGCAGGGGGATTTTTTTCGCAAGACAAGGTACGAGATGAGGGAGGATGCCTACTGGGATGCCACTAAAGCTTCGTCGAGCGGACCACCCGCTACAGGATTTGTAGAGGGAATGGAATCAACTGATATATTTGGGCGGCAACGCGGGATAACCTCTGGTTAGGACAGCCTGTGCCACAGATTGCCGTCCGTCCAGGATCATCAACTTGGAATAGCCATGCGCCAGCAGCTTTCCGTTGGCGTCTACAGCAGTGGCTTCCGCCAGGCATATGCTGCGGCCTATCTTAATCGCTTTGCCCTCGACAACAATCCTGCCTTCCCGGATCATGGCTAAATTATTCACAGACAAATCCAGGGTAGTATAGCCAGCTTGTTCCTCTATTTCGCAGTATACGGACCAATAGGCGGCAGTGTCGATTAAGGCCGAGTATACGCCGCCATGGACGCCGCTGAAATTATTCAGGTGTTTCTTCTGCAAGTCCAGTTCCACTCTTGCATAACCTGTTTTTATTTCGCAAACCTGCATGGACAAAAGTTCGAAGTAAGGACCGCTGTTGACCAATCCCAAAAGCGCGGCAATATGCTCCGGATTGATTTGCCTCATCTTTGTCGCCCCGTTTCTTTTGTCGTGCGCATACTTGATTCGTGATTCATATCTATGCATTCCTCATCCGGGATCGAATCAGGAACGCCTATATTGCTCCATTTCGATCTCGTCTTTGATTTCCAGCCCGCGCTCGCCGGCAAGGAACTCTACATGGTGGATGAATTCATGAATCAACACGCGCCTGAGCGCCTCCTTCATTTCGCCGGAGGGCAATTGCGGGTAAATCCGCATGAACGAGCCGTAATACAGGTTGATGAATTTTCCCAAGTCACGGCGGCTGATGTATTCGCCCAGGATATAAAGCGGCTTACCTGCTTTGCTTTCGGGATGTCTTTTGACATGAGGAAGAAGGTATATACCGCCGTTCAGATCTTTCATCAACTCTGCAGGCAGAGCGTCCGCGATTTCGTCCAACATTTCTGCGGCTTCATCAAAGGTAGTCATATCAACTGCTGACCATTTCATAAGGCCAGTCGGTAATACCGCCGAAATCATATATGCCGGTGTAACCCAAAGCGACCAGCGCCTTAGCGGCGTCGGCGCTCCTGACGCCGCTGTAGCAGTAAATGAGAATACGCGCGTCTTTGTCCGGTAGTACGGCGGAAGCCCGGGCGGCAATCTCGTCATGGGGGAGCAGGATGGCGCCGTCAATATGGCTTGCCTCGTATTCTGTATTGCTGCGAACGTCGAGCAGGATATAGGCCCTGCCGTCTTCCATGATCCCCTTCGCCTCTTCCGGTTTGATCTTACGATAGGCAGCGCTTTGGGCGCCCTGGTCTGGATTTGAGATCATCGTTATGCCTCTCTTTAGTGTTTCTTCATTGATCGCTCCTTCGACGCCGGCGACGACATAGCCTTCGGCGTCAATAAAGATGCTGGTGGGGAAAGCCCTTATGCCATATTCGATCACTGCTTCCTGCTCCATATCGAAATAGACGGGGAAAGTGAAAGCCTCTTCCGCGATATAGCGCAGGCCATCTTCCTTCGTTTCGCCTCTACTTCCAACGGCATTGATCATCATAAACTGAACGGTATCGCCTAACTCTTCATATACACGGTTAAATTCAGGCATTTCCGAGCGGCAGGGGGGACACCAGCTTGCCCAGAAGTTCAGTACTACCGGATTGCCTGCCAGATCGGACAAAGCGACAGGGTTGCCCTCTGCGTCCTGTACGATGAAGTCCGGCGCCGGGATTCGTTCCTCTTTCTTATCCTCTTCCGCGGAGGGGCTGTCTGTGGCGGCGGAGGCTTGCCCGGAAGCTGCTCCGGAAGCTGCTCCGGAGGCTTCAAAGGGATCCGGCGGGCTTACCCTGTCCGCAAGCGCGGAGTATAGTACCGAGCTGCCTATAATGAGGACAAGCAGTCCGATCGCCGGCAGAATTATTTTTCCTCTCATGACAGCCTCCTAATCCAACTGCCCATCCTACCGGTCATCATCAGTATGCCAATAGCAACCAGAAACAAGCCGGATACCGCGTTGATTACCCGATAATGGGTTTTGATCCATGTAAACAGAGTTTTGAGCTTATCGATCATCACAGCGCTGAGCAGGAAGGGTACGCCCAATCCGATTGAGTAGCATAACAGCATCAAGATACCTTGCAGCGATGAGTCCTGCTGAGACGCCAGCAGTAACGCTGACCCAAGGAATGCGCCCACGCAAGGCGTCCAGCTTACCGAGAACACGATTCCCAACAGCATGGCGGGAAAGAAACCGGATGCTGACCGGACGCTTGCGCTGCGGAGGGAAGGGAACAGGTTTGTCTTAATGAAGCCAAGATAATGAAGCCCGAACAGTACGACAACGCCGCCGGTAACGATATTAATTTGCGTCTGAAAACGAGTAAGCAGGCGACCGGACAACCCGGCGAAAGCGCCCAACAGGATAAAGATAAGGGTAAATCCGATGATAAAGCCAAAAGCGCTCACGATCACTTTTCTTTCGCCATTAACGGTGTTTTCTCCCGCGAAATAGGAGATATATACCGGCAGCATGGGGAGCAGACAGGGGGATATAAAGCTGATGACGCCTTCTAAAAATAACAGAATATAAAGCACCCTATTCCTCCGTTATATGATGGCGATTCGGTCTGAATCCTGTGCTGAACGAAGGTTCGTTCAACGGAAGATGTTTGCAGTAGGCAATCAGTATTTGCCGAACTCCTTTACCGCTTCAAACATGGCTTCTACATTTTCGCGTTTGGCGTTACCTAGGCCGCAGGAGGTGGAGAAGATATAGCCTCCGCCGGGTGCGCACATATTGATGTAGCGTTTTACTTCTTCGCGTACCCTGCTGGGGTTGCTCCAATCCAGCAGCGAATACGGATAACCGCCGGATATACAGGCGATGCCCTTCATCTTTTTCTTTGCGACCGCCATGTCGACGTCCTCAAAGTGATAAAAGACTTTACCGGGCGGCACTTCCGTCAGGCAGTCGATGCGGGTGTTGTATTTCCCCTCTGTGTAGATGAAAGGGACCTTCCCGCTGTCGATAATGGCCAGGATGATCTTCTGCAAATGGCTCCAGTAGAATCTGCGATAGTGCTCGTCGCTCATGAAGCCATCCATGCCTTTATGGAGCGGCATGAAGATGTGCCCGCCATCGTTTTGGCCCTTGGTTGCCTTGATGCCGTCGAGGATGACTTCCAGCCGGGCTTCCGTATACTTCTCGATGTCTTCAGGCCGGTCGTAAAGGTCGGCGCTGGCAAGCATAGTGCCGCGCAGATAGTCGCTATACTCATCGAAAGGAACCATGAGCAACCCGCAAATCGGGATAGGAAAGCCCATTTCCGTCACTTCTTCAATCATACTGCTGATGATGGGCGGGAAAGCGCTGAAATACTCGTCGATAGCCCAGAGGTTGTGTATCATTTCTCTCGACGCAGGGGTTGAAAGCAGAGAAGCCAGCATTCGTACGCTTCCGCCGGAAAAATCGCCGTCGAGTGAAAAATCAGTCAGGTGTTCCGCCAGCCCGGTCAGCCGCGGTAGAGATTTTCTGAGAATCCAGCCCGTCCTGTCTTGAAAAAACTCATCGAATTCGTCATCAAGCAGTAAGGGGTATTCAATGAACTGGTGGATGGAATTTTGGTCAATCAAGTTTCCCGGCATACCGGCCCAACGCATATTCTTTGGCTTAACCAGTTCCATGCCGGGGCCTTCTCCCGCCATGATGAAGCCTACCGGCGATCCCCAGCAGGAGTCCGGGTCAAAATCCTTTAAATACTTGATCGTAGCTGTTCTCATCTTCTGCAGAGAACTGTCATTTACCACTTCCGCAACGGTATAGCCCGCATGAAAGATCGGGAATAGTTCGGGCGGCGGAGAAACCGGAACCCGGTCGGGTTCCTTTAAAGCGATGGCATCATTTATACGCTTGAGCTTTGCATTGTACATCTTTTGGTTTTCTGGCGTCATTCGCGGGTTCCCCTTTCAGTTTATAAATAGGTTTACTTGTTTATCATAACATAAAAAAGCGGTATTTCAAGAGCGGAGCAGCAGCTTGCAGCCAATCGATAATAAAGTATAATTTGTTTTGTCACGGAGATTTCTGGTCAGTATAGCGGTTCTTTGGTATACTGATTTTGTAAATCATTTATTATTGTTATTACTTAATTGTCCAGCGATGTAGGAAAGGGAGGTGAAAAATGGAAGAACCGGCGGTTTTAACTTGAAATCCTTTATGATATTGTGAAGAACTAATGTAAGGAGGAGTAACGAAATGGCTGAAAATCAGCAAACTGTCGCCCCAAGCGGGTCAACCGAAGAAACGGTCAGTATTAAACAAAGGTTGGCATGGGTATGCGGCGTCTTTGCAATGATCATTCCCTTTAATCTACCCAGCGGCTATCTCAATTTCTTCTGGACAGACATCGTACGGATCCCGGCGGGCATCGTGGGCACATTCCTGATGGTGAGCAAACTGTGGGACGCGCTGAACGATCCGATTGAGGGCATTATTATTGACCGTACCAAAGCAAAAGGACATTCGCGATACGGACGCTGGATCTTTCCTGCCGGCCTGGCGTCGAATATACTTACGGTACTGTGTTTTGTTACCCTGCCGGGCGAACCGGGAGCGCTGCAGTATATTTATTCTCTCGGCGTGTATTTCATCTTCCAAGTAGGCTACAGTTGCGTCGAGGTTCCCCATATTGCCATGATCAGCACGATGACGACGGATTACAAGCAGCGAGGCGTGCTCACCGCATGGAGAGAAACCACATCCGGCATTATGCTTACGATTGTAGCCCGCACCTTCCTGCCCCTGACGGTCATTTTTGGCGGGTTGAACCTCAACAGAGGATATTTTCTGGCCGCCCTTTTCTATGCGGTCATCACGGTTCCATTTTATTACATTTGCACCCACTATACACAGGAGCGTTATCTGCCCCCTCCGAAAGCCGAAGGGGATAAAGAACCCTTCTTTGAGTCGCTTAAATGCCTCAAGGGGAACTGGCCGGCTATTTCCTTATTCTTTGCCCATTTAACCTGGGGATTGTCCGGCGCATTCCGCGGCGCGGCAGGGATGTACTTTTGGACTTATATAGGCGGCGATACGCTCTACACCGCGATCAACGGTACCTGGCGCTCCTTTGGCGGCATCATCTCCGCGATATTTGTGGGGATCATGATGAAATACATTACCAGTAAACGCAACCTCGCCATTATGTCATGGGTGATTTGCGCCGCGCTGTATGTCGGGATGTACTTTATGCCGGTAAATACCGACGGTGCCCGTCTTGCTTTCAATATTGTTTCCATGCTGCAAGGGATCGCGGGTTCTGTAGGACGCGTCTGCCTCTTCTCGATGATGCCGGATTGTACAGAATATACCATCACGAAGTATGGCTTGCGTTCCAGCGCCTTCATTGTCGCGATCGTCAATCTGGCTTTCAAATTCGGTTTGTCTTTCGGACAGGGCCTGTTTGGATGGCTCCTCGGCAGCATGAATTATGTCCCGGGACCCGATCAGCCGTCAGCGGTCATCCTATACTTCCGGCTGACGATGAACATTATCCCTGCGGTGATCACCTTGTTGGGCGCCCTGGCTTTCCTGGGCTTTACGCTGGATAAGTCATCCCATGAAGCAGCGCTCAGAAAGATCGCGGAAGAAGGAAAATAACGGAAAACAAGGAAGAAAATGTAGAGAAAAATGCTTGAAAAATACTTTGTAAAAACATTTGACAAAAAGGATTGCCTGTGATAAATTTATCACTAATTGAATACGGTTACCATAAAGGCTATGACGAAGACGGTCGGATCCTTCGCTTCCCAGAGAGTTGGCGGTTGCTGTAAGCCAACAGGCAGATGATCCACATGACCCATCCCTTCTGAGCCGGAAGTCCGAAAGCGGTGCAGCCGCAAGTAGACGCCTCCCGTGTTTGCACGTTATAGCAAAGGGTTTGATTGAACCTGCAGAGCGGCGTTAGCGCGCAAGCGAAACGCAATTTGAGTGGTACCGCGAGTATTGTAAGAATACCCGTCTCAAAGCAAAACTTTGGGACGGTTTCTTTTTCGTCCCGCATAAGGAGGAAATGGCAATGAATACACTTGCACCCGTGGAAAACAAAATCTCAGAATTAGCCGCCCGTATCCGTGAGCTGAGGATGATCATGGGCTTCAGCCAGGAGGAGGTTGCGGCAAAGACCGATGTATCTTTGGCGGAGTATCAGGATTTTGAGTCCGGTCGTACCGACTTTCACTTCACCTTCATCTACAAATGTTCCCTGGCTTTCGGCGTGGATATCACCGATCTCCTGGAAGGCCGGAGCGCCCGCTTGAGCGCCTACACCGTCACCCGGGCGGGGCAGGGACAGCTTACGGTAAAGGAGGGGGGGGTAGAGATTCGGAATCTGGCGCCTTCCTTCCGCAACAGGATCGCCGAGCCGCATTGGGTATGCTATGCCTATAACCCGGATGAGCAGGATCGCCAGATCGATTTGGTTACCCATAGCGGGCAGGAGTTCGACCTGATCCTCTCCGGTAAGCTGAAGATCCAGATCGGCGAGCACGCCGAAATCCTGGGTCCCGGAGACAGCATCTATTATGACAGTAGTATGCCCCACGGAATGATCGCTATAGAGGGGCAGGATTGCTCGTTCTGCGCCGTGGTACTGCCGGGTGAGGAAACGGAGGCGCCGGAGCGCTTCCATATCGAAGCGAAGCGACAG
>WRMS01000093.1 GCA_009777025.1 Clostridiales bacterium | reverse complement strand
TATTCATTCCGGCAGACTGCAGGGATGAAGCTACAACCAGGGATGTTTCAATACATAAGCCGCTTCGCGCGTTAATCGTATCCGCGGGAAGTTTCACTCGTTGATGGGAATCCATGGAAAAGGCGGAGTTGTTATACCGTATACCGATTACATCGCTCATTGACCCTTGGATCGCAACTGCCTGGACCCAGGTGTTTAAGTATTCATGGTCAAAAATTCCGTAGTCCTGGTAGCCTACCATCATGCTAACCACCCCATCGGTAATGCCTTCCAGATAATCGATGGCGCCGCGGGTTACTTGCAGGATCTCAGGAGCGTCTGGAGTCATCCAGGCTAAGATATTATCTGTATTGGCGTCACCGAACTCCTCGGTCCACCAGACCATGTCGAACTTACTATAAAGTTTTATGTTTTTGCTTTCCTGCATCAGAATTCTCCCGCTGTCCACATCGGTAACCGAATAGATCAGTTGCGCGGTTTTTTCTGAGTTTAGATCGATCGTACCCGTGATGAGCGGAGGGATAATACGCAATTTTGTGATCTGCCTCCATAAAGTGACCATCTGTCTGAAAGGCTGCGTCAAGCCGGGTACCTCCACTTCGATGAGGACGTCCATCGCGCCATAATCGCAATACCCGGTAAAGGTAACCAGCGCATCCAACGAGCGATAGCTGGAGGGATACACCTCGTCTACAGCTGAGAATTCAATGATAGCTTCCGGGGATTTGTCCTGATAGGTATACCGGACGGTAGAAGAGCCTACGCCGGAGGATGGTTCTGTCGAAGGGGAAAGGTCTGTGCTGTTTGCTTGATCCTGTTCGCCGGAAATGACAGGAGGGTTGACGACAGCGGGCTCTCTATTCATATGGAAGAGTACATAGTACACGCCGGCGCTGATCAGGAGCAAAGGAATAAGGATGAACGCCGTAGTCCGTATGGGGGAAGTCTTTTTCTTTGGCGCAGCCGCATGCCTTGGTTGATCATCGACAGCAGGCGCCGCAGCTACTACAGGCGCTACAGGCGTCACAGGCGCCACAGGCGTCACAGGCGCCACAGGCGCCGCAGGCGCTACAGGCGCCGCAGGCGCTACCGGCGCCACAGACTCCGCATGGGCTGCAGGTTTCTGCGGTATTGATTCACCGCTAACAGCGTCCGGAGTTTGCATAGCTCCGCATTTTGGGCAGAACTTTGCGCTGTCGGAAATGGACGTTCCACAATTTCCACAAAACATGTCTGTCCCTCCTTTATGACGCGCCAAGCAAGCTGAGATTCTGTGTGAGTTCGCCATGAAGCGTAGCGATAGGACCCTTCAACCGGCGATCCGCTTGCGTGAATTGCAGTAAAATATCTTCGTTCAGGTTTTCGGCACAGCGGTTAAACATGATTTCCAAGCGGCTCATCCGGTTGATGCAGGAATAGATACGTAAAGGGTCTCCCAGTTCGGCGCCAAGGTAGAAATCCAGGGCAAATTCATGAAAGTCGCGCACCCGGGATTCCAGTTCGTTATGGGTTATGTCGAGGTAGGCGGGAGGCGCTATCTTAGCTAATAATTCCGCGGATTCGCCGGTAACTGTATAGATGGATTCGGCAAGCGCCTCGTATCCTTCCGCTTCCGCGTCAATGTCGCCGAATAGAATAAGGGCATGATACAGGTCAAGGCTGTAGGCTGCCAGTTCCCGGATGTCCGCTGTCATATTCCACAGCATGGTTAAATACTCTTTGACTGCGCGAACCGTTTTTTCCTCGTTGCTGTCTTCTCTGTCCGGTAGTCCGTCTAAACCGCTGGAGAGGGTTTCGAGCTGTTTACTATAGTCGTCCAGTTCCGCAAGTAAATCCTGGACAAGGGAGACCTCAAATTCTTCCTCGGCGTCGTCGTCAGCGGATTCCAGCTCGCTCGCGACTGCATCACGCAATGCCGTCAGGATTGGTTCCGAAGCGCGAAACGCCGCCGCCGCTTTGGCAATTGGAGACTCCCCGGCAGCTTGCGCGAAGGTCGCTGTCGGCTGGATAGCGAACCCATGCGCTATGCCGGACAAAAGGGCAGAGCATAGCAGGATAGTACAAAGAATGACGATTAGCCTTTTTCTTCTCATATAATACCTCCAATACAAAAATGAACGTTGAGCATAACACAGCATATTCCGTAATCCCGGTATTTTGGCACACGGACTAAGATCCACCTGAAGAATATCGATACAGATAGGCAACACGGCGTATTGGACACAACAAATTGATTATATAGTATTTTATATTATAGATCAAGATACTAGATCATAATACTCCACATTTGAATTTCCGATTTTTGGTATTGTGTTAACAAGCGAATTATACTATGCTGTTCTTGTCGATCGCCTGATTTTTTTAAGGAAGGGTGTTATGCTATGCAGGAACCAAAAAATGTGTTGGCGCAAAAAAACAAAATGAAGTGGAAAGAGCATCCGCCCAAAGTCGAACGGGAGCAGGTGGCTGCGGCGTTTGCATGCGCTGCAGCAGCGGAGAATATGTCCTGCGATTGTTGGCATACCGCATGCCAGTACTACGGCAATTGCCGCGCTTGTCTTGTATTTCATTTATATTTGAATCAGTTGCCGACTTGTCAAAGGGACGCATTTGAGGGCTTGGAGGAATTGTATATCGCAAAGACAACCGGAAAATAAGGCAGTTGCGGAAGACCTTGCTGCCCCTGATACGAATCCCTGATCAAAATGAATTGTTATCGAATCGAGAAACAGCCGTCCCCGTTTGGGGACGGCTGCCTATGCGTACTGGATTGGTATAGGGTCTGCATGGACGCATCTCACGTTCAGCCTGTGTCTGAATTCTGTGCTGAACGAAGAATCGTTCAATTCCAGGCGGATTCCAGTCCGAGTCTGCCGAGCTGGTACATGTTCACGAAGTGGACATAATCCCTGAGCTGGCTCTCTGTAAACCTGTCGGTGCGGTAGCCGAAGGCGCCCGACATTTCCAGGTAAGGTATGTAGATGATCTCATCAAAGCAGTACTGCTGCATTTCTTTCATCGCCAGATTGGCGTCCTCTATATCGGAGGTATAGACAATCCTGTTCCATAGGGAACGGAATTCAGGAATGTCTTCGGGAATGTGGATAAAGGTGGAGGCGCCCACGCGAAGCGCGCTGGGCATGCCGTCGTATAGGTCGAAGGCTGCCGAGCCCCGGATATTCCACCAAAAGCCCACGTCGTTGTTGCCCGGCGCGTTCCACACATTGATCGCGGAGGCGATATCGGCGAATTCGAGCTCCAGGTTGATCCCAATCTGTTGAAGCTGATATTGTAAGTTTTCACTGAGGGCTTTATATAGCTGGGAATCCATCATCAGCGTATATAACTGAAGCGGATTGTTCGGCCCGAAGCCCTCTTCAGCCAGGATCTCCTTTGCCCTCTCCGGATTGTATTCATAGGCGCCGGGATCGATAAAGTTAGGGGCTGCTACCGGCATCACGGATTTAGCCGGGACGAAGAGTTCATTAAAGGCGACGACGCCCAGATCTTCCCATCTCACACCGATGGCGACTGCTTCGCGAAGCCTCTTGTTGTACCAGAGGTCGGGCCTGTCGACGAAGCTGAAAGTGAAATACTGGGTAACGCCGTTGAGAAGCATGAAGCATTCGAAGCCGTCTCCGCCGCTCCGCAGATACCTGCCGTAGTCTGTGGCCTGGACCTCGCAGAAATCGAGTTTTCCGACTTCCAGGTCGATATACATGGTGGATGCGTCTTTATAATACTTGATCTCCCACTCGTCTACGTAGACCGGGCCATAAAGGCTCTCCCCCCACCAGTCGTCCCTCGCCTTCAAGCGGATCAGGTCTTCCGAGCTGAATTCTACGCATTCATAAGGGCCGCTGCCTACCGGCTGGTACCATTCCATAGAATCCCAGCCGACTTCTTCCGCCCATTCCTTGCAGATCAAATGGATCGTCGAGTTGGTGAAAGGCCGGAAGGGCTGCTCGAATTTCAGTACGCCGGTATACTTGTCCCTGGCATAGCATTCATCCCATACAAGCCCCATTGTGTTTAATCCTGTAGAACCACGGTCGAGGTAGCTCGTGTAGCTGTACACCAAGTCTTCCGCCGTCGCCTCAGCGCCGTTGCTGAAGATGACGCCTGGCCTGAGGGTCATCACGAAGGTATTATCGTCTTCCCAGCCCCAGTCCGTCAGGCAATCTGATATGAGCGCCTTTGTCTTCGGATCGATCTTAAAAACCTGGTCAAACACCGGGTCGGTGGCGGCGGGTCCTTCCGTAGGCGTTAAGCCCGCAAGGAACCTGCCCAGGTAATCGGTTACGCCGATCGTATATTTCACATACGCATCCGTAGAGACGGGCGGCGCAGACGGCGTCGCAGGCTCCGGCGTTGTGGAGGGCGACGACGGTGTAGAAGGTGTCGTAGTTCCGGATCCGCCTCCGCCGCATGAGACAAGCGTAAGCGTAATCGCTATCGTCAAAAGGACACAAAGTAAAGTTTTGAGTTTCTTCATGAGTGTGTTCACCCTTTCTTTTTTTGCTTTCCTGCCTGGTATCATAACCATTCAAGTAAACATGCCCCATTATATACCAGTAACAGAACAATATGCAATACAAGAAGCGTGATTTATCGAAGATTTCACATAAGAAAGCAGCTGAAAAAACAGCCGGCAATCCGTATTCCTGCTCCGTTTTTTGTCTTGAAAAGCGGCAATCACCGTGTTCATTCGAAGATTTCCATTTCCTAAACCGGCTGAATCCCAATTTAGCCTATATACAATTGGAAATTATGATTTTTCCCATGGTTACAATGGATTCTTCTTGCGCTTATGCAAGTTTCACAAATTCCGGCGGCATTCGCTCGGCCAACCCGTTCTAACAGCAGTGCAGCGGGAGAAAAAATCCCCCGCTGCACAAAAACGCTTTTCAATTCCGGATACAAGCTATGGATACAGCTTGTAGCTTAGTGCAGGCGGCGCCCGCATTCGTGCAGGCGGCGACCTGCGTCAACTTACGTCAACTTGCGTCAACTTGCGGCTGCCAGCGACGCGGCGCCGATAGCGCCTGCGTACACCGGTTCCTCCGGTACCACAAATTTGACTCCCGCTATCCTCTCCAGCGCTTTCAGGAAGGCGCCGTTCTTCACCAGGCCGCCCATAATGACTACGCAGTCCTTGTTCTGCTTGTAGATATCATTGATGGTCATGCTGGCTCTCCAGGCGCAGGCTTCATTCAAGGCCTTCCCGATCTCCTTCAGGTCCGTCCCCCGGTTGGCCAGACTCAGCGCGTCCAGCTCCGCAAACACGACGCAGCCTTCGTTCACCGTCACCGAAAGCGGGCCGTCCAGGGCGCCCAGCTCCTCGACTGTCATGTCGAAGCGCTCCGCCATGCTCTCCAGAAAGAGGCCGAGACCTGCCGCACACTTTTGGTTCAGGACGAACTCATTGATCTTCTCGCCCTCTACGACGCCAACCACAATCTCATCCGCGCCGGCGTCGATCACTGTGGTGACCTTCGGCGTCGTCAGTTTGGCCGCCTGGGTGGCGGTGACGACTTCGGTCAGCCTGTCGTCGGCGAAGCTTACGTCAAATTTGCCCTTGCCTGTAGCGAACACCTTCTCCACATCGGCGGCTTTCACGCCCGCTTCCGCCAGAGCCTTATCATAAATTGCCTGTACATTGGCTGGACGTTTGGCGCCGCCGGACAGCCCGCAGGCCTTGCCGGCGACCTTGCCATCTTTCAATACGACCGCCTTGGTATACGCGATGCCTACGTCGATCCCTGCAGTAATCATTCGACTCCCTCCTTATTCCGTAACTTTGCGCAAGCCCTGGCTCTCCATCCAGGTATCCAGTTGATCCAGAAGGCGCTTTTCGTCCAGGTCCGTCCTGTCGCCGGGCTGGCTTCCTTCATAGTGTATGACGTTGAGGCCGGCATCCCTGAGGTACATCGCCTGCTCCTTGCGGGTCAGCGTGCAGCCTACGCCATGACGCCAGATCGCCAGCAGCGCCCCGTCCGCCTGCATGAATTGCGCGAACTGGACAATCCTGTCCCGATAAATGTATTCGTTGGTCTTGAAGCCGCCCGCCGGCCTGGCCAACGCGCCGGAGCCAACGCGGATAATGTCCTCCCTGGTGGTCATTTCCATATCATCCGGATACGTCTTGTCTACGCGTAATCCGATGCTGCCGTCCGGCCTCACTTCATAGTTGCTGCCGGCGCCGTGGGAATACTCGGAACCCAGGCAGATCGCGCCATACTGTTCCAGATAGCGGTAATACTTCATGTAATGCCAGGAAGGCGGATGGGCTTCGATGAAGCGGAACTGCTCGTTGCCTACCGCGGCGATCTGGTTTTCCGCCCGCCACTTCACTTCGTCACGAACCATCCGCCAGAATTGCACCGTCGCGTCCGGATCGATCTTCGTCAAGCCGCCGATGGTGTAGACCGAATACAAGTCCTTCACCGACAGGGGCGAGGGGATCGTCCGCGCCATCAGGTAGGATATCTCCCTGGAGTATTCCCTGACTTCTTTGCTGCCCGCCATGAGCTTAGCGCATTCCTCTTCGTCAAACTGCTGACCGAAGATACGCTCCATGTCGTTGATGATCCGGTAGTTACAATAGACCTTGTGCTCCAGCATGGGTTTTTCGCGCTCTTCATCATATTCGCCAAAATAAATCAACCTGTCCGCCATCCACTGGGGCATATTTTCAAAGTCCCGTGCTTGCTGTCCCCTCTTCGCGTGCTGGTCGCATACGCAGGGCATGGGGATCACGAACTTGCGGTCCGGCCAGGCTGTTCCGTCGTCGATATAGCCCAGGAATTGAGCCCCCCAGCAGTTGCCCTGATAGCCGCAGATCTCACGGCCCCAGCCCCGGACTTCACTGGCCAGCCTGGCCTTCCGGGCATAGGGCTCATTCTTGTTCTGCATCATGGAACCCACGGGGTTGTCCTCGATAACAGTTACAGCCGGAAACGCCGCCTGCCAGTCAAAGCTCAAATCGAATGTATTCCCTTGTCCGACGACCTTTTCTTTGCTTTCTATGGATTTCTGCCAGCCTGCCCGGAGCTCCTTTGCCTTGTTCCAGAAGTCCAAGGGCCTGGTTTCCCATTTTTGTCCTTTCGCCATTGTTCAGCGACCCCCTTTATTCACCGTATGCCTTATGCCAGCCTGCCAAATGGGTCAGTCCGGGCTTCAGCATATTCATAAACGATTCCAGACGCAGTCTCGTGTCTTCTATCGGCAGCGTCGTATCCCTCTCAAAGAAATGATAGGGGATATACCGCTCCCGCAGGATCTTCCACACCGCGTAGTTGTCTGTGCCGTGCAGGTGGCAGTAGATCTGCTTCACGATCAGTGCGCCGTCTACATTGTAGTCCTCCGCCAGCTCAAAGATATGCTGCGGGCGGCGTCTCCAGTTGTTGTCCTTGATCGGGTTCTTCGGTCGTCCCAGATACCGCAGCCCGATCGCCATCAGCCGGTCCTTCTGCGGGATGATGTTGTTCCAGTAGTAGCTTGTGCCGTTGTCCAGCTCGTCCACTACGATGTCCCCGCCCATGGCTTCCACCATTTCCTCCAGCTCCGTGTCCCAGGTCTCGCTCCCGATCAGCATCAGACGGATGCGGTCCTCGCCCGGCTTTCTCGCTTCCAGCTCCGGTATGAATTTCTCCAGGATTTCGTTCATCTCCGCCTTGTCCATCAGCTGGCTCGCCAGGACGATCTGCATCATTTCCGCCCCGTGGATCAGCGGCCGGTCCATCCTTCTCATCTCGCTGATCTGCTTCAGCAGCAGCCGGTTCTTGTTATGGATCTCGATCGACCTGTCCAGGTCCTCGTCCGTTATCTTCTTTCCCGTCCACTCCTCCATCAGGCCCTTCATCACATTCAGCTCTGAACGCAATACCGTCTTCGACGTGGGCGCGTCCGTATGGTCCGGCAGGAACAGGTAGTGGTTCCACAGCTTCGGATTGTTATTGACCGCCACTTCCCAGGAGTTGTACATCCACTGGCAGCCCTCTACGTTCACCAGCCCGTCCACATAGTCATATCGCCCTTTCAGAAACTGGTTGACCATGTCCCGCACCGGATAGCAGCAGGCATAGATCCATTTGTCCGATACGTCGTCCGGGTAGTGCCTCGCCAGTATCCTCACCGGCAGAATCCCCGCCGCGTACGCGATTTCTTCCGGAAAGTACGGCTCATACCAGCCCAGCACCTTTCCCCCTGTCTTCGCTTTCCACGCTTTTGCGTATTCATGCCGATTCTCTACTAATGCCTTGAAATCCATTACGCTCCCTCCTTCCTTACGCCAGCAACGCCGCGCCGATCGCTCCGGCCAGCATCGGGTCATATTCGCTCTTCAGCGCCTCTACCCGCAGTTCCCGCTCGATCCGCTTCGTGATCCCTACGTTCTTCGCCAGGCCCCCAGTGAACCCCAGCGCCTCGTACACCATGACCTCTCCGGGATCCAATGGCTGCATCTTTCCGATGGCCCCCAGCATCCGCCACGCTATCGCCAGCATGTGGGTTGCGTATACTTCGTTCTCCGTCAGCGCCTCCGCCCTGAACTCCGGCCGGAACTGTCCCATCGTCTCTGTCCGCGCGAAGTTGTAGCAGGTCGTACTCACCGGCTCCGGATCTCCCTTGACGTCCAGCGACTTCTCTCCGATCTCTGTGATCGGCACCTCTAACAGGTTGCACATCTGCTCGATGTTGCGCCCCTGTCCCGTGGCGCATTTGTCATTCAGCGAGATATCCCAGACCCTGTCCCAGTCGTACAGCCGGATGGCTTTCATCGTCTGGGCCCCCAGGTCCACCACCGTATGTACGCTGGGCCCATACATGAACCGCGCCCCCTTGGCATGGCACTGTACCTCATCCATTGTCTTTGTCGCGTAGTCCGCGTTCTCCCGCGAGAAGCCCGTGGCTACGATCGCGCCGATCTTGTCCTTGGTCAGTCCGGAGTCTCCCAGCGCTTTGGCGATCACTTCTTCCGCCGCTTTCTTAAAGCTTGCGCCGATCCGGATATTTGCCGAGGCAAACAGCTCTCCGTCACAGAGTATCGCGCACTGGGCGCTGGTCGTCCCCATGTCCACGCCGGCAGTTATGCTTTTTGCTGCTTTCCAGTCGATTTTGTCCGATTTCCAGCTGCTTTCCGGCCATTTCCCGAATGCTTGTGTCATGCTTTTTACTCCCTCCTACATGTTTTGCTTTCCCATCAAACCAG
>WRMS01000092.1 GCA_009777025.1 Clostridiales bacterium | reverse complement strand
GTCGACGGCGGATTGGTCAAAGCTTCCTCCGGCACCGCCATCTGCACCGCCACCACCAATCCCGACTCGGTGGAATTTGCCTCCATTATCGTTAACGGCGGCAAAGTGCATACCGACGGAGGTCCGCATAACACCGCCAGGGCTATATACGCGACAGGCGCGCACAACACAGTTGAAATCAATGGCGGCTGGGTTTTTTCCTCAGGTCTAACGGAGGCGATCTATGTCAGCGGCACATACAGTACGGTGACTGTAAACGGCGGCTGGGTCTCCGCCACCGACCACTTTGCCATCGAGGCCTACAACGGCGGCACAGTAACGATCAACGGCGGCTTTGTCTTTGCCTATGGCGACGAGCCCTTGATAGACAAAACCGGAGCGAAAATCGACAACGGGGCCGTCGGCGCGATCCACTTTGACATGATCCATGTCAACGAGGGCGTCAACGGCAATGGCGTCATCGTCACATGGGACAGGAAGGCCTGGGCAGCGGCGCCCTGGAACGAAGCCGATTATACCGAAGGATATGCCAATCACTTGAAAGTCTATCCCGGCGATCTCGTGGACAGCTATGCGCCTCCCGAACCTCTGAAGGCGATACTGCCCTTCGGCCTGATCGAAAGCTTGACGCCGCTTGCTATAGATGATGAAGGCAGAGAAACCCCTGTCTTCCCGGGCTTCACGGATTCTCCCGAATCCATCGACGAATCGGGCCAAGCGGATTCGGAGGAAACCGAAGCTTCCCTCGATGCGGAGGCGGAAGAGGCGTCGCCCGGGGAAGAGAAGGGCCTGCTTTCCGCTTTCGAAGGCGGAAGCTCCGCCGGAATGATTGGCGCCGATCTGCCCGGACTGTTTCCCCTTGCCGAGCCGCTGAATCGGGTCTATTGGCATGACAACGGTCCGCGCCCCAACGACGGCATTTATTATAATAACATGGGAAACGCGGGCTTTTTCCCTCTCGCTGAGGTCGAAGTCACAACCACGCTGGTCAAGTATGCACTTTATGTCACGAACGGCACAGGTTCAGGTTCCTATCGGGAGGGCGTCGTCGTCAGTCTCCTTGCGGATACGCCATCCGCCAATAAGGAATTTGACTATTGGAGAGTCCTCAACGGCAGCGGCGTCGCCATCCTGGATATCTCCGCCAGTGAGACAACGATGATTATGCCGGCAGGCGCCGTATACATAGAAGCAATGTATCAGGACATCCTGTATACCCTACAGGTGAATGGCGGCTCCGGAAGCGGCAGCTACCCCGCCGGCGCTATGGTGCCGATCCTGGCGAACGCGCCGGATTCCGGCAGGGAATTTGATCAATGGACAAGCAGCGGCGAGGGCTCGTTTTCCAATGCTTATTCTTCGGAGGCCAGCTTTCAAATGCCCGCCGCCGGCGCCGCCGTTACGGCGCAGTATCGTGATATCCCTCTTTATACCTTTACCCTTCAGGGGGGCTCCATTGACGGAGGCTATAAAGGTCCTTATGCCGCCGGTACGGTGATCACCATCCGTGCACCCGGTATGTTCCCGGCAGGCTATGCCTTTAACGGCTGGAAAATCGTCAGCGGCGGCGGCGTCCTGGACAACGCCTTCAGCACCCTCGCCCGTTTCACTATGCCCGCGGCTGACGCAGTGGTTTCCATGGACCAGCCGGCTTATACGGGATCGGCGATAGCCCACAGTCTCAGCGTCGTCGACGGCTTCGACAGGACAGGCACCAATCCCTACTCTGCCAGCGTGAATGTTAACATTGAAGCTGCGCCCGCGCCAGAGGGCAAGGTATTTGCCGGCTGGAGCGTCGTCAGCGGAAGGGGGACTATCGGAAATCCCGGCGCCGTGTCCACCCAATTTCGCATGTCCGATACGGACGCTACGGTCAAAGCCAACTATGCCGACGTCGAATATCCTATCTTTGTGGAATACGGCCTCATCCTGAACGAAGACAGCCCGTATCGCTTTATGGCTGCCGGGCAGTTTGTCATGGGCGAGGAGGTTTCCTTGCAAGCGATCGAGCCGCCCACACCCGCCGGCACAATGAGAAAATATGAATTTGCGGGCTGGACGGTCAGCAACGGTGGCAGCGTCGCCGACGCCGCATTAACAGAGACCACTCTCATTATGCCCGCTGGCGCCGTGGTCGTCACCGCGCATTGGGCGCCGCGGTATTCGTTCATGGTCTTCTCTGGAGAAATCCGGTATCCACAACCGGACGGCGGCGTCCTTTGGGGTTACTATAAGGCGGGTGAAGAGATTGAAATTTTACACACTATCTCACTGCCATCCTATGTTGCATTCGGCGGTTGGGCATCCGTCAGCGGCGGCAGTTTTTCGGACGCCACACAAGAGAGTATGACGTTCACTATGCCGGATAACGACGCCTTCGTTTTGGCAGGTTACGTCCTTAAAGACACACCCTATACCCTCACCGTGATCGGCGGAAAAATCACCGTAGAGGGAATTCCTTGTGAGAATCCCGTACTCGTTCCGTCCGGCGCTGAAGTCACGATAACGTATGATCCCGCAAGCCTGGACTCGGGTACATTTGATCCCGTTCACGACCATTTCGAGCGCTGGACCAGCTATTCCACGGAAGGTACGGGAGATTCCAATTATGGCAGCTTTTCCGCTCCGGCTGCGGAATCCACGACCTTTATCATGCCCGCTCAGGATGTCACGGTGACGGCGCAGGTCGGGAAGCTCTATACGTTGGAACTTGACGATAACGGAGACGGGGTTTTCGCGAATGCGGGACTGAAAGCGCCTGGCGCGCAGCTTCCTCTTGTTGCCATAAATCGTTCGGCCTGGCCTGACGATATGGCCTTCACCGGCTGGGTGGCCAACGACGGTTTCTTCCTCAACGCGGGCCTGATGCAAACCACATTCAGTATGCCCGCCGCCGACGCGAAGGTCGCGGCGACCTATGTACGCAATGTCCACCCCTTGTATAGTCTCAACACCATCAACTGCAGCAGCGACCTTCCCGGGCCCTTTACGGGTGATTCTCCGGGGATCGTAAGCGTAACGATCACGGCGGATATTCCTCCGGGCAAAGCCTTCAGTCATTGGGAATCTGCCGGCATTTCTGCGCCTATTACCAGCAGCCCGAGTTTTACCTTTCCCATGCCGGATAACAACGTGACGGTCACCGCCGTCCTAACCGATATCGAGTATACGCTGACTGTCGTGAACGGCGAAGACGATACGATCGTAGGAACCTCACAGCATACCGCGGGGGCTTCCGTGCCCTTGACGGCGCCGCCTCCGCCAACGGACAAAGCCTTCTATCAATGGGAATCGGACAACGGCGGCTCCTTTGCCTACATAAGAGCCTCTTCTACTGCCTTTCTTATGCCTGTCGGCGATGTGACGGTCACCGCAACCTACAGAGTGCCGCAGCCGGCGGAAGAAGAACCTCTTCCTCCATCCCGGCCTTCCGCTTCGCCGGCTTCTTCGCCGGTTTCGACTGCGCCGGCTGCCGGGCAAGCGCCGGGGAGCGTGTCTCATATCCTGCGTACAGAGGACCACAGATCCTTTGTCGTAGGGATAGGCGGGCGTATATTCGCGCCGGACAAGGACATGACCCGGGCGGAAACGGCGGGGATGTTCTACAACCTCCTGATTCGCAAGGATATCGAAACCACAAGGCGATTCCCCGATCTGCCGAATGGCGCATGGTATAAACAAGCCGTAGACGCCATGGCCTCCCTGGGCCTTGTCTCCGGTCGCCCCGACGGGCTCTTTCACCCGAACGACGCCATCACCCGGGCGGAATTTGTCGCCATTGCCGTTCGTTTTACCCACGAGAGCCTGGAAGACAGACAGGCGGAAGTCTTTACGGATGTGCCGGAAACGCACTGGGCTTATGAGAGCATCGTTACGGCGGCAAGCTACGGATGGATACGGGGTGTGGGCGAGGGGCGCTTTGACCCGGATCGCCACATCAGCCGGGCGGAAGTGATCGCTATGACGAACCGCATGCTTCTGCGCAGCCCAGATAAGGCTTACATTGATCGTGAGCAGGAGCTCATCACCTATACGGACGTTCCCTGGACCCATTGGGCTTTCTACGAAATCGCGGAAGCCTCCAACAGTCACAACTTCGAAAAACAGGAAGAAAGCGCAGAGGAAAAATGGCTTTCTCTTGACTAGTGGTTTGGCCGCCGCCCCAAACATACGCGCGCATTGCGCTACGGTTAGCGGAACATGCGCACTCATTGCGCTACAGTCATCCTAAGCATGAGACAAGCCCATGTATGACTTATATTCCATACTATTCGGCGCCGAATTCGCGGCGCCGGACAGGATTTTTCTTGTAATAATTTTGTTGAAAGCATACAATGTGGATGATATTGATCAAGGAGGAAGCGGTTTTGAAACATGACATCGGCGTATATGGCCTGGGCCATATGGGGTCTGCTTTGGTTAGAAACCTAGCCGGAAAAGGGATCTCCGTAGCCGCATACAGCCGGGATACCCGGGAGAGGGAAAGCTTACATGACGCCTGCCCGGAAGCGGAAAGGTCTTACGCGATCGCCCATACGCCGGAAGACTTTATTGCCAGCCTGTGTGTCCCTCGCCGCATTTTGCTCATGATCACCGCGGGCGCCGCTGTGGACCAGGTCCTGCATAAACTTCTACCGATGCTGACGCCGGGCGACACCGTTATCGACGGAGGCAACTCCTGGTACCGGGATACCCTGCGCAGGGGCGGGCTAATGCAAAAGCATGGCATACACTATCTTGGCGCCGGTATATCCGGCGGCGAGCGGGGGGCGCTGGAAGGCCCCAGTATTATCGCTGGCGGCGATCGGCAGGGTTGGGAGCTTTGTGCGGACATCCTCTGCGCCTGCGCGGCGAACGTGGAAGGCGCGTCCTGCTGCTGCTATCTGGGGCCGGGCGGCGCCGGGCACTATGTAAAAATGGTACATAACGGCATAGAGTACGGCATTCTGCAATTGATTGCCGAAACCTGGATGCTGATGGAAAACCTCCGTTCCCGAAACGACGACCAGATCGCGGACTGTTTCAAGCTCTGGCGGAGGGGAAAACTATCCTCTTATCTGATCGACGCGGCTGCTGCCGTATTAGGCAAACGCGCCGAAGACGGCGAGCCTTTAGTAAGAAAAATTCTCGATGAGGCGGAGCAGCATGGCACCGGCAAATGGACAGTCCTTGAGGGAATCGAACGCAGCGTCTATATACCGACCATCTATGAAGCCCTTTCCATGCGGAATCACTCGGCGCGTCATAAGTTGCGCCAGTCCGGGCAAGCCGTACTCAGCCTCGCCCCTCTGGACATTGTGCCGTTCTTCAGCCTGATTGACGACAACGATATTCGGGACGCTCTTTATGCCGCAATGCTGATCTGTTATTCGCAGGGCTTGGAACTGCTTTACGCCGCTTCCCTCCAGTTTGCCTGGAACCTTTCGTTGTCTGACATCGTAGATTGCTGGAAAGCGGGATGCGTCATTCGCGCGGATATGCTCTATCCCATCTCGAAAGCTTTGCCTGACGCCTATCAGGGAAACCTGCTGCTGTCGTCGGAGTTTCGACCGCTGCGCGAAGAAGCCGCCTTACGTCTGGTGTCCGTCGGCGCGGAAGCCACCGGCTTATCTGTCCCCGCCCTTTCCGCGTCCCTCAACTACTACGACGCCTGCCGCGCTGGCAAGATGCCGGTCAATCTGATCCAGGGTATGCGGGATCATTTCGGCGCCCACGGCTTCCGCCGCGTCGACAGAGAAGGCCTGTTCCACGGAGAATGGGATGAATAGCCAACCGGTGCGACAAACTGCTGGAATGAGACTCGATGCATGAGTAGACGAGGAGGGACTGAAAGTGGAATATCCCATGCTGATTCTCTGTATCGTATCTGTTGCTCTCTTAGTCGTCATCCTTACGCTATTGCTTATCGGTA
This sequence comes from Clostridiales bacterium, assembly GCA_009777025.1. GTDB lineage: Bacteria > Bacillota > Peptococcia > DRI-13 > UBA5745 > WRMS01. The sequence goes on along the minus strand of WRMS01000092.1, from coordinate 3,326 downwards.
GAAAAAAAACCGACTGGAGCGTCATGATCCGCTTACTGACGCGCAGCGCCGACGAACAGCGCGACAGCGTAGCAAAGCAAATCGCAAACGGCGCTACAGAGCAATTTGAACGGTTTGCTTTAATCCAAAAAAGCATACAGGAAACACTCCTGACAAGCAGCAAAAGCATGGAAAATACGCTGCAAAACAGCAGAACCGAAACCAATGTTCAACTGGATAAATTCAGAGAACAGCTGGATACGCGCCTCTCCTCCTTACAGCGCGGTAATGCGGAGAGCGTTGAGAAATTATCCGCCACACTGGAAAGCAAAATGAAATCGCTGCAAGAAAGCAATGAAAAACGTCTTGAACAAATGCAGGGCATCGTGGATGATAAATTGCAAAAGACCCTCGAATCGCGTCTGACGCAGTCGTTTGCCCTTGTCAGCAAGCAACTGGACAGTGTACAACAGGGTTTAGGCGAAATGAAAAATCTCGCCGCTGACGCCAGGGACTTAAAAAGCGCGCTTACCAATGTCAAAGAACGCGGTACATACGGCGAGCTGCGCTTGGAAAAGCTATTATCGGATATCCTTGCACCAAACCAATACGAAGCGAATGTAGAAATCACCGGCGGCAAACGGGTAGAATTTGCTGTCCGGCTTCCGGGCAACGGGGATGTTCCCCTTCTGCTCCCGATAGACTCCAAGTTTCCCATAGAGGATTATACCCGTCTGCTCGACGCGGACGACAAACAAACGATCGAGGAAGCCAGAAAGTCTCTCACTCAAAGGATTAGGGCCTTTGCCAGGGACATCTGCGACAAATATATTATGCCGCCTAAAACCACAGATTTTGCGTTAATGTTCCTGCCAACCGAAGGCTTGTATGCCGAAGTAGTTCAGAATGCGGCTTTATTCGAGGAATTGCGGGATAAATACAAGGTCACGGCGGTGGGAGCGACAACGCTGTCGGCTTTCCTGAGTTCGCTGCAAATGGGCTTTAAAACGCTTGCGATAGAGCAGCGTTCCCAAGAGGTTTGGGACACCCTGCGCGACGTCAAAAAAGCCTTCGAGGACTTTGAGAAGCTGCTCGACACCGCCCACAAACAGTTGCAAACCGCGGATAGGACAATCGATACGCTGGTAGGCACACGGACGAGAGCGATCAACAGAGCGCTTCAAAGCGTACAGGAACTTGAACTTGGTGAAACGGAAGCGCAGAATCTGATGGAGGCGGAGAAGGAAGCGGAGAGGGAATGAACGGATAAGAGAAACTCTGCATACTTCATAATGAGGCAACAAGAAATGAAACCAACTTACATGGAATTTACGATCCAATCCGGCAACACACAGATTGTTCTGTCGGTTTGGGAGACGCCAACACCGGAAGCGGTCATTGTATTTATACCCGCTACAATGGTACACCCGCTCTTCTATGAACCGCTGCTGTCGAGCTTCGCGGAACGCGGCTTCACCGTCGTCGGCCTGCACCCGGTAGGCCACGGAAAAAGTCCGCGGGATGTAAAGCGGTATACGATCTGCGATATTGTTCTAAACGGACGCGACGCCGTATCTTTCGCTTTGGAACGATATTCGCTACCGGTTATCGTCATGGGCTCCAGTCAAGGCGGTATCGTCGCGGCGGCAATTGCCGCAGAAGACGATCGGGTCACGGCGGTATTCGCCCACAATGTCATGCTGACGGAGATACCGGAAACCATCAACGTATCCCGCTTCCCTAAATGGATTCGCTATATATACCGTCCGACTAAGGGCCTGGTCAAGCTGCTCGCTTTCCTGTTTCCGGATTTGTCCTTGCCTTTGCGATTCTATTTGGGTCCGAATCGTATCAGCGTGGATCCTGTGCTGTGGGAAATGATCAGAGCCGACAAACTGTGTCTGACGCGCTATTCGCTCCATTTTCTCGCCAGTTTGTTCACCACGCGCTTTCCCGGATTGACAGACGGAAGCGTACGCTGTCCGATCTATGTGATCGCAGACAGCGGCGATGCATTGTTTACGGAAGCCTATACGAAGCTGGTATTTGACCGTTTGCAAGCGCCGCATAAAGAAATCATCGAATTTCATTTTGGCGATCACATGCTGATGGCTACCCATCCGCTGGAGGTGAGCGAAAAGCTGGCTGAAAAGATGCGGAATGTAAAACAGATTGGGGAAGCGGGTTGAAGTCGCGCCTGGACTATGCTATATTTTCTTTATTACTAGCATAGAGGAAAGGAGCGTATGATTTTCACCCGAATAATCATGCAACAGACAACATGAACCGTGTACCCTTTGATCCGGAAGAACTGAACAGCTCCGTATTCTACCCCTCGACGAGTCCCGCCCGCCCGGGAGCAAGAAAGTTCAACACGCCCGTTCCCCCGAGGGAAAACTACCGTGCGCTTCTTACCAATGAGATGCCCCTCTGGATCCCCACCGGAAGCGATCGGCGCAACTTTATGCCCCGCATCGACCCGGACAATGTCGCCCGCGTCTCCGTCTTTGAAGCCCAGCCTTTAACGGACGAAGAAAAAACGGGCGGCAAAGATAAGTTCGGCATAGACTGGGTCTATGTTCCCGTTGCAGGGGGCTCCATGGTCAAACCCGGCAACCCCTTTCTTGATGACGCCAACGACTGGGAAAAGTTGCTGAAATTCCCGGATCTTGACACTTGGGATTGGGAGGGTTCCCTTGCCGCAAACGAAACCGAGCTTAAAAATGAGTCCCGCGCCGTGACGGCTACCGTACTCACCGGTTTTTTCGAGCGGCTAATCTCCCTGATGGACTTCGATAAAGCGGCGGTCGCTATGATCGATGAGGACCAGAAGGATGCAGTCAAGGCTTTGTTTGATCGTCTGGCTGATTTATACATCGACATTGCCAGGCGATATAAGAAAACATATGACCCTCTGATTTTCTGTGTGCATGACGACTGGGGCAGCCAGCGGTCGCCTTTTTTCTCTCTCGCTACAATCCGGGAAATGATCGTTCCCGCGTTTTCACGCGTCGCGCAAGCTGTCCATGACGCCGGTATGTTTCTTGACATTCACTCCTGCGGCAAGAACGAATTGATCGTTCCGGCTTATATTGAGATTGGCGCAGATTCATGGGGAGGCCAGTCGATGAACGACAGAGCCATGCTGCATGAGAAATATGGCGGCCAACTGATCTTCAGCCTGGATCCCGACATCCACTTTACCCCGGAGACGACCGATGAAGAGGCGAAGGCATCCGCCAAGCGTTTTGTGCAGAGATTCGGCCCGTCCATGGAAAAGAAGCCGTTTTATATCACAGCGATTGGCGCGACCCCTGCCTTTCTGGATACGGTTTACGAGGAAAGCC
>WRMS01000091.1 GCA_009777025.1 Clostridiales bacterium | reverse complement strand
AGTAAAAATCCCTGACCGCAATCTCGCCGGCATTCTTGTGCCGGATGCTGTTGAGTGCGGTCAGGGCGGCAGAGAAGAATTATTGCGCGCGGTTCGGACCCCCATGGGAACTCCGCGGCTTAGTGAGATTGTAAGACCCGGCGAACGCGTGGTTATCATAACAAGCGATATCACCAGGCCGACGCCGAGCCACGATATAATACCGGTGGTGCTGGACGAGCTGTACTCGGCGGTTTTCCGGCTAAAAACAAGTCGCCGCCCAGTACATCCTCTTTCTCGTACAGGCTCACTTGGTGACCGCGCTGGGCCGCGATATACGCCGCCTCCATACCTGCCGGGCCGCCGCCGATCACCAATACGTTCTTACGCTTTGTGGCTGATTCAACTTGCAGTTCCTTTTCTCTGCCCACGCGGGGGTTCACTAAGCATGTGATCGTCTCATTATGCAGCAAATTGTCATGACAGCCCTGATTGCAGGCTATACAACGCCGTATCTCGTGGGAACGGTTTTCTATGACTTTTTGTGGAAAGAAAGGATCCGCAATCAGCGGGCGCCCCAAGTAGATGAGATCCGCTTTGCCTTTTTGTAAGACGTCTTCCGCCAGTTCGGGGTTGTTGATCCGCCCTACTGTGCCGACAGGTATCTTGAGTACGCCCTTCATCGCCTCTGCATAGGGTACCAGATAGCCAGGCGGCAGAGACATAGGCTGTATCATCATCTCCATCACCAGATGGAGCCCTGCGGTTACAGTTATACAATCCACACCGGCGGCTTCCAGCATGTTCGCCATCTGCAGGGATTCGCTCAGTACAATACCTCCCTCGAGGCCATCTTCAGCGCCCAGGCGTACGAATAGAGGAAAGTCTTTTCCCATAGATTTTCGTATGGCGGCAACGACTTCCAAAGGAAAGCGCATCCTGTTTTCCAGAGAGCCGCCGTATTCGTCTTTTCGTTGATTGGTCAAAGGCGACATAAAGCTGTGCGCCAGATAGCCATGCCCGTAATGTAGCAGTATCGCGTCATAACCGGCTTTCCCCGCGCGGATGGCGGCAGCCGCATAGTCGTCGGTAATCTGGGCAATCTCTTCCTTCCGCACGCTTCTTGGCGGATCAATAACGCCTTTTTGATAATAGCTGCTGGAGGCAGAGAGAGGGAACTCCCCAAGGATAGCACTCTTGCATTGTGGGCCGCCATGATGTAACTGGCAACAGACCTTTGCGCCGTGTTTATGAACAGCGTCCGCGATCTCTTTCATTCCGGCAATCTGGCTATCTTTATAAAGCCCCAATCGGCGTATGCCACCCCTGCCGCCCAGATTCACAAAACAGGATTCTATCGTGATCATCCCTGCGCCTCCGGCAGCACGTTCTTCGTAGTACTCCTTCTGTCTTTCAGTAGAGGTGCCGTCCTCGCAACCTAAATGGGTTGCCATCGGCGCCATCACCATACGATTTTTCAATTCGAGGCTTCCGATTTTTATTGGCGTAGTTAGAAGCATAACAACATCTCCCATACGATACTATGGATTAACTGATATACGCGCGTAGTCTTTTTCATAATAGCCAATCACTAGAGGTGTCTTATTCTTTAAGATCATTCTGCCTTTGGCGAATACCGTATCCACTTCCATTTGTTTGTCGAGCAGGACAATGTCGGCGTTCTTCCCTGTATCCAGGCTTCCTGTCTTATGGTCGATTCGCAGCCTCTGTGCGGCGTTAATCGTTACCAGAGGAAGGATTTCTTCCAGCGGCGTCTGATCCCTTGTGACCGCCTTCGTGATTTCCACTGCTACCGCATTGGCCGGAGAAAGCATAATTCTCAACAACTCGCCCTTTTCATTCTTGATAGGCTGTGCGGCATTTCCGTCCGAACTCATGGTGAGATTCTCCAAAGGGATGCCTGCTTCCCGCAGTATCTTCAGCGCTTTTGCCGGCGGGATCGTCTCAGGAAGGCCATAGTCCGGTGTATACAGCGCCGTGATATCCAGAGAAATGCCCGCCAGCCCCGCTTCGATGGACATTTGCAGTACTTTCTCCGTCCGGTTCACGTGGGTGGTCACCAGCATGGAAGCAGGCAGGCCCATATACGTCAGCAATTCGGCAATTTCTTTACTGTTTCCCTCTGTTTCACCAAGATGCGCGTGGATCAGTCCGGCTTTCCCGCCCAGTCGCCCGCCCAACCAGACTTTACTGGCGAGTTCTTTTAGTACCTCTTGAGACGGATGACTGCCGAGAACGTCATACAATGCGATCTTTACCCCAACAACCTTCTCGATCAGCGCAATATCGTGCATTACAGAATCGGTAATCGTAACGGCAGGAAGCTGATAGCCGCCCGTATAGATGAGTGTGGACACCCCCAGTACTTCCAAAGCCTGTGCGCAGGTTAGCAGCTGTTTCAGGCTCAGGCTCACTGTATTGATCCCCAAAGTGCCAACAACAGTTGTGACGCCTGCTTTCGCTAGTGTAGAAATATCCACTTCATGAGATCGGGAATCCGGACCGTAGCTTCCACCGCCGCCTAATAGATGCATGTGGCTGTCTATGTATCCGGGAACGACTGTTTTTCCGGTGGCGTCTATAATATCCGTTTCCAAGCCTGGTGGCGCTTTAAGATCCTTCCCCATTGCCAGGATTTCTTTTCCTCCCAGAAGAAGATCCCACTCGCCTGCCTTAGCGGGCGTATAGACCTGCCCGCCTTTGATCAACGTTAGCATATCTGTGCTACCCCCTCGCTTTCATCATTTGGTTCATCGATTTGTTAACACAGATAGCGGATGAGTTCGTTTATGTCCTGCATCTGTTCCAGATCATCTACCAGACGAAGGATATTCGTCTGACTGTCATTGCTAATAATCCCATTCGTCATGGATATGAACCTGTCTTTCATCACATCGATGGAGACGGGGTTTTCCGGATCCCCCGTGCAATGCGGCGTAAACTCGCTGAATGTGCGACCGTCTTTCAAGGTTACTTCTACGATAGAAGCATAGCCCATGGGGAAGTCCCTTTCCAAGCCTTCATCCACAGATACTGTAGTTTTTTTGAGCAGTTCCTGGATTGCGTCGCTTTGTACGACGTCCATGTTCATTTCTTCCATGGAGCAGCGACCGAACGCGAACGCGCAGGCTACACAATACGCGATGCTAAATTTCGCCTGAGGGATATTCTGCGGGAAGATCGCTCCGCAGAGATCCATCCCGAGTTCATAAGTCTTTGAATGAATGCGTTCAATCTCTTCCGGCTTGATTTGATGTGCATTCCTTAGGGCAAGGGCGCCGTCCACTGATGAACTGGTATGCCGGCAGCCGGAATGGATCTTAATTCCGATGCCCAGGAATTCATATACCTTACCGAGGTCGCGGATCATGAAGTCATAGTCCGGCGCTTCCGACATAGCTGTACCGAAACCTTTCGCTCCTTCGATGATGTTTTCCGCTCCGGTAAAGCCTCTCTTCGCGAGCATACAGGCCAATATCCCATTCACCGAAGCCTTCCCCGGATGCAGTGGCTTTGTCATCGAAGCATCGATATTAAACTGCCACAGTCCCGCCGCCATGCTTCCCGCATTCCCCAGGGCATTGGTCAGTTCATCCACAGATAAGCCCATCAGCTTCCCAGCGGACGACGCCGCGGAGAAAGCGCCTACCGTACCCGTGGTATGCCAGATCTTAAAGTGAGATGGATTAATCGCGACGCCGATGCGGATACCCACTTCATATCCGGCTAAAATGCCTTCAATCAGTTGTTTCCCGCTCAGTTTGTCCCGTTCAGCGATCGCCAGGGCAGCCGGCAAAACGACGATCCCCGGATGATACATCGCCAACCGATGGATATCGTCCATCTCCAATACGTGGGCATATGCTGCGTTTACCAGGGCGGCATTCACGACGGACGACTTCACATTTGTCCCATAGATAGACGCCTGCGCATTGCCTCCAAGCTCGTCAACCAAATCCATGAATATCGGCTCGATTTCCGAACGGCTTCCGGCCAGCGTACAGGAAATATAGTCTAGAAGGCTGACCTTTGCAAGCTCCCGGACGTTTTCCGGCAAGGCGTCATAAGTAATAGCATTGATGAATTTGGCAAACTCTCTGCTGATCATTGCTTATCAACCTTCCCTTTTAAAAAGTCATATTACAGATCGCCAATAGATCGTTTTCTGTGGCAACGCGCGGATTGATCGCCAGGTTCGCGCTCTTTGCGGCTTCCTTTGCGACGGTTCCTAATTTACTATGATCCAGATTCATGGCTTTAAAGTCCGCAGGCAACCCCACATCTTCCAGAAGATCCGCCACCATATCCGCGGACAGAAGGGCAAGTTCACGGGTCGTGTAACACTCGTCTGATACGCCCAGCGCTTTCGCGATGTTGGCAAATTTCTCATAATTTCCCGTTGCGTTGAAACGCATCACATGGGGTAGGAGTATCGCGTTAGCTACGCCATGCGCTACTTCATAGTATCCGCAGAACGGTCCGGTGATGGCGTGGAGAATCCCAAGCCGTGTATTGCGATAGGCCAATCCGATTAAAACGCAGGCCATGCACATATCTTCTCTGGCTTTTAGGTTCTTTCCGTTTGCTACTGCCGCCGGAAGAGCCCGTCCGATCAAACGCATGGCTTCGAGGGATGCCAAATCATGCGGAAGTTCGGATACGGTATTGGTATAGGATTCGATCGCGTGGGAAAGGGCGTCCATTCCGGTAGCTGCAGTTACTGAAGGAGGCACACTGACCGTAAGCAGCGGGTCGACAATTGCGACTCGGGGTACGATATAATTCGAGCGCAAGCCCGAGCGTGCATTGATTTCCCGGTCGGCAATGACTGCCACGTCTGTGACTTCCGCGCTGGTACCAGCCGTCGTTGGCAAAGCGATGACCGGCATCGAAGGCTTCTTTGCCTTCCCGGCGCCAACATAATCCCGGCATTGCCCGCCGTTACCTACAACAAGGCCAATGGCCTTGCCGGTATCCAGCGCACTGCCACCGCCTACGGCAATGATGATATCATACCCTTCATTTCTGACGCTGTCAGCGCCTTTATCAACGGACTGAACGGAAGAACTTTGTTCGACGTCGTCAAAGAGGCCGAAAGCTACGTTCGCCGCTTTGAGGTCAGCCTGAAGGCCATCCAGCAATCCGGAAGCCTCAACGCCTTTATCCGAAACGATAAAAGCCTTTGACCCTCCCTGCTCGGCGATAATGGAAGCTAACTTTTTACTGCTCCCCACGCCAAAGACAATCTCAGTATTCATGACATAACGAAAATCTGAACTCATTTGTATACCTTCTTTCAATATAAATTCTGATGATATGATTATTCTACCATGATTTGCAATCCCTTTTACAAGCGTTTTTTGATGATTGCTCCGGCTTCGAGCAGGGATTAAGACCAGCTCGCCGTTGGCGATGCACTTTGTATTACCGGAGAAGGCCCTTTTGTTAAGTACTCGCATCCTCCGAATATGATCGTTTGAATGCCGAGCGCTTTCGCTTCTTCGACTAGCCTGTCCGTAACAGCCCAGTCCCATTGTTTTCCGCGCAAAACCGGCTGGAGCATATACGGCTTTGATAAATAGGGGGCGCATAGTTGGATTTCTCTGCTTGTGATCGAATATACGGATTCGTTGGTTCCTTCCACACAGGTGTCAAGCTCTTCTATGCTGTCCGGGCAAACGGTTCCGCCCAGATAGAATACATTCTTGGCAGCTTCTATCGCTGTGGGTTCATCGACCTTCGTAAATTCTTTGATATAGCGCGCCCATGACGCGATCGGCATATAGCGATGCCATTCCATGTAGCACAGTAGGGGCTGTAAAAAATCAACCGTTTCCGCATAGGATTTTTCATAATCCTGCCCGCATATCAAGGCGGCGGTAGGGGAATACCCGTTAGCGCCGAAAGAAACGCCACATTCTTTGACCGCGTTGCGGAAAGTCATGATCGAATTGTGCACGGTGTCGCAACGAAAAGCGATCAAACGTTGAAATGCGTCACTTTGAGAAAGGTTACACAAAAACTCGATCATCCCTTTTTCTGTTGCCTGAAGAAGGTCTTCTTTCTTTAAAGCGCCCATCGCTTTCTCCCAGGAAGCGCGCGCAGCCTGGACTTCCGCCCGGGGTATTCCCGCAGCAGTCATACGGGCTTGATATTCCGGCACATCCGCGCCTTCATCGAATACGCTGTCAAGGTAAGCCGGATGGCGATACCGGCCATGGGTTACCATAAAGGAATCCGGTTTAAATGTTTTGCAAAGCTTTGCATACTTTGCGGCAAACTCCGCGTCTGACGAAGAACCCGGTAAATCAATCGGAGACATGCTCTCATTACTTCTGTACGGCAAATCCACCTTAACCTGAGGCCTTCCGCCCCAAAAAGCGCCTGTCATGAACTGAAGATGGACAGGTAAATCCCTCACAATTTGCACTGCTTTTTCCAGAGAATCGGGCCACGTAAAGTCATAGCCGGAACGTACGATAAAATAATCCACCCCTGCCTCTTCTACCAGGCGCTTAGCAAAATCCGGCGTTGAGACAACAGCGTCAGGATGGCAGTAAATGCCTAGTTTTAAATCACGCATATTATTCACTCCTCACCATTCAATCTCTTACGAATTTTTCAAATCCTCTATTCACATGCTTGAATAGTCGTTTATGCGGCAGCGGCGTCTCCACATCATAAAGGTAAGCCGCATTGCCTCCAAGAATTAGATTCAGATCGTCCTGAGGAATGTTTAATCTCCCCAGCTCCCTTAAGGACCAACCCCATATATCCGCCTGGTGATTGTCTCCCGGATGATCAAGGTATTCGCCGGTATAGGTGGTCGGTATCTGACCGGGCATCCAGTGTTGCAGCACATTTCGCTGTCCCCAGCCGCAGCCCCATACCAGTTTCTTCGCGCCTATGTTGGCGTCCTTGAGCGGCTTGTCATACAGTTCCGCCCACCATTGGCCTGTCTCAAGAAATACATTTTTGTGCGATCCTGCGACATTGAGGCACTTCTCATAATCATCCATGTAATAGGCGCTTGCCTCAATGCCGCCATGCGCCATGAGAATCGGTACATCCGGGTAAAGCGAAGCCACTTCATGACATAGCAGCGGATTGCCATTGTCGCACGTTTCTGCGTGTGCTCTGGATCTGGCCATATCAATACTGCTGGATGAACCCACGGGGATACCTACATGATAGATGACGGGTACTTTATATTTCCGTGCTAATTCCATGATCTGGCATATTTGATCCAGCCGTTCATCCCAGGGAATTAATTTTTTTCCTTTTGTACGGTCACGGGCAAGGCCGTCACCGATGCCCTTGTATAGGCCCGTCGCAAGATAACCATCTATTTCTTTAATCGCCGCTTCAATGGTCCACTTGATTTCTCCTGTTTGCGATTTGTTTTGCGTCTCGCTGTCATTACAGATGGCAATAAATTTATCCGGATACCGCTGTACAATATCGGCATTGATCTGGTTGCTCCTGCCTACTGTATTTTTGATGATGCACTTATCCACGCCGTATTTTTCCATATGCCAAAGCAGCATAGCCGAATTATCGGCAAAGCGGTTCTGACCCAATTGCGCATAGGTATGCGTATCCATCATAAAAATACCTCTGGCTAATCCCATGCTTAGCCCTCCTTTCGTTTTGCTTAAACAATTATGACCAGGCGGAGATATTGGACGTACCGCTTACGTTGGGTACCGGACCCTTCACCAGGTATTCGCAGCCCATGAAAACAAAAGAGTCGACGCCGATAGCCTTTGCCTCATCGACCAGTTTATCCGTCATTGCCCAATCCCAGTCTTTTCCCCGCAGGACCGGTTGGAGTTGATAGGGCTTCGATACAAAGGGTTTGCACATTTGTATTTCTTTGCTCACGATGGAGTACACAGACTCCATGCTGCCTTCTGCGAAGGTATCGATCTCGTTGAGACTATCCGGAATTATCGTGTCCCCAAGTTCAAATATATTCTTCGCCGCCTGAATCGCCACCGATTCGTCAATTTTTAAAAACTGTTGTATGTAACGGGCCCAAGCCGAGACAAGCATGTAGCGGTGCCACTCCATATAGCATAACAGCGGCTGCAGAAAGTCGCAAGTTTCTGCATAAGACTCTTCATAATCCTGCCCACAGATTAACGCGCCAAAAGGAGAATAGCCGTTGGCGCCGAAAGAAACGCCGCAATCATTCACCGCTTTTTTGTATTTCGATATCGATTGATGGATCGTATCGCAGCGGAAAGTGACCAGGCGTTTTACGGCGTCACTTTGAGAGAGTTCGCATAAAAACTCGATAAGCCCTTTTTGCGAAACCTTCAGAAGGCTATCCTTATCCAGTGATCCGAAGGCCTTCTCCCAGGAAGCGCGAGCAGCTAAAATGTCTCCCTGGGGTATGCCAGCCGCAGTCATGCGGGCCTGGTATTCCGCATCGCCGGTACCTTCATTGAATATCCCATCGATATAGGCTGGATGACGATAGCGGCCATGGGTTACACATAAGGAATCCGGTTGGAATGTACGGCATAACCTTTGATATTTGGCAACAAGTTCCCCATCCACAAAAGGGCCCGGCATATCCATCGGCGCCTTGCTTTCGTTACTCGGAGAAAAGGTTTGTCCTTCGACCGAAGGTCTTCCGCCCCAAAATGACCCGACCATAAAGCTAAGCTTCGCCTTTAGATCTCTTACGATCTGTACAGCCTTCTCCTGCGATTCCGGGTAGGTAAAGTCATAACCGGAACGGAGAATAAAACAGTCAACCCCTCCTTCTTCAACCAATCGTTTTGCAAAATCTGGCGTACCGGCAACGGAATCCGGATGACAATAAATACCGATTTTCATTCCTTTCATCGCTCTTTCCCTCCTAATTTATTTTTAGTTTATTTAAACTCCCTATGTGCTGTAATTCACTCATGAATCCCTTGTAGTGGCAACAAGCGTGTCAAGAATGCTGTCCACGCGATAGGAATAAGTATAAAAACTATACGGCATATCATCCGCTTCAATGAAATACTTTCGCGAAGGACCCGGATAGAAGGAGAAAGCTTTTTCAAATCCTCCTGATCGATAGCGATAGGAGATCCGTAGATACGGATCCACTCCCGCCGGAAGTAAATCCGTGGTAAATTCATCAAAGAATGCACTCTGGATACTATCCGTCAGCGCAGTGTATTGATCTGCACTTATTGCTAATCCATTCAGCAAAGCCTTAGTATCAGCGGAATTGGAGCGATCAAGGCGG
>WRMS01000090.1 GCA_009777025.1 Clostridiales bacterium | reverse complement strand
CTTTGGTTTCTCATCCGGTATTTCTACCTGTACGGCGATAAACCACTTATCCGCTTTTCGGCTGATCGCAGCGCCCATGATTTTTCCCGCAAAGCGCAATTCTTCCGCCATTCTCACCCAGCCCAGTTTCGGTATGCTGACTTTCTTCCCGTCGATCTTGAATTGGTCGTTGGATATCCCGAAGCTGTCATGTCGGCCCTTTTTATGAAATCGCGGATACGCCGCCTGATGTCTGTAGTAGTTCGCAAACGCTTGGCCCAAATGCATGATCGCAAGCTGCGGTGCGCATTTGGTCACTTGCAGCATCCACGGGTACTGGGTATGCTTGATCGCGTTCAACTGTCGCCGCAATCCGCCTTCCGTCACCTGCAGCCCTTCGTCCATTTGCTTTTGCCATTCCTCCAATGCCCAATTGTAGGCAAATCGCGCCGTGCCCGCCGCCTTCGCGAAGTATGTGCGCTGCTTATTGTTCGGATCAAGCCGTATCTGATGCGCGAGGATCATCCCTGTACAGCCTCCTCCGCCGCTTTTGCGATTCGCTCAAGAAGCTTCTTATTCTTTCGGCTCCTTTATAGAGTATATCAGAAAACCCATCATCTGTTAATATATGATTATATTTACATACTATCCATTATGACTAGTTATGAATAGATATAGACACTATTTATTGAAACTGTGATCACCCTGAGCCCGTCCTATCTGAATACCTTGTCAGACGGCGAACACAGCATCGAGATCATCTTCACCGACGGCAGCGTAAAGACTTGGTTTGCCATCTTGGCAGCAAGCACCCCGGGGGGAAATGACCAGGGTGACGACGATCAGGGCGGAAATCAAGGCGACAACAACCAAGGCGGAAACAACCAAGGTGGCAACAACCAAAACGGCAATCAGGGCGGCACAATCATTATCGATCAAGACGACCCTCCGCTAAGCGCCCTGCCTGAGGAGTTGTTGAATACCATTGACGACGCCCATACAGTAGCCCCTGACCCTGCCAGACCGGGCTATTATTTCGAGCTGGACGAGAGCGGAACACCGCTGGGTGAGTGGCACAAAGACGAAACCGGCAGCACGTGGATCTATGACGAATCCGCACCCCTGTCCGCTCTGCCCAAAACAAGCCAGAACGCCCTGACAGGGCAGCGATTCACCGTCATACTAGCCCTGGCGCTCCTGATTATCCTGCCAGCAGTGCAGATACGGAGAAAAAAACGGATTTCCTAGATCGTACATATTTTAGCCAACCAATTTTGCCCAACCAAAAACCCGCATAAGAATGCGGGTTTTTGAGTACGCCGGAGACGATTTGAACGCCCGACCTGATGGTCCGTAGCCATCCGCTCTATCCAGCTGAGCTACCGGCGCATAATCTGCAAGCTTGCAGGAAAGGGAACCTTAATGGTCTGTTAAGTCATGGATACTGAACGAACCTTCGTTCAGCAGGTTCGGACTTTTCCCATTATATCGCAAAGAAAATGCTAAATCAACAAAAAAACGGCTGAATAATTTGAAAGCCTCAGCTCCAATAGGATTGCTCCCGGTAAGCCCTTCGCCGCGCCTCCGCCTGCCTCCTCCTCCGCAGCCGCCTTCGTCTTCGGATCAAACGCCGTATACGGAAAACACAAGCGAGCACGAACAAAGCGGCAAAGAGGCTGAACAGGACTCGGAGGAGCAAAGCAAGCCAGCCTGGCAGCGAGTCAAGGAAAGCGCTGACTAGCCCGACAACATATAACGAAGGCGGCTCCTCTTCCGGAGAAGGCGGAGGGGCTGAAGTCAGCGTCGTTAGGGCGATGCCCGTATGCATGAGATTCGCGCTTTCCGGCGGAACGTGTAGTTCGACCTGGACAGAAACGCTGCCGTCCGGATTTTCTATGGGCTCGCCGTAGTCGACGGCTACCTCCTCGAAAGCCAGCTCTTCATGCAGCAAGAAAGGAAGGGAAACCTCGAATTCCTCATCTTCATAGGCATAGGGCAGAAAGGCGTCAAAACCGTAATCCAGCAGATGGATCGCGTCCTGAAAATTCGCCAGGGCGCTGGGCCCTTGCATCAGCACGCAGACGAGGGTCCTGCCATCCCGCCGGGCTGCTTCGACGAGCGTGTTCAGCGAAGCGCTTGTGAACCCGGTCTTGCCGCCAAGGATACCGTCATAGGGCATAGAGCCGCGGGTCAACAAGCGGTTCTTGTTATTCAGGATACGCCTTACACTTTGCAGATTCGTCGGCTCGATAAAGGACTGATAGGTTCCCCAGATGGTCAGAAAGCGGGGATTTTGGATCGCCGCTTTTGTAATTAGCGCCATATCATAGGCGGAGGTATAGTGGAGATCATCGTTTAATCCGTTGGCGTTGACGAATTGCGTATTCTCCGCGCCTAATTCTTTTGCTTGCGCCGTCATATACGCTGCGAAAGCTTCCATCGAGCCGCTGACGAACTCTGCCGCGGCATTTGCGGCTTCATTCGCGGATTCCAGCATAACCGCGTAGAGGAGTTCTTCCAGGGGAAGGATTTCACCGGGCATTAATCCGGCGCTTGAGCCGTCACTGGCGTTGGCGGCCACCGCCGCCTCGGAAACCATTACCGGTTCGTCTGGCGGGCCCTTCTCCAGGGCAAGCATTGTCGTCATGATCTTCGTGATGCTGGCGGGCTTAAGCGGGGCATGCATATCCCTTTCCAGCAAAACCTGACCCGTATCCGCGTCCATCAATACAAAAGAAACCGCGCGGACGTCGTCGGCTATGCCGCCATAGGCCCGCCCGGAAGGGAATGCAGTAAAACAGGAGACTACAAAAAAGAAAAAAAGCCATACGAAGCCGGAGGGTATGGACATTAAGGATGGAAGCTTTGTTCGATATGCCGTCGTACGCATGGATACATTTTCCCTATGTTATTTACATTTCGTTCAATCGATAAACTGCTTGTCCGTCTCCTGCTCGATCCGAACCTTATCCAATTCCACGCCCTCTACATTGGCGATATCAACCAGCTTCTGCTTCATGTATACGCCGAAAGCGGTGGCTGCCACCTCGCCGTCCGGGAGGATCAATGTACCGCTGCTGCGAAAGAGTCTGCGGTTATTCTCCGTTACCTCCGCCACGACTTTGAGAGGCGTATTTAAGGGAACCGGCTTCTTGTAGCGGATACTTAAGTCCGCTGTGACTGCCCAGCAATCCGGCTCCAGGGCAAGGATTGCCCGACCCAGTGTTTCATCCAAAATGGCAGCTGTAATCCCCCCGTGCAGGCGCTCCGGATAACTTTGGAACGCCTCGCCGGGCTGAAACAGGGCGGCAGTTTTGCCGCCCTCCAGATTATAAAACTGACCCTGTAGCCCGATGGGGTTACGACAGCCGCAGCCAAAGCACATTTCGGTGATAAACTGCTTGCCGGTTACCTTTTTCTTCATCGAGTCACCTATCCGTTAATCCAGTTGACAGTGTTCACAGTCGTCGCATAAAGCGAATTCTTCTTTATCGTAGTCGATGCCATTTCGATTATAATAATCGACAATCGCAGATTTTACCGCCTGTTCCGCCAGAACGGAGCAGTGGATCTTTGCCGGAGGCAGGCCGTCCAGCGCCTCGACTACCGCCCGGTTCGTCAGGGCCAGCGCCTCGCCGATAGGTTTACCTTTAATCATTTCTGTCGCGATAGAGCTGGTGGCGATCGCGGAAGCGCAGCCGAAGGTATTGAAACTCACGTCGGATATCACTCCGTCGTCCACCTTGATATACATCTTCATAATATCGCCGCAGCGGGCGTTTCCGACCTCGCCTATGCCGTCGGCGTCATCCATTTTTCCCACATTGCGCGGATGAGAAAAGTGGTCCATTACTTTTTCACTATAAGCCATAAACTATTCACTCCTTTTCGTTCATTAGACGTTCCCAGACCGGGGAGATACTCCGCAGGTTCGCTACGATGGCGGGCGTCTCCGCAAGGATATAGTCCACATCTTCCTCTGTGTTATAGTGGGACAAAGAAAGCCGCAGCGAACCGTGGGCGACCTCATGGGTCAGGCCGATAGCCAGCAGCACATGGCTTGGATCCAGGCTGCCTGAAGTGCAGGCGGAGCCGGAGGATGCGGCGATGCCTTTCAGATCCAGCGATAGAAGCAGGGACTCTCCCTCGATGCCTTCAAAAGCAAAATTCGCATTGCCTGGGAGCCGCTTGACGGGATGGCCGTTGAGACGGCTTCTGGGGATCGCTAAAAGTCCGGCGATAAGCTTGTCCCGTAATGCCGCCACCCGGGGCATATCCGTCGCCATAGCCTCGCAGGCTTCCTTGAGCGCGACCGCCATCCCTACGATCGCCGCCGGGTTTTCCGTGCCCGGCCGCTTGCCTCTTTCCTGTCCGCCGCCGTAGATCAGATTATATATGGGCACAGTCCGGCGACAATACAAGACGCCCACGCCTTTTGGTCCATAAAACTTATGGGCGGACAGGGACAGCATATCGATGGACTGTTCTTCGACGTTGATGGGCAGATGGCCGGCAGCCTGCACGGCGTCTGTATGAAAGTACACTTCTTTCTCCCGGCAAAGCTTGCCGATTTCCGCGATGGGCTGAATTGTGCCGATTTCATTATTGGCATACATGATGGAGACAAGGGCGGTATCCGGACGGATGGCTTCCGCTAATTCTTCCAGGCGGATCAGACCGTCCTCATGGACGTCCAGATACGTAACCGTAAAGCCCTCCTTCTCCATTTCTTCCATCGTGTGGAGAAGTGCATGATGTTCAAATTTAGTGGTAATTAAGTGCTTTTTGCCTTTTCGCGCGCTGAGGCGTGCTGTGCTGGCAATCGCCCAGTTGTCGGCTTCCGTTCCGCCTGAAGTAATGTAAAGTTCACCGGGTCTGCAACCCAGGCAGTGCGCGATTGTCGCTCTTGCCTCGTCCATAGCGGCGGCGGTTTTTTGGCCGTAGCTGTGCAGACTGGATGGATTACCATAGTATTCGCTGAAATAGGGTAGCATAGCCTCCAGCACGGAGGGGCTGACCGCGGTGGTCGCCGCGTTGTCCGCATACACTTGACGCATGGTATCCTCTCCTTCCTTTGTTAACTAAACCGCTTTACCGGCAGGGATAAATCCTCGGTTGATCCGCATCGGGATTGAGCGAATGACTATCGGGATTCGCCGAACTGCTGAGAAAGTCAGCCAGGGTAACGCTATTCACATAATTATTGACCGTGTCATACAGGCCTTGCCAGAAGGGCAGCGTCGGGCAGGCAGACGCGTTGGGGCAATTGTTATACTCATCTTGGAGGCAGGCGGTAGGGGACAAATCCCCTTCTGTGACCCGCAAGATGTCTCCGACGGTATACTCTTCGATACGCTTAGCCAGCCGGTAGCCGCCCTGCGGGCCCCGCAGACTGCGGAGGTAACCTGCGCGGCACAGCTGCGATACGATCTGCTCAAGATATTTCATGGATACGAATTGCCGTTTCGCTACATCTTTTAAGGAGACATATTCCCCTTCTTTCTGCGTCGATAGATCCAGCATCAGACGGAGGGCGTAGCGGCCTTTTGTAGATATTTTCATATTTCATCACCTTTCCGTATTATACCACGGTTAAAGTAGGAAATAAAGTACCTTGGAGGATTTATTTTATGCTATCTAGTGCAAATCGAGGAAAAACAGTGTAAAATGTAGGATGCGACAGCAACGATTGTTAAGAAGATGTTTAATCGGGAGGATGTGCAGTGTTTAATTTTGGCGAAGATATCGGCATCGACCTGGGGACGGCCAGCGTGCTGGTCTATGTAAAAAACAAAG
Source organism: Clostridiales bacterium (assembly GCA_009777025.1). Lineage (GTDB taxonomy): Bacteria > Bacillota > Peptococcia > DRI-13 > UBA5745 > WRMS01. Next base: position 3,521 of record WRMS01000090.1, on the reverse strand, counting down.
GCATAGTTCTCAACGAACCATCTGTGGTGGCGCTGGATACCAATACCAACCGGGTGATCGACGTAGGTAGCGACGCCTGGGCCATGTTGGGCAGGACGCCGGGGAATATCCGGGCCATCAGGCCGATGAAGGAAGGCGTCATTGCGGATTATGAAGTGACGGAGAAAATGCTCCGCTACTTCATTCACAAAGCCATGAGAAAACACCAGTTTTTCAAACCAAGGGTCATGGTGGGTATCCCTTCCGGTGTGACCAGCGTAGAAGAACGCGCTGTGCGGCAAGCGTCCATCGCAGCCGGTGCGAAGCAGTGCTTCCTGATCGAAGAACCCCTGGCGGCAGCACTTGGCGCAGGGCTGGATATCGCGGCGCCCGCCGGTTCCATGGTGGTGGATATCGGCGGTGGGACAACAGACGTAGCGGTATTGTCCTTAGGCGGTATCGTCATCAGCAAGTCCGTCCGTATCGGCGGCGACAAGCTGGACGAGTCTCTGGTACGCTATATGCGGCGCTACCACAATATCATGATCGGCGACCGGACGGCAGAAGATATGAAGATGGAAATCGGTTCCGCCTGGCCGAAAGCTAAGGATAATGTCGCGGCGGAAATCCGTGGTCGGGATTTGGTCAGCGGGCTACCAAAGAATATTATCGTCACCTCTGACGAGGCCCATGAAGCGATGAAGGAGCAGATCGACGCCATCGTAGCCGCGTCCAAGGAAGTGCTGGAACGGACGCCGCCGGAGCTGGCCGCGGATATCATGGACAAGGGCATCGTCCTCACCGGGGGCGGCGCGCTGCTCCACGGCCTGGATCTGCTGCTGATCGAAGAGACCCAGCTGCCGGTGCATGTAGCGGAAAACCCGGTGCAAAGCGTCGCTTTAGGTACGGCGAAGGCCTTGGTGAACCTGGATTTGCTGGAATCCGCCCGTTCCTTTAACCGGACGTCCAGGCAGCGGGTCTGAGCAGGATTCCGTCGTGAAAATGACAGCGAAAACAACAGCGACCGGTAAAGAAAAAGCCGCAGCAACAGCGAAAGCGGCGCTTTTTCTATTTCTCTTATTGCTATTGTCGGCACCTTTAAAAGCAGACGAGGTATTGATGTCCCGATCCGGTTTTGAAAACTGGCTCCTGCAAGCGCTCCTGCCCCGGCAGCAAAAGCTGGATCAACTGGAAGCCGCGGCACAAGACCTGGAAGACAGGTTGTCTGCTTGGGAGCAGCGCAACCTGAACCGTATCTATCTGTGGCCCGGCCAACCCATCGTCGAGTACTACGAACCGGGGGGGATCCCCGCGGGTACGGGTACGCTTGACGTGCCGGCGCAGATCATCGACGGCAGGACCGTCGTTCCTTTGCGCTTTTTGGGCGAGGCGCTGGGCGCGGAGATCGAATGGGACGGGGTAAACCGGCAGATCACCTATATCGCTGGAGACCGGCGTATTGTCCTTACCGTGGGACAAAAGACAGTGCTGGCGGGCGACAGGACGGTGGAGATCGATACGGCGCCGCTGATTATTCGAGATAGAACTATGGTGCCGGTGCGTTTTGTAAGCCAGTGGCTTGGCGCGATAGTGAAGTGGGACGCCGCCGCCAGACGGGTTGAAATCGCCTTCCTGCGGAATGGTTCCGGTAGGGATGGGTCTGGTAGGGATCCCAATTAACGACGATGGCAACGATTTGTTCAATTCTCGTATACAAAAAGGAAACATTTTCGTGATATAGTGGAATCCTGCAAATGATTTCTTATAGTAACGGACACCCGCAAGGCATCATTTTAAAATAAAGAGTCAAAAGTGTCAGTTACGAACGCTACGGGGGCGCAGCGCCGCGAAGGGTCAGGCATGAGCGACATGCGCGGGTATACCGGAGGAACGCCGATGACGGAACAACATGACCGGCAGAATGATATACAACATGATTCGGATGAGATAACAAAAGAAGTACGCATTCCACTTAGGGAAGAGGCGATGCCATCGGCGCTGGAAGTACAGGGCGCTATATATTCTGCTGTCTATTCTCATGAAGAAAACGACGCGGTTAGCGAAGCGGCCGAACAGGAAATGGCTGAAACGCAGGATACGTCGGTGATCGTTAAGGAACTTGAACGTCTGAGTGAAAAGGAGGATTCCTTGTCGCCGGAGAAGGTGCTGGAGATCCTTAAGGCGATGTCACCGGATGGGGGACTTACGCATCTGGAAGCGAAAGAACCTGGAACGACGGGGATATCCTCAGAATCGGAAGCCAGGGAAACCGTTGACGCCATCTTTGGGGCACAGCGCATGCAAGCGCTGAAAACTGAAGTAGGGGAGAATGCGGGGGGAAAAGAAACAACAGATGCTGAGGGAGCGAAAGCTGCGGAAGAAGCAGAAAATCCGCCATTTGAACTTCCCCCTCTTACACGCTCCCGCAGAAAGCCGCAGAAAGAGGAATCGGATAAGCAAGAGAGTGTAGAATTATGGAAGGTTCTATTTGCCGTCCTGGTCTGTATGCTCTTTGCTATGGGATCGTATTTGGTGGGTCAAGTGTACGGCGCCACTCTTGTGCCGGACGAACCTCTCTTCATCCTGCCGCTGGAAGAGGTCGCTCCCGAAAACGATTCGCCGTCGGTAGAAAAAGGCCCCCAGATTCTGTCTGTTTTGCTTATGGGGACGGATCAGCGTTATAAAAATGAATTAGCCAGAGCCGATACCACCATTCTGGTGGCAATGAATCTGGACACGCTGGACATACACATGATATCCATTCCCAGAGATACCCGGTCGTTGATCGCGGGAACAAACGACCTCACCAAGATTAATCATGCCCACGCCATCGGCGGGCCCGAACGTATGGTTGAGACTGTGGAGAATCTGCTGGGGATCAATATCCATTATTATGTCGAGACGAATTTCCAGGGCTTTGAGAAGTGCATCGACATCCTGGGCGCGGTAGATTATAATGTCGAACGCAGGATGTACTTCCCGGAGGAAGGCATCGACCTCATGCCCGGGCAGCAAAAGCTGAACGGCAGTAAAGCGCTGCAATATGTACGTTGGCGCGGCGAGCCCTCAGCCGATATCGGGCGTGTGGCCCGTCAGCAAAAATTCATCAAAGCCTTGCTGGAGCAGTCCATGCGCCTGGCGACGCTACCTAAGATACCGGAGCTCATCAATGCGCTCCGGGAAAATGTAAACACCGATATGACCGCAATACAGATGATCAATCTGGCGGCCAGGTTTGTGAATATCAGCAGCCTTAGTTTCAGCAGCGAGACTTTGCCGGGAGAGGCAAAGACCATCGGCGGCGGGGCATATTGGATCATGGATGAGGAGGCGGCTAGGACGCTGATGACGAGCATCTACAGCCCGCCGGCGCCGGAAGCGGATACAGACGCAGAGGCTGATCCAGACGCAGAGGCTGATCCGGGCGCAGATACGGAGGCAAGCGCAAGCGAGGGCGCAGAGCCAAGCGCAGAGGCGGAGGCAGACGCAAGCGAGGGCGCAGAGGCTGAGCTGAGCGCAGACGCGGAAGAGGCGGAAAAAGA
>WRMS01000089.1 GCA_009777025.1 Clostridiales bacterium | reverse complement strand
GTGGTTCTACGGCTTCATTAGCTGCCAAGCCTGTGTTTCACGACTTCATGTTCCTACCGTAGCCTGGGCAAACATGCCCGCCCGCCACCTACTGAGTCGGCACTGAACTGTAACGGACAATGAATTATCCAATAATGTTATAAATTTGTGCCAAAAGAATGCGCTGAAAAAGGAAATGAAAACCAAGGAAACCGGGAAGAATAGCTTTGTTGACGGAAGAATCGTGGCTGTGTTGACAGCAATATGGTGAAGATATAAAATAAATTCAAGGAGGTAAACCATTTCAAAACAGGGAAATGAAGTTAACCGTTTTGAAAAAATAGTAGAACAGGTAAGATAATTATATGGAGGGTAAAATATGAAACGTAAAGTATCCATCCTATTAATCGTTACGCTAGTACTTTCACTTATCCCGTTTTCCTTCAGTGCCCTGGCTGCCAGCGACCCGCTTGCCTTTGACATTGACGCCGCCTATATCGGGCGGTATACCGTCAACGGCAATGTGACGGTTCCCGGCGTACTGGTATTCGACTCCTATCAGGTAACGTATGTGGCAAATCCCACAACCTTTCCCACTGCTGCCAGCATTCAGAGAATGAACATCAAGGTTCCGGTCAGCTACAACGGCGTACTGTTTGATGAAGCGGATATCGCAGATGCGCCCATGTTGATGTATAACCCCTGGGGCATGGACAACGGCTCTGCGCCGCCAAGTACTTCGACTGTGGATGCAGGGAACTTTAATGTCAAGAGAATAGCGATGGCTCAGGGATGGGTTCTCGTAGAACCCGGCATGCGCGGTCAAAACGCGACTGTCGGAACTGTGGGCGCCGCGAATTACTACAACTACGGCAAATTGCCTTACCCCATCGTTGACCTGAAAGCCGCAATTCGTTATCTGCGGCATGGAAACAATCCGGCCCTGATACCAGGCGACGAAGAGAAGATTATCTTTACAGGCTTCAGTTCGGGCGGCTGTGCGACTACGGTGATCGGCGCGTCCGGCAATACGCACGAATATGATGAATATTTGATCGAGATGGGCGCGGCTATGGACGCCAGGGACGATGTTTTCGCGGCGGCAGCCGGCTGCCCTGTCATCACCCGCGACCGTGCTGACCAAGCGTCCTATTGGATGGTATGGGGAACCGACCTTCCGGCTGACGTCAATCCCTACAATCAAGCGCTCACGAATGACTATCAGGCGTATCAGGACAGCATGAATCTGGTCGGTACCGCTGCGGACGGCGTAACGAAAGTAGCCATCACGGACTGGGCAACTTATACCGAGTTTATGATGGGCTATATCAAGCGGGATCTTGTCAAATTCCTCAATCACATCAGTACGGAAGGCACCAATAACGCTCCCGGCGCCCCCGGCGCCTATATCACCGGGATGTCCGGCGTAAGCCTGACCGGAAGAGCCGCCATCGACGCCTATCTGGCTTCGACGAAACCGAGAGATTCGCTCTACGGCACCCCGCGCGTCGTGACCAGAGACTGGATTGTACCGATATTTGATCCGGCGGATCCCGGCCATGTGATCGACGTGGACATCACGTATCAGCAGTATCTGGATTATATCATCGAACCAGGCAACACGTACGTGTCCTCGAATGTTTACGAGATCTTCACCTCCACGGCGGACAGGATGACCTGGTCCGACTTAATTGATGGAAACGGCGCTGTACAAAGCACCGCGGCGCCCAGTGGTGCAACGACCAGATCCCTTGGCCTGCCCACCGATTATGCCGCCCTCGGCTCAGATTTTGCCTGGATGTGGCTGGAAACAGAACGCGGCATCGTCGTACCGGAGGAATACAGAGCGATGATCCGTCATCAGAGAAACGCGGCGGATCCGCAGCACTGGCTCATGGGCTACGGCGGCCCTGTCGATGTAGCGCAGAACTGGTTCATTCGTAACGGCGGCAACGACTTGGCGGATAAGCTTCCGAATATATTTAATGTAGCCATCGCCGCCGAGATGCTGGGAAAAAATGTAGATATCGGCATTACATGGGATCAGGGACACGCGTATACGAACGATGTGGTAGCGTTCTTCAAATGGGCGAACGCCATCGTCCTAAGCGCGACGCCGGAAGCCTCCGTCACGAAGCTCTCCGGAAACCAAAATCAATTGACCGTCACGATTACCGAAGTACTGCTCAGTAAGGAGATCGTCGTTACCACATTGACGTTCATGATCGACAATAATTCCGCCGACGTCTATACTGTCGGGGACTACAAAGTCTATGTGGATACGAAAGGGAACGATCAGATCCGGGCATGCTATATCGTTCAATAAGCGGCTATCGTAAGTAGAACAAATAAAAAGGCAGAAAGCGGGACAAGATGCGATACCCACAATCAGCAAAGTGTCCCGCTTTCTTTGAAATTCTCATAAATAGTAAAAATGTGTATTGACCGGTAGAAATTATGTTGATATTATGCAAATAGCTGGCAGAAGCCGGTAGTATTTGCTTGGGAAAGCGTGTAAAGCTATCGTAAAGCTATATTGTTGTGGCGCGCTTTTCTGGAAGGGGGTATCTGTTACTTATGTCAAAACGTTTTTTGGTCGTACTGAGCGTCATATTAGCTTTGGTCATGGTGACGGCGTGCGGCGGAGGCGGCGCCTCATCCGGCAACGGCTCATCCGGCGGCGCTTCGTCAAGCGGTACTTCATCAGGCGGCACTTCGTCAGGTGGTACTTCTTCTGGAGGGGGGGCGCAGGTAGCCGAGAGGAGCAAGACCGTTCGTTTTGCGTACGGCTCAAAACCCAGAACGCTGGATCCCAACGACTATCCGGATAATGAGTCCCAAATCAGTTTCTACATGTATATGGACAGCTTAATTTACACCCCTCATACAGGTACCGGCTATGAACCGAGACTTGCCAAGAGCTGGGAAATCGACGAGGATGCGATGTATTGGATATTTCATCTGCGGGATGACGTCTACTTCCATAACGGTCAGCAATTCACCGCTGACGATGTCGTTTTCACGTATGAGTACCTTCTGGAAAGAAAGGATACGTCCCGCACGCTCATCGCCTATATGCCGCAGCTTGAGTATGTTGAAAAAATCGACGACTTTACGGTGAAAATTGGTTTTAACGTAGCCTATCCGCTGGCAGGAAACGGCTTCCGCGCCATCTATATATTCCCAAAGGGCGCGTATGAAGAATTTGGCGAAGACGAATTCCTGGCGGAACACTCTTACGGCACGGGCCCGTGGATTATCCAGGAGTGGCTGGATGGTCAGTACACGCGTTACACCAAGAATCCAAACTACTATAGAAAAGACGAGTTTGATTCTTACTTCGAGGAAGTCTATTATATGCATTCATCGGAACCGTCCTCCATCGTAGCGGCAATGCTGGCGAATGATATTCATGTCTACGCCCCTCTGGGCGGAGTGCCCGATGATTTACTGCCGCTATTTGATGAAGCCAGAGACAGGCTCAACCTGGTTACTGTCGATACAACGATGAACTACCAGTTTAATTTCCAGATGGGAGACGGTAAGGCATTCGCTGATGAAAACCTCAGAAAAGCTTTCAATTACGCCATCGACAAGCAGCTCCTCATCAACCAGATTTTAGGCAAGGGCGCAGTGCCCAAGAATTATTTCCGCGAAGGGATCCCGGGCTATAACACCGGTATTGAACCTTACGGATATGACCTGGACCTGGCAATGGAATATATGGCGAAGACCAACTATGATGGCCATGAACTTGCCCTGATGAGTAACGCCAACGTACCGAAACCGGAAGATACTTGCCTGGCAATCAAAGACATGGTTGCAAAAGTCGGGATCAATCTCTCCGTGCAGGTCGTGGACGGCACGACATTTAACGCGAGACGCGAGGAAAGGGACTTCGACTTAACCCTTGGCCAGCTGGCGTTTCCGGACGGCTTAGCGACGCGTATGTTCAATACAATCCTCACGGATTCCGGCAGGACAGATTATCGGAACGCCGCGGTGCTGGCGGCTATCGCGGATTACAATAACGCCTTGGATGACGCAGCCCGCACCCCCATAGTCACGCAGGTCGTCAGCATGTTGGAAGAAGATCTGTATAATGTCGTTATCGCGTATATCTCTGCGACCTATGCCATTGAATATGGCATCACGGGCGTAGACTTCTATCCCGATGGGATGATGAATTTCTGCCATATCGACTTTGACCCATCCCTTGTTCCCTAGACACTGATAATTGAACAATCGTTCCGTAGTATTATTTCTGTCCTTACTCGCGACGCCATGCCGGGATAGTGATGTGCTGGCGTCGCGTTCTTTGGACAGAAATGCTTTAAGGGGGTTCCCGTATTATGCTAGCCTATAGTATCAGACGTTTTTGGCAGTCCCTGCTGGTCTTGATCATTGTCACCATGTGCGCTTTTCTGCTGGTTCGGCTTGCGCCGGGCAATCCCGCCAGATTGATTCTGCCGGATGAAGCGACAGAGGAACAGGTGCGGCTCATGGAAATCAAACTGGGCCTGGATAAACCGCTGCCTGTCCAGTACTGGAACTATATCATGGATCTGTTAAGAGGCGACTTGGGAACATCCATTGTATACAAACAACCGGCTTCCCGGATTATTTTTGCCAGGGTTCCCAATACGGTGCTTCTGGCCCTATCGACGATCTTTGTAGGCTGTATGCTGGCGATTCCGCTAGGCGTCATTGCGGGAACGCACAGAGGGTCGCCTGTTGATTTGTTTTCCATGCTCTTTGCCTTACTGGGGCAGTCCATGTCTACCATGTGGCTTGGCGTACTGCTGATTTGGGTATTTGCTGTGAGACTGAGAATGCTGCCGGCTATGGGGACGGGAGGCTGGGAGTATCTGGTTTTGCCTGTTCTTTCGATGGCCTATCCCATGTCCGCGACAACGACGCGTATCGCCCGTTCAGGCATGGTGGACACCCTAAGCGAGGATTATGTCGTCGCCCTTTATGCGAAAGGCGTCAGCCGCATGGAAATGTATTCGAAATATGCGCTCAGAAATGCGATGATTCCTGTAAGCACCATGCTGGGACTGAACCTGGGTATCTTTCTGGCGGGATCTGTGGTTACAGAAACAATATTTGGCTGGGCCGGGATGGGGCAGCTGATGAATCAGTCTGTACTGACCCGTGATTATCCCATGGTGCAGTCGCTGCTGCTGATTTCTGCGATTATGTTCACGGTGATTAACTTAATCGTGGATATCATCAATTCGTTCATTGATCCGCGATTGTCAATCAATTAAGAGGTGACCGCATGGATACGAAAACGACAATCTCAAGAATGCTGCATAGCTATTTTTTCGTCATCGGATTGATTTGCCTGATTTTCATCATAATATCCTGCTATATTCTCCCGTATTGGATTCCATGGGAACCACTGGAGAATTCGCTCTTGGATAAATCGCTTCCCCCTGAGTTCTTTAGAAACGGCTTATCCGGCCATATACTGGGAACGGATACCCTGGGCCGCGACGTCCTGATCAGGTTGCTGATCGGCGGACAGTATTCTTTTCGTTTAGCGTTCATATCCGTTGTCCTGCAAGCGATTCTTGGCACGGTACTCGGCATGCTGTCCGGGTACTTTGGCGGACAGGTGGATTCTATTATTATGCGCGCCTGCGACGCGATCATGGCTATGCCTTCCCTGGTTCTTGCCATTGCGATTATGGCTATATTTGGACCCAGTACCCAAAATCTGATCTTTGTTCTGACCGTTTCCGGTTGGGTGCAATTGTGCAAAATCATCCGAAACAACGTCCGCGTTGTGAAACAGCAGGAATTTGTGCTGGCGTCAGGGATATTGGGCGCCAGCGGCTTTCATATCATGTTCAAGCAGATTTTTCCGAATGTTACCACGAACATTATTATTATAACCAGCCAAAGAATGGGCTTTGTGATTCTGATGGAAGCGTCTCTCAGTTTTCTGAACCTCGGTATACCGGTACCTGCGCCATCGTGGGGAAACATGATTGCGGCAGGCCGCCAGTACCTGGTAACGCAGCCATGGCTGATTATGGCGCCGGGCATTGCTTTAATGCTCGCGGTGCTTGCCTTTAATTTCCTGGGAGACGGCATAAGGGATGTTTTGGATACGAAGCGAAAAGTATGAGGGAGCGAAAATAGGAGTATAAGGATGAGCATGGCAGCCGCAACAGACGCAACAGAAAGAAGCGAACAATCCGAATGGGAAACGCTCTTGCGGGAAGAAGCCCTTCTCCGGGTGATCGGCCTTCGCGTTGAGTACCGCACAGAAAGGGCGGTAAGCAAGGCGCTCAACGGTGTTGACCTGGTCATTCATAAAGGCGAATCCCTGGGTTTGGTGGGAGAGACCGGCGCCGGCAAGACGACGACCGCCCTTTCCATACTCAATCTTTTGGCGCAAGACATCGCTTTCCTTAAGGAAGGCTATATTGAATTTGACGGAAAAGATGTTTACAAAATGTCGATATCCGAACTGCGCGCCATGCGCGGCGGGAAGATATCCATGATATTTCAGAACCCGCTGACCGCGCTAAACCCTGTGTTTACCGTAGGCGAGCAGATCGCGTTGGTTCTGCGCATACATAAAGGGATGCGAAACAATGAAGCGATGAAGCGCGCCGGCGAGTTGCTGGAGATGGTCGGTATCCCGGCATATCGCATAAAGGAGTATCCCTTTCAATTTAGCGGAGGGATGCGCCAGCGTGTGGGAATTGCCGCAGGCCTGGCCTGCAATCCCCAGTTACTTATAGCGGATGAGCCGACTACGGCGCTGGATGTAACGATCCAGGCGCAGATCCTTGAGTTGATGCGTGAACTGCAGAAAGAATATGCCGCATCGCTGCTGATGATTACGCATAATCTGGGAATCATATCCGAATTATGCCAGCGGGTAGCCGTCATGTATGCCGGAAGGATTATCGAATACGGGTTGGCGGAAGATGTGTTTGCGTCGCCGAAACACCCCTACACAGTAGGGCTGCTGGGCGCCTTGCCGGCGCTGGAAGGGCCATGGCAGCCGCTTGCCGCCATACCCGGCGTAATCGCCGATGCGCAGAACCTTCCCGACGGATGCGCCTTTCATCCCCGGTGCGATAACTGTAAACCGGAATGCCGAACCGAGCAGCCGCTCATGGCGCATCTTGGCAACAGACATTTTGTGGCTTGCTTTCAGAACGGGGAGGATTGAACGTGGCAGAGATAAACGGGATTCATGCCGAAGAACGGGAACCGCTTGTGCAGGCAAAAAACCTGAAGAAATACTTTACGGTACCCCGCAAAGGTTTGTTACATGCGGTCGACGACGTCAGTTTAACGATCTATCCGGGGGAAACCCTCGGATTGGTTGGAGAAAGCGGCTGCGGGAAAACAACGGTCGGCAATGTGATCATGAAAATCCACCCAAAGACGGAAGGCAGCATTGATTATCGCGGAAAAGACATCTTCACGGAGTGGACGGATAAGCTGGAGCTCTGTAAGAAGATGCAGATGATCTTTCAAGACCCTTACTCATCCCTGAATCCAAAGAGTACGGTCCTGGGCATCCTCAGCGAAGCGTTCGTCATCCATAAGTTCGGGAGAAAACGGGAGATTACGGAAAAGGTGAAGGAGATCTGTGATCTTGTGTCCTTCCCGCACAACCTGCTGAATCGCTATCCCCATGAGCTGGACGGCGGCATGCGGCAAGTGGTGGGTATAGCGCGGGCCTTATCTCTGGAGGCGGATTTCATCGTCTGTGACGAGCCTGTATCCTCGCTTGACGTATCCGTCCAGGCAAGAATTATCAATCTCATGATGGAACTGCAGAATAAGCTGGGGCTGTCCTACTTATTTATTTCTCACGACCTGAGCGTGGTGCGGCATATATCGAAGCGAATCGCCATTATGTATTTGGGCCAGATCGTGGAAACGGCGGATACCGCGGATATTTTCGCAAATGCGATGCATCCCTATTCTATCGCGCTGCTTTCCGCGATACCCCGTGTGAAGACCGCGTCCAAGATATCCCGGATCGTTCTGAAAGGGGATGTACCAAGTCCGCTCAACCCCAAGCCCGGCTGCCGTTTCGCGCCGCGTTGCTGGATGGCCAAAAAGGATTGTATGGATACAAACCAGGAGCTGACAGAGGTCGAACCGGGCCATCTTGTTTTCTGTAAATATGCCGCCGAATCGCAACGTATCGCGAAAGAGGAGCAGACAGCCAGAACGCAGTAGCCCGAGTTTACTAGTTATCAAGATACAAGTAGGCTAAAGCACCGCTTTATAGTTCCATTATAGCCGTTTCTGTACCGATGCGCCGAGCAAAGACTTCATCTGCGTGATGGCGGTAGTATTCAGTTGAATTAGCCGCTCGCTTTGAGGAAATCCTTGCCGTATTAGCAAGGCATTGATGCTCTCCATGTTAGACAGTACGACAAGCTGCTCCAACGAGGCATGGTCGCGCATATTCCCATCCTTATGTGGGTTTGCTGTGCGCCACTCCACCGCCGTCATTCCGAATAGCGCCACGTTTAGCAGGTCGGCTTCCGACGCATAGACAAAACCGATTTGTGATTTTGTGACGACCTTTGGAATGAGTTGTTCCTTTATCGCATCAGTATGGATTCGGTAATTTATTTTTGAAAGCGTCCGCTGCAAATTCCAATCGAGGGCTGCGCGATTATTTTCATCTGATTTGAGCCGTTGGTAGTCTTTAATAACATACAATTCAAACTCCGCTGAAATCCAAGCAGCAAACTTGAATGCAATATCTTTCGCGGCGTATGTCGCGGCATATCGCCCTTGCCTAGAAGTCATGCCGATTGCGTTCACACTATCAATCCATCTTTTCGGAGTAAGGACAAAAGAGTTACGGCCGGCTTCACGGTCAATTACCTCGAATTCGAGGTAATTGAACTCGGGATTATGTATGCGCTCCCATAGTCCGAGAAACTCTACTGTGCTTCTGTTTCTCATCCAGTTCTGAATTATCTCGCTTGGGTAGTCGGCGTTTTTGTATTTCGCTAAATCAGTCAGGCTGAGAAAATCATCGTCCGACCCTCGCGAGAGAACGGCGATCTCAGTTCCTTGTGCTGTGATGGTTTCTTTTTTTGGCATAGTTCAACCTCCATTCTTTGTACGCAATACAAAGTATATCATAATCGGAGGTTGTATTATACAAATATTTCCAAAATTTAAAACCGATATACCAACGTGTTGTATCACTCAATTATTGCTCGTTTTCCTCCCGGTTGCGGATGATCACGTCTATCTTCTTCGCATCAATCCTGTCGTGTTTCTAAAAAATCTACGACATCGAAGGTCGTGATGCCCAGCTACTCGTCGGTAAGTACAAAATTGGAGTAGTGAAGTCGGTGGTCTTCAGACGCCACTTTGAAGCCAAGCCGCGCCCGTACTCAGCTCGTTCACCTACCGCTTCGTTTATATGCAGCCCAATCTCCCAATAAACGCCAACCGTG
>WRMS01000088.1 GCA_009777025.1 Clostridiales bacterium | reverse complement strand
CAGGCCGCCCGGCGGGATGCTTTTGACGTGTTTAAATTCGATGACCACAGCGTTGCCGCTTTTGTCCAGTGGCTTGATAACGCAGTCCGGCCTTCCTTTGCCCGCCTCCCGGTTCGAATGCACCGTGTACTTGTCTGACAGGGCAAGCAGCATCCCGTAAATGAACATGTGATAGCTATTTTCCATGATAAAATCATGGCTGCCGGGATTGTTCAGCAGGTCTTCGTTGAGCACCCTGCCGGCGCCTTCCGCGTCCCCTTTCAGCAGGCAGTCCACGAAAGCCAGCACCGCCTCGGACACGGAAGACTGCTGCTCACCGAACCACTTCTTGGCGTAGCGGGTAAAGACGTTGCTGACTTCCCGGTTGACGAGCTCAGCCTCGAAGCTGTCCCCTTTCGCCCCGTTGCAGGGTTTGATGTACCCGGCGTTCAGCAGCAGGGACCAGAAGGTGTCCGAGCCGGTATACCGGATCGGGTAGGTGATCCCGTCCTCCAGGGACATTGTAATAGGCGCTCCCGTCAGCAGCCCCGCCAGGTCGTCCCGCAGCGCGTCGTCGCCCTGATAGTACACGTCCTGCAGGACCCGCACCGAGCCGGTGTTCACCCAGTAGTTATCCAGCTCCTGTGCCCTGAGATATCCCACAATGCTCCAGGGATTGTACATGTCCTGCCCGCCGAAGCGGTAGCCGTCGTACCAGCTCTTGATTTCGCCGTATTTATCGCCGATTTCGTACGTCCCGCAGGCGGCTTTCACTTCGTCCTCTGTGAACCCGAAGCTGGTAGCGAACGCCTTGTCCATAACGCCGCAGACCAAGGGGTTGTTGAAGCTGCTGAAGAGGCTCTCCTTTGCGATCCGCTGTACCCCGGTCAGCACCCCGAACTCCAGGTGCTCGTTGGTCTTGAAGGCGTTGCCCAGGAAGCCCCGCATGAAGCTGATCATTTCCGGATAGTAGCCGTTTCTCACCGCATAGTCTAAGGGGCTGTCGTACTCGTCCAATAAGACGATCACCCGCTTCTTGTGGTAGGCGTGCAGGCACTCCATCAGGAAGAACAAGGCAGATTTCAGATCCACGTCCGTTGGCTTCCGCATAAACAGCGAGTAGAACATTTCCTTTTGCCGCTGGTTAAGGCTATCGCTTTCGTATAGATACAGGTGATGCTGGCAGGCGGCGGAAACGAGGGTCTTGAGCCTCGCGAGGGAATCCCCGTATGTGTCCTCCTCCACATTTTTGAGCGTGAGGGAAATGACGGGGTATTGATTCAAATGCTTGTCGCAGATGTCCCGGTGTTCCGCTATCTTCAGCCCTTCGAACAAGGCTTTGCTGTCGGCGCCGACGTCGAAGAAGCTCTTCAACATGCTCAGGTTCAACGTCTTCCCAAAGCGCCTCGGCCTGGTGATCAGGGTGACCTCACCTCTGTTTTCCAGCAAATCCTTAACAAACATAGTCTTGTCGATATAGAAAAAATCGCCTTCTCTTATTTTTTCAAAGGATTCCGCGCCCAACAGTATCTGCTTTTTCATCCCGCGTCACCCGCCTAATTATCGTGGTAGCGATTCTATTATACCATACGACTAAGCTCCCGCTTCGACTGTGTCTTGCGGATCGCTAAGGCTATGGCATCTATTCCACTAAGCTCGCTGAAGGCTCGCTAAGTGATAATATTATACCATAAAACGCCTTAACGTAATGCCCTTGCTTCATAGCCTTTCTTTCAATTTATCCCACGCGGGCGTGATCAGAAAGCTCTCATCCGCGTCCTGTAGCATTTCTTTAAACGCCTTACCGGATACGGTGAAAAACAGCGTGTCGGCTTCAAAGTTTGTTCTGACCGTAATATCCGCATTGCCGATGACGGCTCTCGGTTCCTTCTTGCGCAATTCCGCGAAAGGAAGCAAAAATATTGTCGAACACCCTGAACCGGCAGGGAAAAAAGTAATATCGTTATCCGTTCTACCGAAATGAAACAGCATATTCAAAGCGGATAACTGATCCGCATTGACCAATATAGTGACGAGCTCCGGTTCGTCGCTTTCCTGAAACGGTTTGATTTCCATGTGAGAATACCCGTCCATCACGTTTTTAGGCGTATTGGTATTCCCTTGTCCGGCAATAGCCGGGTTACGTTTAAGCCGCATCCCGGGCGGAAAGCCTTCTCCCGCTCCATAGGAAACAAAATGTTCGTAGCCGCCGGGTACATGCATTTCGTTACTGAAGCCGAATCCCAGCTTTCCTCCCCTGCAGGCGATGGTATCCTCTGTCAGGATAATGGTTTCTCCGTTAAAGCATGATGCAGGGACCGCAAAGCGCAGCCTTCTTTGATGGGATTGTATGCTTCGCCGGCTTTCTTGCGCGTGAGGGACAATACTTTTCCGGTAATGTTCAATTCTTTTGCAAATGACTGAAAATTCATGCGCTCACCCCCTTTATTATTTAGCTAAGTGGTAATAGTATACCATACGACTAAGCTCCCGATGCGTTTCACTTTCGGATCGTTAAGGCTATGGATATGCTACGGAGTAAAGGGTATAATTAGTGAACCAATAGAACCGGAGGAGGAGAGAGTATGAAAAAATGCAGGATCACGGTGTTGAGAAGGGCGCTTTTCGAGGATTTGAGGGACGCCTATATGCCTGCGGACTTCGGGCTTTGCACTGCGATGAAGGAAGGCGACGTATTCCTGACCGGCGGCCTTTTTGGGAACAGCAAACCGAAAGGCTTCTGTGAATACGCCTGGCAAGCCGTGCAAAACCTGGCTTGTACCCTGGCGGGAGGCGGCAAAGTATTTGGCGAAGAGTACAATATCGCCTGCTGCAACGAGGGCATACGCCCGGTCATCCTGAAGCTGGAAGCCGTAGACGAACCGGACGCAGCAGAGTAAAGGCGTCTGTGCCGACTCAGCAGGTGGCGGGCGGGCATGTTTGCCCAGGCTACGGAAGGAACGTGATGTTGATCACGAATGTGACGTGTAGCCGGGCAAATATGCCGGCGCCATCATAATCGGCTTTGAACGGTAATGGCGCCTGCGTATAGCGCCGTGCTTGACGGATGCTGCCTCTCTGCTTTAGGCAGGTTCTATGGCGCTGTATCCGTGAATAATCCGTGAAAAAATACGCTTGCAATATGTTTATTAATTGTTTATAATCATGAAGGCATGGAAGCGAAAGGAGAGGTTATAAAATCAACCTTTTAAAAAACCTCGCCGGGCGCATTTGGTGTAAAGCGAACACTGAAGCGGATCAGGAATGATATAGCATCTTTTCTTGATCCGCTAAAATCGTTATAAGTAGAATTGCGGTAGAGAAAAAGGCAAATACAGCTAATATTAACGAGTTGAACACCCTATTTATATATCGATGTTTTGAGAGATAATACTGCGTTAGCACCTTACAATCTCAAGTCGCAAATAATAACACGAATGGGTAAGGTGCGAACGCTGCGGAATCGCAGGGCCGCAAAATGGAAAGAGGCCGTAGGACCGGCACAGCTTTGAATTATCGGGGCAGCTCATCTTAAAATAAAATTTCCATAATTCGTATCCGGTTTAGGGGGGGAAAAATGGAGCGCTGTTATTTTGATTTGTCAGAGCCGCAAAAGTCTATTTGGCTTACCCATCAGGTGTACGATGAAATGAACCATAGCGTTACGGTGGATGTGTTATTTCAAGGCAAGGCGGAACTCACCGCCGCACACCGTGCCGTGAACGCCCTCTATTTATTTAACCAGATTCTGCGCGCCGAATTGACGGACACAGACGGTGTGCCAAAACAGTTTTTTCATGACTTCGATGAAGGAAAAGCCTACGGAACCATCCGTGTGTTTCCAAACCCTGACGAGTATAAACAATGGGCGGAAGAATACGCGCTGCAAAAGATGGGCGATACACTATGTGAAATCTCGGTCATCGACGCCGGTGCGGAATTTGGCTTTCTGATCAAAGCATCCCATATGATCATCGACGGTATGAGCGCCGTTTTATTGCTTACCCGATTGAAGCAATACTATAACGCATACCGTATCGGCGAGGAAGTCGTCGATACAGAGTATCGCTATCAGGACTTTCTCGAACGGGAAAACTTGTACTATCAGGACAGCGCCGGCTTGTCCAGGGACCGGGCATACTGGAAAAAAAAGATAGGGGAGATCGATTCGCCGACGATCGTATCCACGAACAACGTAGAATCGGTACGGTCCCAAAGGCTGCTGATCCCGCTTTCCCCGGATGAGGAAAACAACCTGAAGCAGTTTTGTAAAGAAAAGGGCGTCAGCGAATTCGGGGTTCTTTTGTCCTGCTTTGCTTTGTGTGTATCCGCGCATTTCAGGACGGATATCACAACGATCATTTGCACGATTCTCAACAGAGTGGGCGTAAAGGAAAACAAAACGCCCGGCATGTTTGTGAATACCTTGCCGCTGGTGCTGGATTGCGGACCGGAAAGTATGGCAAGCCTATCCGCGGCGGATTACATCAAAGCTGCCCAACAGGAATTCTATCGTTCTTCCCGGCATTTTCGATACAGCTACAATCACATTCTCGGAGAGTATTATCAATTGCGGGGGCGCCGGGAGCTGTCGGATATCACCTTCAGTTATCAAACCTTTGACGCGCTTTCTTCAGGGGATTACGCAAGGGAAGACTTTAACCCTACCTGGTATTTCTGCGGAACGCAAACAAACAGCCTGTCCTTCCATGCAAGAAGAGAACCCAAAGAAGGAATGAAACTGATCTTCGAATACCAGACGGAGAAGTTCAGCGAGGAAGACGTCCGTCTTTTCGGAACCCATTTACTGGAAACTTTGCATTCCTTATTCGCCAATCCCGGTCAAAAGATGGCGGACCTGGAAATGATCAGCGACTGGGAGCGCGAAAGGATTCTGCGGGATTTCAACGATACCCGCGCAGCGTACCCGGAGGATAAGACGGTGGTTGACCTGTTCGAAGAGCAGGTTCGACGGACGCCGGATAACACGGCCTTGAAATTTCTCGGACAAACGATGACGTACGCGGAACTCAACGCGAAGGCGAACAGCATCGCCTTCCGCTTAAGGGAACTGGGGATTCAACCAGGCGACCATGTCGCGATAATGGGGGAACGTCGCATGGAAATCATCGCGGGGATCCTCGGGACAGTCAAAGCCGGCGCAGCGTATGTGCCGATTGATCCCGGATATCCCGCAGATAGAATCCGGTATGTGCTGGAAGACAGTGCTGCCGGCGTGGTATTGACCTGTCAGGCGGATGCGTCGGCGGGGACAGAGATCAAGACCTTGGATTTGTGCGATGCGGGCGCCTATGCCGCCGCGCGGGAGAATCCCCCCCATGTAAGCAGCTCTGACGATTTGGCCTATATCATCTATACTTCCGGCACTACCGGAAGGCCCAAGGGCGTCATGATCGAGCATCGGGGCGTCGTGAATCTGTGGAAACGCCTGGCAGGTAAAAACCTCCGCGAAACGGACACCGTACTGCAGTTCTCCAGCCTGTCCTTTGACGTATCGGTTTATGAAATGTTGATGTCGTTGATGATCGGCGCTTCGCTGTGCCTTATCCCGAGCGGGGTGATACAGGATACGAAAGCATTTGAACAATACGTCATGGATCACGGGGTCACCATCGTCGCACTTCCCCCCGCTTATGCCGCGCAAATCGACCTGAAAGGATACCGGCGCGTCATCACCGCAGGTTCTCCCGCCAAGCGCGAAACGGTGCTTCGCGCGAATGCGCTGGGAATCGAATTTGTCAATGAATATGGGCCGACAGAAGTGACGGTGGTAAGCAACAATTGGGACTCCTTGCCCGGAACGCCCGTACCGGCGGTGATTCCGATAGGCCCTCCACAGATGAATAAGCAGATCTATATCCTAAACGGCCTGCGACTCTGCGGGATCGGCGTACCGGGAGAACTATGTATAGCGGGCGCAGGG
The DNA here is from genome assembly GCA_009777025.1 of Clostridiales bacterium. GTDB lineage: Bacteria > Bacillota > Peptococcia > DRI-13 > UBA5745 > WRMS01. The sequence continues at coordinate 3,598 of WRMS01000088.1, read as the reverse complement.
CTGGCCAGGGGGTATTTAAACCAGCCGGAACTGACGGCGGAGAAATTCATCCGGAATCCCTTTGGAGAAGGCAGGATGTACCGAAGCGGCGATCTGGCGCGATGGATGCCCGACGGCAATATCGAGTATCTGGGGAGGATAGACGAACAGGTCAAGATACGGGGATACCGGATAGAATTAGGCGAGATTGAGAGCGTTCTCCGGAAACAAGCCGGCGTGGCGGACGCCGCGGTCATCGTGCGGATCATCGGCGCGGACGAGAGCTTGTGCGCCTATGTCGTCCCGGAACGAATGCAGAATCCGGATATGCCGGCGATCAGGGAAGGCCTGAAGAAAGAACTGCCGGAATACATGCTCCCCGCGTTCATGACGCAAGTGGAGCAGTTGCCCCTCAACCGGAGCGGCAAGCTGGATAAACAGGCCCTGCCGGAACCGGACGCGCTTTCGGGCCGTGCGTATACGGCGCCGGGAACCGGGATGGAACAGCTTCTGGTCGAGGTTTACGAGCAAACACTGGGACTATCGCCCATCGGAATAGACGACAGCTTCTTTTTCTTGGGAGGCCACTCGCTGAAAGCGACCATGTTGGTGAACAAAATCGAAGAATGTACCGGAATCCGGCTGCCGCTGCGAACCGTGTTTCGCTCGCCGACGCCCAGAATGCTGGCGCAGGAGTTGGAGGCGCCGCCCCAAAGCGGAAATGAAGCGATACCGGCAGTCGAACAAAAAGATCACTATGCGACGTCTTCCGCGCAGAAGAGGCTGTTCATCCTGGATCAGATCGCCGAAGGAAGCTTGGCATACCATTTGCCCTCCGCCATAGAAGTCAGGGGCGGATTGGATCCGGAACGGATCCAAAGTACCGTAGCGAAGCTGCTCAAGCGCCATGAAGCGTTAAGAACGAGCTTTGCCCTGATCGACGGGGAAGCGGTGCAGCGTATCGCAGACGAAGCGGACTGCAAGGTGGAGTATGAAGAAACGGAACGCTTCGGCAGGGAGGATATGACAGCCTTCCTTCGTCCTTTCGATTTAGGCCAGGCGCCGCTGATGCGCCTGAAGCTGATCAAAGAACGCAGCGGCGACCGCTATATCCTCTTGTTTGATATCCATCATATAATCGCGGACGCCTTGACCATCAACATCCTGACCGAAGAATTCTCCAGGCTCTACAATGGCGAAGACTTGCAAGCCCCGGAACGGCAATACAAACACTACAGCGAATGGATGCGCGGACGTGACCTAAGCGCACAAAAAGAATACTGGATGAAGGTGTTCGCGGAGGAAGCGCCTGTCCTGGATATGACGACGGACTATCCGCGCCCGCAAGCACAGAGTTTCGAAGGCGCCACCGTATCCGCCCGGCTCGACCGTGAACAGCGGGAAGGGATCGAGAAGATCAACCGGGAAAACGGAACAACAACCTTCATGACGCTGTTGGCGGCGTTTATCGTAGAGCTGTATAAATATAGCCGTCAGGAAGACATTGTAGTGGGCGTTCCATTGTCGGGAAGGGTACATAAGGATACCGAGACGATGATGGGGATGTTTGTCAATACCCTGGCGCTCCGGGGCTATCCCTCCGCGGATAAGACCTTTCTTGCTTTCCTTGCGGAAATAAAGGAACATACGCTGGGCGTTTTAGAGAATCAGGAATATCCCTTTGAACAATTGCTGGAGGATGTACGGCTGCGGCGGGACATGTCGCGCAACCCGCTGTTTGACGTGATGTTTGCCATGCGCAATGAAGGGACCGCGCTTCGTTTGGGCGGCGCAGAACTGCAAGTCCTGGAAATGGCTGCGAACACGGCAAAATTCGACTTAACTCTGCAAGTGGAAGAGACGGAGAGCGGATACAGCCTGGACCTGGAATACTGCAGCGATTTGTATTCGGAAGCCAGTGCGGCGGCTATGCTGGAACACTTCTGCCATCTGCTTCGCTCGATCATCGCAAATCCTTTGGCAAAGCTGTCGGAGCTGGAGATGACAAGCCTTCCGGAGCGGGAAAGGATTCTGTCGGAATTCAACGATACCTCCGTGGAGTACGCCATGGACAAGACGGTCGTCGAGCTGTTTGAAGAACAGGTCCGGCAGACGCCGATGCATACGGCGCTGAAATTTGAAGGGCAGACCATGACCTACGCGGAATTGAACGCGAAGGCAAACCGGCTGGCTCACCGGCTGAAAGAGCTTGGGATCGCGCCGGAAAGCAAAATCGCGCTGATCGCGGAGCGCGGCATGGAAATGATTGTGGGGATTCTGGGCGTCCTCAAAGCCGGCGGCGCCTATGTGCCCATCGATCCGGCTTATCCGGAGGACAGGATCCGGTATATGCTGGAGGACAGCGCGGTTCGCGCGGTATTGACCTATCAAACGAAGCTGCCGGAGGGGACGTCTGTAAGGGCGCTGGATTTAGGCGACGGGCGCTCGTATGCCGCCGCGACCGGAAACCTGCCCCGCGTCAACAAGCCGACGGACCTGATTTATGTGATCTACACCTCCGGGACGACAGGAAGGCCGAAAGGCGTCATGATCGAGCATCGGGGCGTGGTCAATCTCAGAAAACGGCTGGAGCGCAATAAGCCTTGCGAGACGGACACGATACTGCAGTTTGCCAGCATATCGTTTGACGCCGCTACCTACGAAATGGCGATGGCGCTGCTATTCGGCGGCGCGTTATGCCTGATTCCGAACACGGTGATACAGGATCTGAAAGCCTTTGAGAAGTATATCGACGCGCATGGCGTTACCATGGCGTTGCTGCCTCCGGCCTATGCCGCGCAGACGGAATGGAAACCATTCCGGCGTATCATCACCGGCGGTTCCGCCGCCAACCGGGAAACCATCATTCGCGCCGATGCGCTGGGAATTGACTTTGTCAATGAATATGGGCCGACTGAAGTAACGGTAACCGCCAGCAGCTGGGATTACCCCGCCGGAAGCCGCGTGCCCGCCGTGATCCCCATAGGCCGTCCGATTGAGAATACGCAGATCTACATGATGAACGGCTCGGAGCTGTGCGGGATAGGGGTACCCGGAGAGCTGCACATCGCGGGCGCGGGCTTGGCGAGAGGCTATCTGAACCAACCTGAACTGACGGCGGAGAGATTCATCACGAACCAGTACGGGGAAGGACGGCTTTACCGAAGCGGCGATCTGGCAAGATGGCTGCCGGACGGAAACATCGAGTATCTGGGAAGGATAGACGAGCAGGTCAAGATACGCGGATATCGGATTGAATTGGGCGAAATCGAGAACGTCCTGCGAAAGCAGCCGGGTGTAGCCGACGCTGCAGCCGTGACCCGGATCATCGGCGGGGAAGAGACCCTCTGCGCGTACATCGCGACAGAACATGGCGCGGATCCGGATATAGCGGTTATCCGCGAGGGTCTGGCGAAGGAATTGCCGGACTATATGATCCCGGTATTTATCACGGAGTTGGACGCCTTGCCGTTCAACCGGAGCGGCAAGCTGGATAAGCGTGCGCTGCCTGAACCGGACGCTCTGGCGAGCCGGGCCTATACAGCGCCGGAAACCGACATGGAGCGGATAACCGTCCAAGTGTTCGAGGAGATACTAGCCCTCTCTCCGATCGGGATTC
>WRMS01000087.1 GCA_009777025.1 Clostridiales bacterium | reverse complement strand
CATCCCGGGCGCCGTCGATCAATTCAATCCGGCTAGCCACTGCGTTGGCGAGGATTTCCAGCTGCGTTCGGTCGTCTCCCAGCAGATTGACGGTGATATCGCCCCCTGCCATCATCATCAGCATCATGGTACCCCCGGAAGAAGACACCGTATACTCGATCCCCGGTATGTTTTCCAGACGCCCGCGGATTTCATCCAGAATCTCGTCCATAGAGCGCACCCGCTCTTCGAGGGGTATCAGTGTACCGCTGAAGGAAACACTGCTGCCGACGTTATTGACCAGCCTCTCGTTTTCCGGAATCTCAAGCAGAATCCCTTCCACCTCCGCGGCGACCCGCAGCGACTCCCGTAAGGGAACACCCCTTGGCAAGGTAATGTCGACATTGAATGTGCCGGTATCCTGTGCCGGGATGAACTCCATACCCACAAAGCGAAAAAGGAAGACAGAGCCGGCGAAAGCCAGGGCAAAAAATAACACGACAAAAGCTCTTCGGCGCAGCGACCAGGCTAAAAACCGGCTGTACTTGTCTTTCAGCGCGCGAAAGAATCTGCCGCCGTCTTTATTCGCCTTCTCCTTGATCAAGAGCTTGTTGGACAGCATCGGTACGGTCAGGAAAGCTACGCCAAGGGACGCCAGCAGCGAACAGGTGATGGTCAGCGCCATTTGGCCAAAGATTTGCGAGGCAATGCCCTCTACAAATACAATAGGGACAAAAACCACGATCGTCGTTACGGTGGACGCGATCACCGCGCCCGCTACTTCCTTGCCGCCCTTGATCGCCGCTTCAAGACTATCCGCCCCCTCCTGACGGTAGCGGAAAATATTTTCCAAAATAACAATGGAATTATCCACCATCATCCCAATGCCCAAAGCCAGTCCCCCAAGGGAGACCATGTTCAGGGTGACGTCGGTAAAAAACATAAAGGCAAAGGCGGTTATCACAGATACCGGGATCGATATGGCGATGATCAGCGTACTGCGCCAGCTCCGCAAAAAGAGAATCAGGATCAACACCGCCAGCGCGGCGCCTTGCAAGCCGCTGCTCACCACATTGTTCAAAGACATGTTCACATAATCCGCCTGGTCAAAAGCGATAGAAAACTCGTAACTCTCCGGCATATCGGCTTCAATGGCGTCCAGGAATTCCCGTACCCTGGCGGAGGTCTGGACCAGATTGGCGTCGCTGGACTTCATCAAAGACATGCTGATCCCCGGTTTACCGTTGATAAATACGTAGCTGTTCCGCTCCTGAACCGTTCTTTCCACAGTGGCCAGGAAATGAAGAGGTAGGAAACCGCCGTACGCGCTCTGTATCTGGAGGTTCCGGATGTCTTCGATACTGCTGAATTCCCCCACCACGCGGACGGCATGATTCAGCATTCCTTCTTCCACGCTGCCTGCGCTAAAATTGGCGTTCTCCTGGCGCAGGACGCCCATAATCTGGCTCATACTGACGCCATAGGCCTGAAGCCTTTGGGGATCGATCACAACGCTGATTTCCTCGGTCACCGCGCCGGACATACTGACCGAAGCCACGCCGTCGATCCGCTCCAGACCGGGAAGAATTTGCGCATCCGCATAATCTGTCAGTTCCTCCAGCGTCGCGTCTCCTGATATAGCGACAGACATGATGGGCAAGGAGTTCGGATCCATCTTAATCACTGTAGGCTTTGTCGCGTCGGCGGGCAGGGCGTTGCCCATGAGATCCAGGCGGTCCCGCAGTTGATACGAGGCGTAGTTCAAGTCGGAACCCCAGGCAAACTGCAGAATCACCATAGAGCTTCCTCTGCTGGATATGGAGATAATATTTTCTACGCCGCCTATCGTCCCCACCACCGCTTCCAGGGGCCGGGTGATCTGTTCTTCGATCTCCAGGGGACTTACGCCGGAGTATCCGGTTCGAAGCAACAGAACCGGCATCTCCATCTCCGGAAACAAATCCAGCCCAAGGCGGCTCAGGGAAATGACGCCCAACGCTACTACGATCGCAATGATCATCGTAACGGCTACCGGCCGTTTAACGGAAAAATCGAATATTTTCACTGGGCGCCACCTCTGCTCAGCACATTCAGGACACGGCCTTCCGTCGCGGAATACTGCCCTTCCACGATGACCCGCTCACCCTCGCGCAAGCCGTCGAGTATCTGGGCCTCCTCACCAAGGGTCAAACCCAGGGTAACCGGTCTTCTTTGCGCTACGCCGCCCTCTTCTACGAATACAACCTGCCCGTCTTCCAGCCGGAGTACGGCAAATTGAGGGATGACCAGCGCGCTTTCGATCCTATCCACGACAATATGCATTTCCGCGTACATCCCCCCCTTGATCGCCATGTCGGGATTATCCACTTCGACAGTCACCGTATAGGCCCTGCTCTGGGGGTTGATATTGGGGGGAATCGTCTTTACCCTGCCTTCTACAGGTTCACTGCTGTAAGCCGGTATGTAAATCTCCATCAGATCCCCCTTCTGAACACCCATGATATAGGTTTCCCCTATCTGCACATCCAGGAGGAGTTTTTCAATATTAACCACCTGCGCGACTACCGTTGAAGCAGCGGCCATCTGTCCTTCGATCACCGGCAATGTGCTGATCACGCCGTCGATGGTGGAGGTCACCGCCATTTTCTCCCGGTTCAGCCGGATGGTTTCCAACTGCAGATCTATTTGCTTCATTTGGTTTTCCAAGCCCGCCATCTGGCTTTCCAAGCTGGTTAACTGGCTTTCCAGGCTGGTGATCTGGCTCTCCGCCAGGGCGCCGGCTTCATACAGCAGCTTATTTTTCTCGTAGGTATCTTCCAGCGTCTGATAATTATCTTCCAATGTCCGATAACTGTCTTCCAGTTGCGTCTTGCTGATCTGCAGATTCTGTTGCTGAATGTCGAGATCCCGCATATCCTGGGTTAAAATAACCTGTCCCTTGGTAACGCTGTCGCCCACGCTGACCGCCACGCGCAGGATCCTGCTGCCGGCGCCGCCGCCCATCAAAACCACTTCCTCCTGCGGTTTCAGCAGTCCGCCAAGGGTCATCGTCTTCTCCATATCTTTCCTCTCCACTGGGGCAACCACGACAGGCAAGGGCGGCTCTTCCGCGGCTTCTTCACCGGGTGTAGCGGCATTTCCGCTTCTCCAGGGGGGACTGCATCCGGCCATCGTAGCAGCCAGCATCCAGAAAGCCAGGAGACCCGGTAGGAAAAACCGCCATGCACGGGATCCGGGTTTTGTTTCAAATGAAGGGGCTACGGGCTCCTGCTTCTGTGCGAAGGCTTTGTCAGTCAGAGCAATCCCTGTGGCTTGTTTTTCTTGTTCGTAGGACATGATATTTTTAGCTCCTTTAACACTTGTGTTCAGGATGGCAAATAACCGACCGACCATTCGGTCAACACCAGATTATCATACTCTGCTTTCGAATTGTTGTCAAAGGTTATTTGCTCGATGTGTGATTTGCTCGATGTGCCGGCCTTGTAGAAACAGGCCTTTGTGAATATAATTAAACTTGCAACAGAACGAGACTGTTCGTTCGGGCATTTGAATTTTCGGGGGCTGATGAAATGGTGTTAGAGACAGAGCGATTATTCTTACGGGAAATGAATCCCTCCGATTATCCCTCGTTGTGCAAAATACTACAGGACAACGACGTAATGTACGCTTACGAGGGCGCGTTTAGTGACGAGGAAACGCAGAATTGGCTTGATAGGCAACTCAGCAATTATCAAGAATATGGCTTCGGTTTATGGGCGGTCGTGCTGAAAGAGAACGGCGAAATGATCGGGCAATGCGGGCTGACAATGCAAGAATTCAACGGAAGACAAGTTCTTGAAGTCGGTTATCTTTTTCAAAAAGCACATTGGCATAAGGGATATGCTATCGAGGCGGCGCAGTCATGTAAAAATTACGCTTTCGAAAAACTAAATGCCGAGGAAGTTTTTTCAATAATTCGAGACACGAATACCGCATCGCAAAATGTAGCGAAACGAAACGGAATGACGGTAAAAGGGACATTTATTAAGCATTATCGTGGTATAGATATGCCGCATTATGCGTATTCGATTGCGCGCATAGTATAAGTGGTCAAGGCAAGAGTAACTGGCAATTTTAAACTTTTATCATGCTGGTTTCATCTGCTAAAAGTATGATATATTGTATGCGTAAGGAGCGCTGTATTATGGAACAGTTTACACGAATCAGCCATGATTTTGGAATTATGGGTGGAAAAGCATGTATTGCGGGGACGCGAATAACAGTTGGCATGATTCTCATGCAAATCAGCGAAGGTACGACCATTAACGAATTACTCATAGAGTATCCGTATCTGACTGTGCTGGACATATCGGAAGCACTTCGATATGCTGCGTGGGCTATTGGAGCTAGGGAAGAATTAATTGTATCGGCATGAAAATATTGCTCGACATGAATAAATATAATACCCGAACTTGTCGGGGTCACTGACGAAGACGAAGCACCTGGTTTTGATGAATATAAAATCATAGCAATAGAATAAGTAGATTCTGACGTGTCGGCTTATTTAGGAATCCGGCGCTGTCGCTATGGTTATGTATGGTGCGGTATCTTAAACACCGGATCGCCGTTTGTGCATAGCCTGCATTGGTTCAATCCATTTGCATGGGTAGCCTACCGTATACTATTTGAATAACGAGGGCAATTGAATGGATAAGTATACAGACATTAACGCAATAGCGATTGATAAGTGGGTAGATGCCGGATGGGAATGGAGTGTGCCAATATCCCATGAGGACTTTGTAATGGCTAAAAGCGGGAAATGGAAGGATATGCCAAGAATACTGTTAACTCCCCGAAAATCTGTTCCAATGGAATGGTATGCCCCTTTTTTGCGCAATACCAGATTGGACAATGTGAAGTTACTCGGCCTTGCCTGTGGCGGAGGCCAGCAAATGCCGGTGTTTGCAGCGTTAGGCGCCGAATGCACAGTTCTTGATTACTCTGACAAGCAGCTTGAACATGAGCGGATGGTGTCCGGGCGCGAAGGGTACCCGATAAGCATAATTAAAGCCGATATGACGAAACGATTACCCTTTGAGGACGATTCCTTCGACCTAATTTTCCATCCTGTGTCAAATTGCTTTATAGAGGATGTATTTCATGTCTGGAATGAATGCTTCCGTGTCCTGCATAAAGGCGGCGTATTGTTAGCGGGTATGGATAATGGGCTAAACTTTCTTGTTGAAGATGACAATCCGCTCCTAATTGTAAACAAACTCCCCTATAATCCGCTTAGAGACGAGAAGTTATATAGAAAATGTTTACAGACAAGCGGCAGTATTCAGTTTAGCCATACGATCGAAGAACAGATTGGCGGTCAGTTGAAGGCAGGGTTTATTCTTGCAGATTTATACGAAGATTCGGATGAGGATGGTATTGGCAAATATGTACCAAACTTCATCGCGACAAGAGCGGTAAAACCATGAAACAATACAATAGAGCCCTCGTTGTTCTATATCGCGGTTGCTTGTCAGGGCTTTTTAACGCTTACGATGTCAGATGTCGGTTTGTTGGGCTTGCGCTTCAATGGCGTCCAGTATCGCGGATAGCGTAAATTCCATGAACTCGCCGGAATCATTCCTCCTCTGCGCGTTTTGCAGCGCAGCATAGTATTGCGGCCTTTTCTCATATAGCAGGGATTCCATCGGTATCCAAGCGAAAACCTCACTCCACTTTGCAAGGATGAGCGTTTGCCAGAGCCGGCCCATGCGACCGTTGCCGTCTGCGAAAGGGTGGATTATCTCGATTTCGCAATGTACAATTGCGCTTTTCAGCACAGGGTGGAGTTCCGAGGTTTTTGCCCAAGCAAAGAGCTCTTCCACCAACTGCGGAACAAATTGCGGGCGCGCACCGATGTGAACCGCTACATCACCGTCGAACACACCCACATCGCCGCTTCGGAAAACCCCGGACTCATTGAGCAAACCGTCCGTCATCAGCTTGTGCGCTTTCAAGAAGTCTTTGACGGCGTAAGGATTGAACGTCATTATCTTATCATACGCTTCGTAAGCATTTTTTACTTCTTTGATTTCCGCCTGCTTTCCGGCAACCAGCTTCCCCGCGATCACATCGGTCACTTCGTCCAGGGAGAGAGTATTGCCCTCAATGGCAAGCGATGAGTGGATAGACCTCACCCGGTTTATCCTATGGAGCTTGATGTTGCGTTTGAAGCTTGTACCGTATGCAAGACGGGTCGCGGCTTCGGCGATTTTCGCCAGATAGTCTGCAGTTTTCACGGTTATTGTGTATAATGTCCTATCCGCCATTTTTCATCACCTCGCTCGATGTGGACCGCGCCAACCTACTCACGCAACCTATTCTACACTATCCTGCTAATTCCCTCCGACACACTTGCGGAAACTTTTGAACGTGAAAAGAAAAATATAAGCTGCCTGAACATCAGGCAGCTTTGTTGTGACAGACCAGGATTTTGAGGATTTCGTTTACTTCTCCTATATGACCCTATCTAACCCTGACATACTCGCCGAAGACCCAACCCAGCGTACCGTCGCTGAGCTGCACCTGATACCAGCCGTTGTCAGCTTTTGTGATGGTGAACGTATCGTTGGGCGTCAATCTCTGCTTTATGTTGGAGGACGTCGAAGCGGACTCCCGCAAATTGACTACCTCTGCGGTGACGCTTGCCGTCTTACCGACGTTGGAAGAGGACACGGCGCCGTTGCTGCCCGTACTGTTACCGGTACTGTTGCCTGTGCTATTTCCGGCGCCACTACCAGCCGCTGCACTGCCACCGCCCGCTGGGGTCGTCGACGCAGAGCCGCCGGTATTCGTGGTCCCGCCGGGAAGAATCGCCATCTCATCCTCCAGGCTCCTTACCTTTGCTTCGAGGCTTGCGATCCGTTCATCCAGCTCACGGACCCGCTGATTGATCGCGCTATCGGCATAACTCTGCGTAGTCAGCGGATCACCGGATGACCCGGGATTGTCGGATTCGCCTCCCAAAATGCCGGTTCCGTAAAGAAAGCCTACGGCAACGGAAATAATAATGCCCAGGATTATAAATGCCTTCAAGTCGAATCTTTTCATGTTCATCCTCCACTTATTGATCCACGGAACACTAACGCCGCCTGTCTGCCGCAACGGCAGCACTATCCTGCTTGGCCCTGTTTTCCCCCACCTTGCGGCCAATGACGCCTGCTTTGTCGGCGCCGTACAGAACAACAAGGGTTACCAAAAACATAGCCATCATCGCCTGTCCGGTGGGCAACAAGGATATACCCACGGCAGAAAGGCCAAGAAATACGCATACGCCATACACCGTCAGCACCGCTTGTCTGTGGGATAAACCCATCGCCAGAAGCCGGTGATGGAGATGGTCTTTATCCGGAGCGAAGATCGGTGTTTTGTTGATCAGACGGCGCACGATCGCCAGAAGCGTGTCAAAAATCGGTACGCCCAATACCAGGATCGGCATGAAGAGCGATACGGTAGTAGCCATTTTTGTCAGCCCCATAATGGACAGCACTGCCAAAGAATAGCCCAAAAACAGCGCCCCCGTGTCTCCCATAAAAACTTTGGCGGGATGGAAATTAAAAAGAAGGAAGGTCATCGCCGACGCGCCCAGAACCAAAGCCAAGACGCCGGCTGTCTGAAAGCCTTCCATATAGGCGATAATCCCTATGGTAATCGCGGCAATCCCGGAAACACCGGCAGCCAGGCCGTCCAGCCCGTCCACCAGGTTCACGGCGTTGGTCAGCCCTATGATCCAGGTAACGGTCAGCGGAAAAGCAAACCAACCCAGATCCATCGGTCTGGCGTCAAACAAGCTGGTAAGAAAAGAAATCCTTATGTTTCCATACAATACAACGACTAATGCCGCAGCTAACTGAAATAGGATTTTAATCCAGGGCCGGATATCCTTGCTATCATCCCAAATGCCGGATATCAATATCAGTAAACTGCCAATACCGAATGCGAGGAGTTCTTTCGTAAGGGCCTGCGTAAACAAAACAGGTACCCAAAATCCGCAAAAGATAGCCAATCCGCCCATGAGAGGCATTGCTTCCTGATGAATCTTTCTTTGATCAGGCTGATCGACGACACCTATCCTGATCGACAGACGACGTATCAGCGGGGAAAGGACCGCGGTTATCGCAATCGCCATCAATAACGGAAAAAAGAAATCCATGTCGGTAACAACCTCCGATTGATGTATATCAAATGATGTATATCAAAGTGTGTAACCCAGGTTGATTATAACAGCAAAAGCGTAAAAAACCAAGCCCATTGAATACATCCTTCAATATTTTCTAATTTTTGTTAATTATTTCATATTATTCCATTTCAGTGAAAAAGCTTTATATCATAAGGATTCTTCGGCCTTTGGCATAGACTGTTTTTTCCATTGTTTGACGAACAGGAATAATTCATTTTCTTTTAACAGAAAGATTACAACTATGAAACTTAAAATGCCGGCGCAAACCGCGCCTCCCACAGCAAATAATAAGCCTACCGTCCCCTTGGACAGCAGCGCGGGTCCGGCAAGTTTGTATGTATAAATCGCTGTGCATGCCGTCGCCCCGGAACCGGCCAGGACCTTAGCCAGTGTGGTCAGCATTTCCTGATACCTCGCCTTGGGCAAGCGCCGTAGCAACAGGATATACATGCCTACGGCGTAAAACAGACTCGCTACGCTGTTTGCCAGAGCAAGGCCTCCATGCCGCGCAACCGGCGTCAGCAGGATGCTGCTGCCAATATTGACCACTATAGAAGCCAAACCGAAGAAGAGCGGCGTACGGGTATCCCCGAGGGCATAGTACGCCCGGGTCAGCACTTGCGTCGCCGCCATGGCGCCCATGCCCGGCCCGAACCAGAAAAGCGCCTCCGCCGCCATGATGGTATCCTCCGCGGTAAAGGCGGCCCGCTCGAAGAGCAATTTCACGATGGGCTGCCCCAAAGCCATCAACCCCGCCGCCGCCGGCAAGGTAATGATCAGTACCAGCTTCAAGCCACGATTCGTCGTGTCCCACATGGCGCTTTTGTCTTCTTCCAAAGCCTGGGCAGACAGAAGGGGAAAGATGCCGGAGGACACGGCGGCAACAAAGATGCCCAGCGGCAGGTTCATCAGTTTACCCGCATAGTTGAGGGCGGAAATGCTTCCCTCGGGCAGGCCGGAGGCAAAGAACCGGTTAATGGCGAGATAAATCTGGTAGGTCGCCGTCCCGACAAATACCGCGCCCAGATTCGCAAAGACGCCTTTCACCAGGGGATTGCGGTAATCGAATGACAGACGGTAACGAAATCCGGTTCTGGATAAAGCCGGTAATTGTACCAGCAGCATACCGACAAAGCTGAAAAGCGACGCAAGCGGCAAAGCGTAGGCATTACCGGCGCCAAAAAACAAGACGCCCAATATAATCACAAGACTTGCCAGAGCAGGCGCAAAAGCAGCCGTGGCAAAGCGACGGCAGGCGTTGAGTATGCCGGTAATCAGCATGGCAACGCTCATGAAGATAACCGAAGGAAACATAATCGCCGTCATGACCGCCGCGCTATCCGCCGTTTCCGGAGG
>WRMS01000086.1 GCA_009777025.1 Clostridiales bacterium | reverse complement strand
GCCTGGCCATATCGCCGCTGCTGCCGGAAGGCCTTGCGATTGGCTTCTACTACTATTACTGTGTGGTTGGCGCGGAAAACGCGATCGACGTAACCAGCAGAGTCGCGGAAGTATTTGTTGCCCACGCCGTCACCGATCCCGGCGTACAGATCCTTACGCAACCCGCCGCAAACACTGTCGTTACGGAAGGGGAAATCGAAGGGTCCCTGTATATCGATGCCATCCCGATTGGCACAGATGAAGTGTATTATCTGTGGTATAGCAACACCGTCGCCTCCAACGAAGGCGGTACGCCTATCGAAGGCGCCACCTCCCCCGCCTTTGCGATTCCGGAGAACTTGACTGCAGTAGATAGCCCCTATTACTTCTACTGCGAAGCGTCCGTTGTGTTCACCAGCGAGTTCAGCGACGTAGCGGAGGTCACGGTACTGCCGCCGAAAGGCGAAATCACGTACGCGGAAGCTTTCCCGGACGCCAATTTCCGGACTCCCGTTCTGGCGCTGGCTGTAAGAAGCGACGGTGTCGCCCGCACAGGTGACAGCCTCATCAGCGACGCCGACCGTGTTATGATGGCAGAAATCCATAATTTGGTTGTTAGCTGGCGAGGTATCGCCGATATGACAGGGATAGAATACTTTGCTTCCCTGGTGTACCTGGATTGTAGCTACAATAAAATAACCAGCCTGGATGTGTCGCAAAACACGAAACTGGAAGAGCTGCATTGCGACGATAACCTGCTAACGGCTCTTGACCTGTCATCGAATCCTGCAATAAAAGTACTGGAGTGCCATATCAACAAACTGGAAAGCTTGGATGTGTCGCAAAACGCGAAACTGGAATACCTGACCTGCTGGCATAACTTGTTGCCGGAACTCGACCTGTCGGGGAATCCCGCAATAAAAGTACTGGAGTGCTCCGGCAACAAACTGGAGGACTTGGATGTATCCGGTTTGCCCGATTTAGTCCTCTTCAGGTTACACGACAACCAACTGACCAGCTTGGATGTATCACAAAACGCGCAACTAAAAGAACTGCATTTAGGCAACAACTTGTTGACAGAATTGGATCTTACCAAGAATCCCGAAATAGAACTGCTGTCCTGTTATACCAACAGGCTTACAGACCTGAACGTATCACAAAACGCGAAACTGGAATACCTGTATTGCGACGATAACTTGCTAGCGGAACTCGACCTGTCGGGGAATCCCGCAATCGTAAACCTGTACTGCTCCGGCAACAAACTGGAGGGCTTGGATGTATCCGGTTTGCCCGAATTGCTCGTCTTCAAGTGCGACGGCAACCAACTGGCTAGCTTGGATGTGTCCCAAAACACGAAACTGGAAGAGCTGATTTGCAACGATAACCTGCTGACGGAACTCGACTTGTCAGGGAATCCAGCAATCGTAAGCCTGGACTGCTCCGGCAACAAACTGGAGGGCTTGGATGTATCCGGTTTGCCCGATTTGCTCGCCTTCAAGTGCGACGGCAACCAACTGGCCAGCCTGGATGTGTCCCAAAACGCGAAACTGTCTTTTCTAGATTGTAATGATAATCCGTTGACGGAACTCGACCTATCGAACAATAGCGATCTGTCCTTTCTCTCCTGTGCAGGCAACGCGCTGACCAAACTGGACTTGTCAGGGAACCCGGCACTCTACGTGCTTTACGCCCAGGAGAATGATTTGGCGGAACTGAATCTAAGCAATAATACCATCCTGCAACACCTTGAGTGTTGGGACAACCAACTGACCAGCCTGGATATTTCCCAAAACACCAATTTAACCGTTCTATACTGCTATAACAACTACATTGCTTCGCCGAACGACGTACAAGGCTGGGAGGAAATCGGCCTGGAGATCAACAGCCCGGAATCCCTGAACACAGGCACATTCCGCTACTACAACCAGGCGACAGCCTTATCCGAAATCATCGATCTCTCGGAGCTTACCCCGCCAGCTGGCGGCAAGGGCTGGAGCTATGCCGATACCGTGTACACGATCACAGGGGATGTGACCGTCACCGGATCGACTATAGACAGACGAATCGTTGTGCAGCCTGGCTCCAATGTAACGATCACTCTGGACAACGCGTCCATCGACCGAAGCGAAGTGCCCGTCGATATTACGAGCACCGATGCTTGCGCCTTTGATATGACCGGTGCGACGGTGAACCTGGTTCTCATAGGCGACAGCTTCCTCACCAGCGGCTATTATCGCGCTGGTATACAGGCGCCGAGCGCCGGTCCGGAAGCAGTCGACGAGTCGAACCTGACCATCCGCGGTGAAGGCAAACTGACCGCCACCGGCGGAGGCGGCACAAACTATGACGTCTATTTGCCAGCCTATGCCAGATACGACGTCAACGGCGGCGCCGGTATCGGCGGAAGCTTTGTAGAAGGCGGCGCGCAAAGCGCCGGGGTCATCACCATACAAAGCGGCGTCATTGTAGCCAATGGGGCGCACTGCGCCGCCGGTATCGGCGGCGGCGGATGCGGCGCTGCCAACGCCATTATCGGCGACGGCGGCATCATCACCATCAACGGCGGGATCGTTACGGCCAACGGCGGTCATGCCGGCGCCGGTATCGGCGGCGGCTTCCTCGGTAGCGGTGGGCTCATCACCATCACCGGCGGTACGGTCGTCGCAGCAGCAGGCGCTGGAGGAGGTTACTTTGTCGGCGCCGGTATCGGCGGCGGCGCTAGAGGCAGCAGCGGCGCGATCCTTATCACCGGCGGCGACGTCAAGGCTACGGGAGGCGCCTCGACTGCCGATGACGGCGGCGCAGGCATAGGCGGCGGCTTCGCCGGCGACGCCGATACCATCACCATCACCGGCGGCACGGTCATCGCCATGGGCTATACATCCATTGACGCCGATACAAATCTCGGGCGCGCCGCCGGCATAGGCGGCGGTTACGGCGGCAACGGCGGCGTCATTACCATCACCGGCGGCGATATCACGGCTATAGCCGGTCAAAGCGGAACTGCCGCAGCTGTCGGTCCGGGATCAATCGGCTCGGACGGCACTGTTACGATCTCGCCTCTTGCTTATCGTTGGTGGGCAAACCAGGAATCGAAAGCCCCCGAAGGACAAGGCGTCCAATACCCGCCTACTGCCTACTTTTGGAGCAGAGAGCATAAATATATCAGAATTGAAACGCTGACTGAAGAGAATCCGGAAACCTTCAAAGCAGCCTTCCCGGACGCCCTTTTCCGCGCTAAGATGCTTGCTTATCTGAACTTGGACGGCGGCAACCGGACGGATGAAAGCCTTGTATCAGACGCGGACAAAGCCTTTTTCGCTTCCATAGACGTAATAACTCTGGGCGCCGATTCACAAATCACGGATTTGACAGGCTTAAGCTATTTTACATCGCTCACCATACTGGATTGCAGCTACAATCAACTCACCTTCCTGGATGTAACGGTGCTGCCCTTGCTTGAGCGCCTATATTGCCAGGGCAATGACCTTACGATATTGGACGTAACGAAAAATCCTGCGCTAATCGAGCTATACTGTTATGACAACGCCTTTGTTTCGCCGGAGGCTGTGGAGGGCTGGCAGGAAGCCGGCCTGGTGATCAACAGCCCGGGATCATTGGACACAGGCACATTCCGCTACTACTACCAAAAGACAGATACGATCATCACGATTCTCTCTCAGCCTGAGGACATGCTTGTGAATTTCCAAGATGGCATACTCATTGGGAGCGATACCCTGAGCATCGCCGCGGAAGCAAGGCCTGAGACAGAATTAACCTACACCTGGTATCAGCGTCTTGGCGAAGAACCGGATCCGGCTAAAGACAGGCTTGTCGGTAATGAAGCAGCTTTGTCCATAGCACCGCTGTTGCCGCAGAGCCTTGATGTTGGCTACTACTACTTTTACTGTGTGGTCGGCGCGGAAAACGCGTTTGACATAATCAGCAGAGTCGCGGAAGTATTGGTTTCCCACGCCATCACCGATCCCGGTGTGCAGATCCTTACGCAACCCGCTGCGAATACTTTCGTCACGGAAGGGGAAATCGAAGAGTCCCTGTATATCGACGCCATCCCGATCGGCACAGACGAGGTGTATTATCAGTGGTATAGCAACACCGTCCCCTCCAACGAAGGCGGTACGCTCATCGAAGGCGCCACCTCCCCCACGTTTGCGATTCCGGCGGATTTGACTGCAATAGATAGTCCCTATTACTTCTACTGCGAAGCTTCCGTCGTGTTCACCAGCGAGTTCAGCGACGTAGCGAAAGTCGTAGTGGTAACCGACATCATCACCGATCCCGGTGTACAGATCCTTACGCAACCCGCAGCAAACACTGTCGTTACGGAAGGGGAAATCGCAGAGTCTCTATGTATCGAAGCCATCCCGCTCGGTACAGACGAGGTGTATTACCAGTGGTATAGCAACACCGTCCCCTCCAACGAAGGCGGTACGCTCATTGAAGGCGCCACCTCTTCGGTATTTGAAATTCCCACGGACCTGACTGCGGAGGATAGCCCCTATTACTTCTACTGCGAAGCTTCTGTCGTGTTCACCAGCGAGTTCAGCGACGTGGCGGAAGTCGAAGTCCTTGCGCCTTCGGAAACCTTTACCGTCACCTTTGACTTGGGCTTCGAGATTGTGTTCATATCGGTTAAGTCCGGCATGACCGTGCCTCGTCCCGTGGATCCCGCTATGTATGGCTACGACTTTGTAGGATGGTTCCTGGATGACGTCGAATTTGACTTTGACAGCCCGATCACCAGTGACATCACCCTGATTGCGCGTTGGGAGCAATCCGGCGAGAAAGAGCCTCCAAAAGTCTTCATCAATGGCGTGGAAGTTGATTATGAAATCATTGACGGCACGATTGTACTCAAGCTGACGTACAGCCAGATTTATGCGATTCTGAATATGCCCGGCCTTACGGTTACCATTGACATCCAGGAAACGGGCTCTTCAGCACTGGACCTCTACGCGCCAGCCCCTGTATTCAATAGCTCTTTCAAAACCATCAGGTTTCTTACTGCCGACGGCTCGGTAAGCGTCAACTGCGCAAGTCTATGGAGTAATTCTCTCGGTATGCGCGTAATCGAAGTTCGCGGCACGAGACTTGGCCTTAGGAACATCTAAGATTAGCAGAAATCACATACCGCACGACGAAAGGACGCCCTCAAACCTTTGGGGGCGTTCTACTCATTCATAAGGCTAATTTTTTTGCATTTGAGAATCGCATTTGCTACAATATACGAAACGTATAAGAAATAGTGAACTACTTGTATAAGGGAGGGTCATACGATGAATGCTACCTTGAAAACGATCGCTGAACGATTTTCATGCCGTGATTTCGCGGATACGCCGCTCACGGACGAACAGGCTAACGCTCTGGCGGAAGCGGCGCTGGCTGCGCCAAGCGGTGTAAACCGCCAGCCCTGGCATGTGATCATTATCACAGACAAAGCCTTGATCGAGGAACTTGACGCAGAAGGCATGCGTATCCTGGCGGAAGCCGAGGATCAATCCACCTATGAGCGCATGATGTCGAGAGGCGGAAAGCTTTTTTATAACGCCCCTTGCATGTTTATGATCGCGGCGGACGCCGGCGCCGCTATGGATTGCGGCATCCTCAGCCAAAACCTGGCTCTTGCCGCCCATTCCCTTGGTCTTGGCAGCGTCATATGCGGCATGGCCGGAACGCCAATAAACGGCCCGAAAGGAGAGGCATATAAAGCACGCCTGCAGTTTCCTGAAGGCTATGGTTTCGGTATCGGGGTTTTGGTCGGGACGCCAAATAGTATCCAAAAGCCTCACGAGCTTGATCGGAAAAAGCTAACGTATATCCGCTGATGTTGTGCCAAAGCGTATTGACAGTGCCCTTGGGGCAACGCGCCCGGTAATGGTCCCCACGAGTAGTTTGTTGCTGCGCGGAAAACGGGATAGCTATCGCCGGCTGATAAGGAGCATCGGGCTATGATAAGCAACTTTGAACGATATGTGAAGAATACGAACGCCTTCTCCAGGGAAGACGTGGAAGCCATTCACGCCAAATCCGTCTGTATCGTCGGCTGCGGCGGCTTGGGCGGGTATGTCGCCATGTCCCTGGCGCGTTTCGGCGTGGGGAAGCTCAGCTTGATCGACGGCGATGTGTTTGATTCGAGCAATTTGAACCGGCAATTATTTTGTACAGAAGCAAACCTGGGTAAAAGTAAGGCGCAGGAAGCTAAACTGGCCCTGTCCATCGTTAACAGCAACATTGAGATCGACGCCTATGCGGAACTGCTCAGTGAGGATAATTGCCTCCGCCTGCTATCCGGGCATGACGCAGTCGTGGACTGTCTGGATTCGATCCCCTCGCGCCTGGTCCTGGAGGACGGATGCGCCGCCGCAGATATCCCTCTGATTCACGGCGCTATCGGCGGATTCTATGGGCAGGTCAGCTGCGTATTCCCAGGGGACGGCACGCTGCGTACGCTATACGCGGGAAGCGAATCCCGGCCGCAAGACAATCCGGCGGGAAACCCTCCTTTTACCCCGCAAATGGTAGCGGCTATCCAGTGCAGCGAGACACTGAAGCTGTTAGCCGGAAAAAGCGGTCTCTTAAGGAAAAAGCTTCTCCTGATCGACCTTCTTCGAAATGTCTTCCAAACTGTCGATCTGGAATGATGATCGCCATCGTATTTTCGGGAGGGAAATATGAAAACACCGGGGCACGCCATCCCGCCGCCGATCCGGCTGCGACTGACGCGCGCAGGACTGTCGATTCTATTCCTGTTTATATTCCTGACGTTCCCGCTTAGCGCTTGTACCACCCAGAAAGCGACTGTGCAGGTTCCAATCAGCGCCCAGAACTTTCAACTGAATACGCTCATCACCATAACTCTGTATGACAGCGAAGACCAAAGCTTGTTCCCGGTGGTATTTGACGAAATACGCCGCCTGGAAAATATTCTGTCTGCTTCCTTGCCGGGAAGCGATCCGGACAGGCTCGCCCAAAACGCAGGTAAGGAATATATTGCGGTTTCGGAAGAGACCTTGACCTTGCTTGAGAAAAGCAATGCTTTCTCCGATCTGTCGGAAGGCGCATTTGACTGTACGGTCGGCCCTCTTGTCTCTCTTTGGGGCATCACGGACGGAGGCGGGCGCGTTCCTTCAGAAGAGGAACGGGAGTATGCCCTTTCCCTGATCGGGTATCGCAACGTGCTGATGAATGAAGACGGCTGGGTAATGCTCAAATATCCGGGTATGAAGCTTGATTTCGGCGCCATCGCCAAAGGGTATATCGCTGATCAAGTGAAGGATCTGCTAGCCGCTAGAGGCGTACGCAGCGCTGTGATCGATCTGGGCGGCAATATTGTTCTTCTTGGTAATAAGCCTGACGGTTCAGACTATCGAATCGGCGTCAGAGATCCGGCGGAAGAGAGCGGCGATTATTTTGCCGTATTTGAAAAATCCGACATGAGCCTCGTATCGTCCGGCTCCTATGAGCGGTTTTTTGTTCAGGGAGATCAAGTCTATCATCATATTCTGGACGTCCATACCGGCTATCCGTCGGAAACCGAACTGCTTCAAGTTACTATCCTGTCGAACTCTTCCATGGACGGCGACGGCTTCTCCACAACAGCCTTTTTGCTCGGTCTGGAACGTGGGCTGGCGCTGCTGAACAGCACGGAAGGGGTGGAAGGCGTCTTTGTGACAAAGGACAAACAAGTATACCTTACCAATGGCTTAGACGACGATTTCACTATAGTGTCTGACGCCTATACCCTGAAGCGGTAAAGTGTGAGACCTACTTTCGCGCTGGTTTACCAATCCCGCTCATTTGTCTGCCATTCGTTGTAATCCGGCGTCCAATCATCGTTATCCGTTTTCATCCAGTGTAAAGTTGATGCGGCCGAGGCCTATATCCACGCTTTCCAGGCGTACACGGATCGGGTCGCCTAACCTGTATTGCTTTTGCCTGTGATCGCTGATCAGCGCCATCTTCCCTTCCGCATATTCAAAGTAACCGTCCAGCCGGGATATGTGCAGCATGCCCTCCGCTGTGTTTTCCAACGCAACGAAAAGGGCGTAGTCTGTCACACCGCTGATGACGCCGTCAAAGGCTTCTCCTACAAACCGGCTCATATAATCGGCTTTCCATAAGCTGTCTGCTCTACGCTCCGCCTCTTCGGCAATGCGTTCTCTGAGACTTGCTTCCCGGCATTTTTCCTCCGTCTTTGCCCGAAGCGGATGAAGCGCCGCATCTCCTGAAGCTTGGGCGCTTCTTTGCCTTGCTGTCCATGCAGAGCCGGAAGCAGCTTGCTTGATGATCCGATGGACCATCAGATCCGGATAGCGGCGGATCGGCGCGGTGAAATGGCAATAACAATCCGACGCCAAGCCAAAATGGCCCTGATTCTCCACACTGTAGTACGCGTGATCCATAGAACGCAGCAGCAGCGTGGAGACAAGCGTTTCCTCCTCATTGCCTTTTACCTTCTTCAGAAATTGTTGGTAGGTTTGTGAACCGCTCGGCTTTCTATCCATGTGGAAGCCAAAGACTTCCAGCATCGACTGAACAGCGGCTAGCTTTTCGGCGCCCGGTTTACCATGTACCCGATAGGGAAATGGGATATCCATATTTTGGAATTGAAGAGCTACCGTTTCATTGGCGATAATCATACATTCTTCGATGATGCTTTCCGAAAGCATCCTTTCTTTTCGCTTCAGATCCATCGCCCTACCGTCGGGTCCGGGAACGATTTGACACTCCGGCAGTTCAAAATCCAGAGCGCCCCTGTTCATGCGATTCCTGCGAAGCGCCTCACTCAGCTCCGCCATATCATTGAGCATCGCCGCGGTCCCTTCCTGTTGAAAAGGCGGCGCAGCGCCTCCCTGGTAAAGGACCGGCTTAGTTTCGCCGGTACCGCTATTCAGATAATCCTGAACCTGCGTATAGTTCAGCCGCTCGCTAACCCGGATGATAGAGGGCCGGATTTCGTGAGCCGTTACCCTTCCCTTGTCGTCCAGGCTCATCAGGCAGCTTATGGCTAATCTGTCTTCGCCTTCATTCAGGCTGCATATCCCGTTTGATAACTCCGGCGGCAGCATAGGCAGGACGAGATCCGGGAAATAGACGCTGGTTCCCCGCGCATAAGCCTCCTGATCGAGAAGCGTTCCCTCTTTCACATAATGGGATACATCAGCAATATGCACGCCCAGGCGCCAACCCGCTCCCTCCCTGCGCAGGCTTACCGCATCGTCCAGATCCCTGGCGTCCTCGCCATCTATGGTTAGCAACAATTCCTGCCGCAGGTCCAGACGGCCTTCCCGCTCCTTCTCCCCGACAGGTTTATTCCGGCGCTTTGCTGCCGCCAACTGCTCGCTGCTGAATGCCTGCCGCAGCCCCAGACGGCGTATGAGGGCTTTTTCCGCTACGCCAAGGTCGCCCCCGGCGCCCAGTACCTCGGTAACCCGGCCGACCATATCCACTGCGCCCAGCAAATCGTTATAACGAAAACCTGCCGGGCTCAGACGGGCGACTACCCGATCTCCTTGTCCGGCGCCGTTTTCACTGCCCTGCGGGATCAGGATTTCCCGAATGTCTCTACGGTCGTCGGGGATCACCCGCCCGAAGTCGCCCCGTTTCTCATATATGCCGATATACTCCGCTGCCATCAGCGCCTTTCTCGAAGAAAGAGGCTTCC
>WRMS01000085.1 GCA_009777025.1 Clostridiales bacterium | reverse complement strand
GGAGGCTGGTGGGTGATACATCGGATGGACGTTGAGCCGTTAGGCTACATAATCAGAAAGCCTGATGTTGATCACGAATGTGACGTGTAGCCGGGCAAATATGCCGACGCCACCATAGTCGGCACGGAACTGTAACTAACAATCGATTTTCAGGTCGCCGTCGAGAATCAGGCCTTTCTTACGCATGATTTCTGAGACAAGCCAGCCGACAGCGGCGGGAATGACGAAACCTACCATCAGAACGCCGAGATAGTCCATGGCGCCCGGCGCAAGGATTGTCTCGCCGACGCTGACAGCAGCCTCAGACGGTGTAAACCAGCCGGTGATTACGCCGATAGGGCCAACCAGCCCGGACGTACCCATGCCGGAGGAAATCGGCGGGCCGTTTTGCTTCAATTTGAAAAGCACCGTAGAAATAGGCCCGTTCACAATGGCGGCAGCCATCGCCGGGATCCATAGGATCGGCTTTTTCATCAGGTTTGGCATTTGCAGCATGGAGGTGCCCAAGCCCTGGGCAAGCAGGCCGCCTATCTTGTTCTCCTTGTATGAGGCGACCGCAAAGCCTACCATATGCGCACAGCATCCGGCATAAGCCGCGCCGCCGGCCAGGCCAACCAGCCCAAGCGCAGCGCAAAGTGCAGCGGAGCTAATGGGTAAAGTAAGAACCGTGCCGACAATAGCGGATATCAGAATGCCCATCAGGAAAGGTTGCATTTCTGTCGCCCACATGATAGCATAACCGAAAACGGAGGCAATCCGGCCGATGGGCGGCGCCAGAAGCCAGGCGGCGGCAACGCCCGTTGTTATAGTTACTAAGGGCGTCACGATCAGGTCGATGGGCGTCGTCTTGGAAACGAGTTTTCCTGCAAAGACCGCGATAAGGGCGATAACAAATACGGCCAATGGGCCGCCTGCGCCGCCCAGCGTATTGGCAGCCTGGCCGACAGCGATCAGGGAGTAAAGAACAAACGGCGGCGCCTGTAAAGCAAAGCCAATGGATACCGCCATCGCTGCGCCGACGCCGCCTGTGGCAAAACTGCCGATGGTGTTGAGAAAGGATAAGCCGGTTTGCTTGCCGATGGTGTCGATGATCGTTCCGATCAGCAAAGAAGCGAAAAGGCCGTGCGCCATCGCCCCCAAGGCGCTGATGCCGATTCTATTCCAGGATATCTCGATTCCTTGCTTTTTCATGAATACTGAAAATGAATGTGTTGTTGCCATAGATGCAGCCACCTTTTCAATTATTTCCATCTTCACCGGCCCATTGCGGAGGGGATTGTTCACAGCTTTCATAAAAGTATAAGGTGTGAATGCCGATCTTTCAAGCTTTTTATTGGCGATTAATCTGCGCATAGCGTCGTGCCTGCCGGATGCTATTCCTAAGCCATTGGCAGGTTCTGAATAAATTCTTTTATTGAGAACGAGGAGCGTTCTCTGTGCGTTCTCTGTTGAATACGAGTAGTACATATGGTACAATCAGCTTAGTCAAGTTGATAAGAATTTTAGAACGTCAACGCTGTTGTTTAGCATAGTATTCGTACCATCTTCGATTTGCAACGCGCCTGAAACGCTTCGGTTCCCTACCACAGCGTGGCAAGCAAGTTGGATTTTCAATTATAAAAAATAAACATAAAAATAAATAAATTTATATATGAATCCCGCTAAACAAACTATAATAAAGGGGGATTCCTATAGCGCCTTATCCTTTAACAAACTTGTTAACCATCTTTGCTCAGAAGAGATAAGGGATTGACTTTTGTCATACGATAGGATGTGAATTTACATTATTTTCACACTGTCGTGAGAGGATGTTCGTATTGCGTTTCATCGTTATGATCCTTGCTCCATTGGAGATGCTGATCGTAAATCTGTTCGTCATTCATATCTGCAGCCGCCGCAAGTTTGGCCAAATAAAGACCATTGTTCTCATGGGGCTTTGTGTTGTCGTCTTGCTGTTTCTGGCATACCTCATTGCCCGTAATGCGCCGGATTTTGGGAGTGGAAACGGATTATTCATTTTTACCGGATTCTTGTTCATCATCCCCATCCGTTTTCTTTATGAAAACACTGGAAATAGAATCATCATTATTGCTTGCTTTTCCTGGACGTATACATTTATATTATTCGCCTTAAGCGCCATATTGGGAAATGCTTGGATTGTCCCGTGGATGTCGGTAAATGGGACGACGCTGCTGGTGCAAACATTCATGTATATTTGCACAATAAGGGTGTTTTACAAAATGCTGACGCAAAAGTTTATCTACGTCCTGGAGCATGTTGGCGAAAAAGAAACAAATGCGTTGATGTGGGTGAATATGATGTGGCTTTGGATCGCCTTCATCATCAATCTGGCATTCTTCTACCCCAGGATATTTATTTTGCAAATATTTTCCGTCGTAACATTGGCGGTCTGCGCTGCAAGCAGCTTTCATTATTTTTATCTTCAGGTAGACAGCGGCGAGACGATTAAAAACCTGGAGAAGATCGCCTACCAGGATGCGCTTACGCAATTACGCAGCAGGGTTGTTATGAATAGCGACGCGGAAGCGCTGATTGAGCGCAAGATTCCCTTTAACCTCATTTTCTTTGATCTGAATGATTTTAAAAGTATCAACGATCGCTTCGGCCATTCGGTGGGAGACGATTATCTTGCCTTTTTTGCGCACGAGATCAAAATCAGGCTTGGTAACCGCGGAGGGTTTTATCGCATCGCCGGCGATGAGTTTACCTGCATTCTTTCCGACAAAAATGTGCTGGAGGGGTTCATTGCCGATATCAATGCTTTCCCTGATACCATGAAAGATACGGATGTGAAGTTCCTGGGCTTTAGCTATGGAATCGCAACCTTCCCGCAGGATGGCGACACGATCAACGACTTATTGGTCTGTGCGGATCAGCATATGTATGAGATGAAACGCGCTACTAAAAGTGGACGCGGCGAAAGGGTAGCTATTGCAGAATAACCTGTAATGTTAATCAAATGTTCACCTATATTTCACAGAAATAGAATAGACTGAAATCACAATCCGGAACGAGTGAACGTTTACCCTGTGAAGCAAACGGGTATGGTATGGTTAGCAGGAGGTATTTGGCATGGCAAAAAAGCGAAGCATAGGGAAATGGCTTGTAATGATTTTGCTTATCGGGGGCCTGGCGGGCGCCGGGTATTTTTATTTCTTCAATCAAAGCAATCCGGCAGGATCGAATCTCAGCGCGGCAGTGCGCACGTCGCCGGTTATCCGGGGAAGCATAAGCTCCATGGTATCCGGCAGCGGCTCAGTGGCCACTTCCCGTGAACAAACGCTGGCTGCGCCGGGGGCGTCCACTTTGCTGGCGATTCATGTGGAAGACGGAGATCCCATAGCGAAAGGCGACGTCTTATTTCTATTGGATTGTCCCGAAGTCGTATCTTCGCAGCAAGCCGTATCGAAATATGAGTTTCAACTTGCAGAGTATTATGCCGCGAAAAACGATTTACAGCGCGTAGCGGAAAAGGAATATCTTGTGACTTCGCTCAGCGCCAGGGTTGGCGACAAACTAACTAAGGGCGGCGTACTCATGACGTTGCTGGATATCAGTACCATGACCATCCAGGTGCCTGCGGAGGATGGCGCGTCATGGGAGGCAGGCCAAAATCTCCAGGTTTCCTTGTTGGAATATGGCAATACTGTAAATGGGTCGCTGTCCGGTACGCCCACGTTCAGCAGAAATAATGGCATGGATTATTTGAGCTTTACGCTTGCGCTGGATAAAGGGCAGCGTATAGGGGGAGAGACATACGGACAAGCATACAACAAAGCCCTGGCGCAAACATCTGCGGTTATGCTGAAGCCAAATGCTGAAACCCAGATCAAATCTCCCGCTGACGGCTATTTGGATGAACTAAACGCGATCGAGGGCGAGATTCTTTCTGAAGGCACATTGATGTATAGGATCGACAGCACAAATTTGGATTCTCAGATTTCCGACGCCAATTCCGAAATGCAGGTGGCTATGTCGAATTTGAAGCAGAAGCAAACGACCTTAGTCGCAGATTTTGACGGTATCTACTATGCCGCGGCAGACAGCGGCGGACCGAAAAACACATTCCTTCAAGTGGGGGACAGTTTGAAATCCGGAGAAAGCTTGGGGAAAATTGTGGACGCCGAGCGAATGCAGATTGTCTTTAATGTGGACGAACTGGATATTGCGAAAGTACAGATCGGGCAGGAGGTCAGAGTGGTTGCCGATGCGCTGCCGGATATCGTATATACCGGCAGAGTCGCCAGAATTGCGCAGGAAGGCGCCAGCTCCGGGAATGTAGCGTACTACTGGGTGCTTATCGAGGTTATGGAATGGGATGGCCTGAAGGTAGGGATGACCAGCAGTTTGGAGATCGTAGTGGAATCGTCGGACAATACGCTTATGGTACCGATCAATGCGGTGCGAACCATGCGGGGGATCAAGTATGTTGTCCTGGCTGAGGATCAGACGGGAACCGGCGCAAGCGTCGGAAACGGAAGGGCAGCGACGGATAGCGGACCGCTAAGCCAGGGCGGGCAGCCGAACCAGGGCGGACAGCCGGGGCAAGGTGCGCAACCGGGGCAAAGCGGGCAGCCGAACCAAGAAGGCGCCGCGGACGGCGATGGAGACAGGCCTGCCATGAGACAGACGCCGGGAGGCGGGCAGCCGGGGCAAGGTGCGCAACCGGGGCAAGAAGGCGCCGCGGACGGTGATGGCGACAGGCCAGCCATGAGGCAGACGCCGGGAGGCGGACAGCCGGGTCAAGGCGGACAGCCGGGACAAGGCGGGCAGCCAGGCCAGGGCGGCGAGACGATCAATATAGCATTGCCGGAACGGGCAGTGATCGTTCAAACCGGTATTATCAACGATACCTATGTCGAGATCCTTTCCGGTTTGGAGGAAGGGCAGCTGGTCGAATTAACCGGGACTGTCCCAACGAACCAGAATATGTCGGGCAATATGATGTTTATGGGGCCGGGCCCTGTCGGCGGCCCGGGCGCGGCAGGCATGACTACGGTCGTTACCAGAGAAAGGTAAGCGTATGAGCCTCCTTGAAATGCGGGATATCAGCAAGGTGTATCAAATGGGAACCGAAAAGGTATACGCGCTCAGAGATGTATCTCTGGACATCCAGGAGGGGGAATTTGTCGCCGTTATCGGACCATCCGGTTCGGGGAAATCCACCCTGATGAACCTCATTGGCTGTCTGGATGCGCCTTCGACGGGCTCCTATAAGCTGGACGGCGTCTATGTTTCAGAAATGAGCGGGAATCAACAGGCAACGGTTAGAAATCAAAAAATCGGCTTCATTTTTCAGGATTTCAACCTGCTGCCCAAACTGACGGCATTAGAAAATGTCGAACTTCCCTTACTGTATCGCAATACATCCCAGGGAGAACGGCGCGAGCGCGCCCTGGAAGCGCTGAACAAGGTTGGACTCGGCGACAGGTATAAACACAGGCCAACCGAATTGTCCGGCGGACAGCAGCAAAGGGTGGCCATTGCCAGAGCGCTGGCGGGAGAACCGCCCATCCTGCTGGCGGACGAGCCAATCGGCAATCTCGACAGCCGCTCCGGCAGAGAAGTAACGGAACTGATACACAGGCTTCATGAGCAGGGGCATACGATCATTCTGATTACCCATAATCAAACCCAGGCGGAGGAAGCCCGGCGAAAGATTGCGATTTATGACGGCAGCATCACTTCGGACGAGAAGGTGGTGCGCGAATGAACGTTTTCCAGGCTTTGAAAATGGGCTTTAGCGGCATTCTCAGCAATAAGCTTCGCTCCATCCTGACGATGCTCGGCATCATCATTGGCGTAGCGGCGGTCATCGTCCTGGTTTCGCTGGCTACCGGCACCACCCAATCCATCACCGACAGAATCTCAAGCATGGGTACGAACCTGCTGACGGTGAATATCCGCGGCAGGGGCAATGAAGGATCCCTTACCGAGGAGGAGCTGAACCGTTGGCGGGAAAAGGACGGAATCCAATATCTAGCGCCAGTGATGAACGCCAGCTTGGAAGTAAAAGCCGGTACAAACAGCAGCAATGCCAATCTCATCGGCTCAAACGACGATTATCTGATGATGAATTCGCTGAATTTGGATTATGGCAGGAGCCTTGCGGATATGGATCTCTTCGCCCGGACCCATGTGGCGCTGATCGGTTCGGAAATAGCCGAAACGCTTTATGAAGGGGACGATCCTTTAGGCAAGAATATTAAGCTAAGGGGCAATAATTTTACGGTCATCGGTGTTTTGGAAAGCGCAGGATCCAG
The DNA here is from genome assembly GCA_009777025.1 of Clostridiales bacterium. Lineage (GTDB taxonomy): Bacteria > Bacillota > Peptococcia > DRI-13 > UBA5745 > WRMS01. Next base: position 3,468 of record WRMS01000085.1, on the reverse strand, counting down.
CATGTTCGGCTCCAATGACACGAGAGTGATTATCCCTTTTACTACCGCACAGCGTCTGGAACAGCAGGCCCGTATCAATCAGGTGAGTATCGGCGTCTCTACGGCGGAGCAAGTGGCGGAGATTAAGGCCTACCTGGAGGGGGAATTGTTAGACAAATATGGAAGCAGCGATTATTTCAGCATATTCGACCAAACGGAATTGCTGTCCACTCTGGAAGAAACGACGGCAATGCTGGCGATCCTGGTGGGCTGTATAGCCGGCATTTCTTTGCTGGTGGGCGGCATTGGGATCATGAATATCATGCTGGTTTCGGTGACGGAGCGGACCAGGGAAATCGGGATCCGAAAGGCGATCGGGGCGAAAAGGCGGGATATTCTCAGCCAGTTTCTTATCGAGTCTATCGTGATCAGTTGTGTGGGCGGCCTGATCGGCGTAGGCGCGGGCGTCGGGATAACAAAGGCAGCCGGCGCTTTAGTTGCCAGTCTCAGCGGGAATGTATCGTTTAATGTAGTGACCATCGCTTTCGGATTTTCCGTCGCGATCGGCGTTGTTTTTGGCGTCTATCCCGCCAACAAAGCGGCGGGCCTTAACCCTATCGACGCGCTGCGGTATCAGTGATCGGATTATGGGCACAGCTTATCTTAGTATTGGAGGAGACGGGAAATGGAACAGAATCGTTGCATCATACGACAGGCCGGGGTGGTAATGGCTCTTAGCTTTGTGCTGACTTTGCTTCCCGTAGCTATCCCGGGCATCCCGGGTATGCCGAAGATAGGCGCTGTACCGGGATGCGGCGGCGGCGCGCTCCTGGCAGCCGATGAAGCGCCTTATCGAACCTATACCTTTGCGGAAGTCGGCGCCATTGCACAGAATAACAGCAATGAAATCATCCGTCAAAAAGCGACAGTCATTCAGGCGGAGAATGCAAAGGAATCCCAGTTTAGCAACTTTCAGTCGCAGGTGTTCGAATTCTACAGCAACCCGGATACGAATATTTCAGAAGATTCGCTTTATAGTCTGCAAGAGTCCTATGAAAACGCGTTTAACAATTATCTGGACGCGGAAGAAAGCCTGGAAAAACTGAAGCCAAAGGTAAGCTATCAGGCACAGAAACTTTATATCGACATCCTGCTGGGAGAAATGCAAATTCAGATACAGGAAATGGAAGTCCAGCGCTTGGAAAACGAACACGAATTGGCGAAGGTGAAGACCGCTTTCGGCGTGTTTACCCAAACGCAGCTTAGAAACGCGGCGACGCAGTTGGACAGGGCGAGGGAAACCCTGGACAGTCTGGAAAACACAAGGAACACCAACAGGAACACCATGCGGGAATACCTGAATCTCGCCGACAGCGTGGAGTTCGGTCTGGAGAATCCTCCGGTTATCGGTCCGTATGCCCAGACGTTTGAGGAGGAAGAAGTCCTTGCTGAAGCGCTAAAAAACTCTCTGGCCTTGAAGCAGGCGCAGAGAGAAGTGGAAGATCTGACGAAGCGAATCGAACGGTATGAAATAAATGGGCAATTTACCCAGGCGCAAAATTTGGCTGTCACAGGCCCATCCAAAGACCAGGCATTAAAAGAGACCAAGCAAAGCCTGGTGAGAACGGTGGAAACGGTCATGAAGGAGTTCAAGGGCTTGGACGCCGCTCTGGATAAGGCGAAAGAAAGCCTGTATGACGCGCAGAGGACCTTGATTTCAACCAGTATGAAGCAAAAAATGGGCGTCGCGACAATCAATGAGTGGAAGCTCGCGGAAAAAGCGGTCTTCACCGCTGAGATGGATTTGTTTCAGGCACAGCACAATTGTTATCTGAGCGCGAAAAAGGTAATCCTGCTGAACGACGGTATCTTGGTCAGTTAGCATCTTATACAAAGACAGTACGCAGGTCGCCGATTTGTTCTATCGTAACCGTAACCTCTTCACCGGCTTCCAGCCATTTTTGCTGATCCCCTTCTCCGCCGAGTATGACGCCGCTTGGCGTCCCGGTAAAGAGGAGGTCGCCGGGTTCAAGTTGAATATAGCGCGAAGCAAAGCTAACGATAGTATAAACATCAAAGATCATCTGAGAGGTATTGCCGTTTTGCACGATCTTGTCGCCTCTGCGGCAGGATATGGCTAAATTGCGGGGGTCGATTTCGTCGGCGGTGACGATCCAGGGACCGGCCGGCGCAAAACCGGGGAAGCTTTTTCCGATCAGCCACTGGGAAGTCAGCCTTTGGGCTTCTCTGGCGGACAGGTCATTTCCGCAAGTGTAACCAAAGATATAGTCCGCCGCGTTTTCTTTCGCGACATCCCTGCAGCTCTTGCCTATGACGACGACCAGTTCCGCTTCATAGTCGTACTGGCGCGCATTGGACGAGAGGGTTACCGATCCGTTATGGGCGTTCAGCGCATTATTAAATTTAGAGAACAGAATGGGGTCTTTCGGATATTCCGGTTCGCCGGCTCCTTTGTGCGCTTCGTCAACATGGAGTTTATAGTTTAGCCCGACACAAAGGATCTTTGCGGTTGCAGAGGCGGGGGGAAGGTAGGAAAGGCTTTTCTCATCAAGCAATGGCAAGGGGTTCCTATCGCACAATGCCCGAATTTCTTTTTCCGCCTCGCGGAAATCCCGGATGGTTTCTGAAAAATCACGTAGATAGCCGGCTGCGCTGAGGTCAACTACCCCCCCGGAAAGCTTAGCGCCGACATGGGGTTTTTCATTTACAGCAAAACTGAGTAATTTCATGCGAATCCCTCCTTAAGGCTGCCCGATTAAGGACATGTTTTCATGATACTCTGATTATAACAAAAACCGTTGAAAAAGTATGCATTGGTAAATCTGCCGGCCACCATAGTTGGCGCGGAGCGATAACCCACGGAACGGGAATGCAAAAAGGTAAAAAATGGAGCATAGAACGGGTACAGAAAATGTTTTTCGCAAGGGGAAAATGTCACAGCAAGGGGAAAATGTGATAGACAAAATCTGTTGGAGAAGATATACTGGGAAAAATGCATGTAGGGAGGAATGTGTATGCGGCATTTGATTGATCCTCTGGATTTATCCTTGAAGGAAATTGACCGCTTACTGGATGTAGCCGATGTGATTGCGGCGGACCGAATGGCTTTTAGCCAGGTTTGCCAAGGCAAGACATTGGCTACACTTTTTTATGAGCCAAGTACTCGTACTCGCTTGAGCTTTGAAGCGGCTATGTTGAATCTTGGCGGCAAGGTACTTGGTTTTGCTTCGGCGGACTCGAGTTCGGCAGCCAAGGGCGAGAGCGTGGCGGATACGATCCGTGTCGTTTCCGGTTATGCGGATATCTGCGCCATGCGACATCATAAGGAAGGCGCCGCGCAGCAGGCGGCGCGGTATTCGATGATACCGGTCGTGAATGCAGGCGACGGCGGGCATCAGCACCCGACCCAAACCCTGACCGATCTGATGACGATACGGCGCCGGAGGAAGGATTTGGGGCATCTTACCA
>WRMS01000084.1 GCA_009777025.1 Clostridiales bacterium | reverse complement strand
CTCTTAATTCTTTCGTTTGGAGAATGTGAAATAAGCAACGAGGCAGAGTAATGCATATCTATAATTGCGTATTCCGGCCGTATCCATAATGTCTGATATTGCCCATGGACGGACGAACAAAAACCGCAAAACTGCAAAACAAACCGTTGGAATACGCGCTCACCCTCGAAATGGATCGCGTTATAGAAATGGTAAACGGCACAATGGCGATTGATGGTATACCGCTCACAGATGAAGATAGAAGTCGTTTGCGGATAATTATGCGCGGAGAAGCTACTGCTGACGAGATAGTGCGGCAACTCGTTGTAAAACACGGGAGGAAGCGAATGAGCGGCGGTAAGGTTTTTCTGGATACCAATGTTTTCGTCTATATGTATGACGCTTCCGAGCCGAAGAAAAAAGGTAAGCCTCGTGAAAGGCTTACCCCTTTTTATGCGCTTTGATCCCCTCTGTAGGGAATCCTTTGCGGAATTCGTCTGTTCTACTCCTTTTTGACAGGTACGCTTAACTCTTGTTCTTTACATAGGTCACATACGCCGCATAGGCTACGACAAAACTGTTCACTTCCAGAACAAAGCTGGCAAAGACAGGGGAAATAAAGCTCAAGAAATTGGTATACAGGGATATTAAGCAAAGCGCATATACCCCCAGGGAGCATTGGAACAATCTGGATTTAAATATTTTCGGAACACGCATTTTCAATCCTCCCGCAGCAAAATCATTTGCCTTTTTCAACCAGCCCTGTGCGTCAAACAAATTGTAGCAAACACGGTATTCTTTGTCAATCACTCCGGGAACTGCTCTGGGAACTGCTCTGGGAACTGCTCTCCGGGAACTGCTCTTGCTTTGCCTTTTTTACCGGCGCCGGCAGCCTTTTTCTTCGCGGCGTCTTCGGGCTGGTCTTGATCCGGATATACGTATGCTTTATCCCCGGATTGTTGGTCGGCCTATGCTCGATCTCAAAAACGCCCAGGGATTTGACGAACTGGGTCAGCTTCTGATACCCGTAGTTCCGGGAGTCAAAGTCAGGCTTCTGCTTATTCAGCACGCTGCCCACCATGCCAAGGAAAGCCCATCCGTCTCCGTCCTCCTCCGAGGTATCCGCGACGATCTTCTTTATCGTCCTTATGATCTCTTCCTTGCTGGACACATTGTTTGTATATTCGACCAGCGTCCCGGAAACTGGCGCTTCCTTTCCCGCGGCACGTTCCTCCACGTTGTCTCCCTCTGCTGCCGGCGATGCGCCTGTGCCGAGCGTTCCGCCGGATACCAATACTTCGATGGAGTCCAGCACTTCAAGGTACTTAAACACTTCGCAGGCAGAGATGAATGACTGCGGCGTCTTCTTCTCCCCCATGCCGATCACATGCATACCCGCCTCCCGCAGCCTGGCTGCCAAGCGGGTAAAGTCGCTGTCGCTGGATACGATGCAGAAGCTGTCCACATGCCCGGTATACAGGATATCCATCGCATCGATGATCAGGCTTGAATCTGTGGCGTTCTTGCCGCTGGTATAGCTGTATTGCTGCACTGGCGTTATCGAGTAGGTCAGCAATACATTCTTCCACGCAGCCATCTCCGGCCTGGTCCAATCGCTATATATTCTTTTCAGAGTAGGTACGCCATTTTTTGACAATTCATCCAAAATCGCTTTGATATATTTGCTGGATACATTGTCGGCGTCAATCAAAACCGCGATTCTCTTGTCGATATTCCTCAGCCTCCTTGCCATTTATCCGATGGCTAAACCACATGTAAATCAGTCTTCCGTATCCGCAATCAACTTGTCCGGCTGGCTTTGCGCGGCGCGCATATAGCCCTTCCCTACCATCTTCTCCAGATGATGCCGGAGCGTCTGTTCCATGTCTACATCATATTCCTTTTCCAGAACATACATCATGGTAACAGCCGTTTGCGCTACATCGACCAGTTCCTCCACGATCCACTGCACCACCCGCTGCTCTTCCGGTTTATCCGGTTCCCCGCTCATGCCTCTATACTTTCCTATAGCCTGCGCAAGCTCGCCTGTCTCCTCCATCAGCTTCAAAGCGGTGGATTCCAGAGTAGGACACAAGGCGTCGAGACAGGGCAACGATATGGTTTTACCTTTCATTTGCCGCCTTCTTCCTCGCAGCTTCTATTCTGCTTGTGTGTTTATGACAGAATACCCCTGCTTCCTTCAATAACGCCAAGGACATTTCGTCGGGAAACTCGCCGCCAAAGATAACCTCCACAATGCCCGCGTTAATCATCATTTTCGTGCATATACTGCAGGGCTGCGTAGTGGTATACGCAACGGCGCCTTGAAGGCTCACGCCATAGCGGGCGCCCTGGATGATGGCGTTTTGTTCCGCATGGACGCCCCGGCACAATTCGGCCCGCTCTCCTGAGGGAATCCCTTCCTGCTCCCGCCGGCAGCCCACTTCGCTGCAATGGGATACGCCGCTGGGGGCGCCGTTATATCCTGTCGAAAGTATACGCCTGTCTTTCACCATAACACAACCGACCTGCCGTCTCAGGCATGTGGCGCGGCTGGCCACCATCGCGGCAATGTCCATAAAATAATCGTCCCATTCCGGTCGATTCGCCATTACAGCCTCCATTCCTCCGCAAAAATGGGATAGCGTCCCGTCAATTCCGCCACCATCGTCTTGGCTTTCTTCATCGCCTGCGCATCTTCATGATTCGTCAGTACAAAATCAATGATTTCCCCTATGGTTTCCATTTCAGCTTCTTTCATTCCCCTTGTCGCAGTGGCAGGCGTGCCAAGCCGGATACCGCTGGTGGTATTGGGGTTTTCGGGATCAAAGGGAATGGCGTTTTTGTTCGTCGTCACGCCGGCTTCGTCGAGGAGTACCTCGCTGACCCGCCCGGTCATTTTCTTCGGGCGGAGATCCACCAGCATCAGATGATTATCCGTTCCGCCGGATACCAGCCGGAAGCCCCTCGCCACCAGAGCCTTTGCCAGGGCCTGGGCGTTGTCGATGATTTGCTGCTGATAAAGCTTAAACTGCGGCGCCAGCGCTTCATGAAAAGCCACAGCCTTCGCCGCGATAATATGCATCAAGGGGCCGCCCTGCGTGCCCGGAAATACCGCTTTATCGATCGCTGCGCCCAATTCCTCTTTGCAGAGGATAAACCCGCCCCTGGGTCCGCGAAGAGTCTTGTGCGTCGTACTGGTTACAATATCGGCGTAAGGCACAGGGCTCGGATGGAAGCCGGCCGCAACCAGTCCGGCGATATGCGCCATATCCACCATAAAGTAAGCGCCTGCTTCTTTGGCAATGGCGGACATCTTCGCGAAATCAATCACTCTTGGATAGGCGCTGGCGCCGGCTACCAGCAATTTGGGCTTTGTTTGCTGCATCAGGTCGTTCAGCGCGTCATAATCGATGACTTCCGCATCCGCCGACACGCCGTAAGGGACGAACTTAAAGTACTTACCGGACAAATTGACAGGCGAGCCATGGGTCAGATGCCCCCCGTGCGCCAGATTCATCCCCACAACCGTATCGCCGGGTGTTAATATGGCAAAGTAGGCGGCAATATTCGCCTGTGCGCCGGAATGGGGCTGTACGTTGGCATGATCGGCGCCAAATATGGTTTTGACCCGGTCAAGAGCCAGGTTTTCTACTATGTCGACATATTCGCAGCCGCCATAGTAGCGTTTGCCGGGGGTACCTTCCGCATATTTGTTCGTCAAAACCGAACCTTGCGCCGCTAATACGGCAGGACTGACATAATTCTCCGAAGCGATCAGCTCGATTTTGACCTGCTGCCTTTCTTGTTCCTGCCTCACAGCGGCAGCTAATTCCGGATCGGTCCTGGTTAGCAGCTCCATTGTGTTATCCGTTACGTTGTTCATGTAGTCCTCCATCCCCTTCTTTGATTGTTGCCGTTCAGACATAGATTGCCCGTTCCCCGCCGATCAGCTTCGGCCTTGTACGCATCATGCTGACCCGCGCTTCTCCGATCCAGGGCTTTTCCGGCCGCACCATCACGGCAACGGGTCTTATGTGCATGCCGATGCAAGTCTCCCCGATATCCAAACCAGCGGCGGCTTGACGCTTATGCAGGTTCTCCACCACCACAGCCTCCTGCATATGCCTGAATGCCCAGGCCGCCCAGCTTCCGCCGGCTTCCCGTACCGGCACGACGGTCACCACTGGCAGGTCAAAACGGACAGCCGCTTCCTTCTCGATCACCAGCGCCCTGTTTAAGTGCTCGCAGCACTGCGCCGCCAGCCAAACCCCTTCTTTCCGCAGCATCGGGTATATTGCGGAAAACACAGCTTCCCCCGCTTCTTCGGAGGGCTGTGTGCCAATGCTCTTGCCCATGATTTCGCTGGTACTGCAGCCAATCACCAGTATATCTCCCGCACCCAAAGCGGCGGCAGACAACAATTCACGCAAACAGGCTTCTGTCTGTATTCTGACTTCCTCCAACACAGTATCCCGCTCCTCCGCTTCATGCGCCTATAGTGGGCTGCCGCCCGACGAATCCGGACGGCATGCAGATAAACAATGTCATGGATAAATCAGCCGCAGTCCGTCTCGATCTGCATCATTTTATCCACCCTGGTTTTATGGCGGCCGCCTTCAAAGGATGTATTCAGCCAAAGTTCGAGAATATCCAGCGCCAAACCGGCGCCTGTTACCCTTTGCCCAAGGGCTAGTATGTTGGCGTCGTTGTGCAGCCTGCTCATTCTGGCAGAAAAACTGTCGCCGCATACAGCAGCGCGGATACCCTTGACCTTATTGGCCGATATACTTATCCCGATGCCGGTACCGCATATCAGAACGCCTCTGTCCGCTTTGCCTCCGGCTACTTCAAGGGCTACAGCCTTTCCATAGTCTGGATAATCACAGGATTGTTCATCAAAGGTACCCTTATCCAATACTTCATAGCCCTTTTCCGTAAGCCATTCCTTAATCGTTTCTTTAAGCTGAAAGCCGCCATGATCGGCGCCCAAGGCTATCTTCATCCCCTTACCTCCGCTATTCGTCACTCTGCATAAGGGCAGTCTGTCTATCGCCGCCTGCTCTCCGTTTGTCCGGCGAAAACGTTTGTCACAGGCTCAGCGTTATTGTATCACATTCTTTTGTCATATCACAGACCCAACTCGTTCTATACACCACAACGCTGGCGCTTTCTGCTTGTTTATCTTTTTTTTCTGCTATATCATAGTGTTGTTGCATCAGTAAGTGCGCGAAATCATCCCGAGGAAGAAACATGATCGAATTACTAATCGTCGCCGACGATATCACCGGCGCCCTGGACACAGGCGTGCAATTGGTCAAGCAGCATATCCCTGTGCGAATTCTGACGGACCCGTCGGACGGCTGCTGGGATACGCCGGGTTACCCGGTGCTGGTTTTAGCGCCGGAAACCAGGCATCTCTCGCCCGCCGACGCCTATCGGCTTGTTTCCGGTATTTTTCAGCATGCCCGTACATTGGCAATCCCTTTCCTGTACAAGAAAACCGACTCCGCCCTGCGGGGAAACATAGGCGCGGAGCTGCAAGCCATGGCTGACGTCTATCCGGAAGAGAGCCTTTGCTTTGTTCCCGCATTCCCTGCCGCAGGAAGATCCACGAAAAGCGGCGTCCATTATATCGACGGTACGCCAGTCGCCAGTTCCGCCTTTGGACAGGATCCTTTTTCTCCGGTTGAGGAATCCTATGTCCCTTCCTGGCTGGCTCGTCGCGGGCTGCGTCAGCGCTGTCTCAGCGTCGAATGCGGTCAGCTGCCTTCCGTCATGGAGAAAGGGGATATCCTTGTTTTCGATGCTGAAATCGAGGAAGATTTAGATCAGATTACCGGCTTCGTCGAGCAAAACAGCGTCCGCTTGCTGGCCGGCTGCGCCGGTTTCGCCGCATACCTTCCCAGGCTGATCAGGCGCTATGGGGCGCCCCCTGAGGCGCGGCGCGACCTGCAGCACGACATGCAGCGCGACCCGCAGCGCGACCTGCAGCGCGACCTGCAGCGCGAGTTGCAGCACGACCTGCAGCGCGACCTGCAGCGCGAGTTGCAGCACGACCTGCCGGATGAGCGGCATAGTCTGCCTGACAGGCAACGCTTCTCGCTTTCTGCAAAGGACAAACCCATGATCGTATTCTCCGGCAGCCTGAATCGAATCACAGGGGATCAGATTCGCGCCGCCGTCGCCAAAGGCTTCACTGCGATTCCCATTACCGATAGCATGCTCTTTCAGGCTGACAGTGAAAACCTGCCGGACTCCCTTTTCGCCGACATCCGCTCAAAGGCGGACCTCATCTTCTCCCCGTCACAGGCCAAACCCTCCGATCCCGCGCTTGCGCAGCCGTCCTCGGCCTACGCATCTGGGCTGGGATTGCTGGCAAAGCAGATTTATGAATGCTGCCGTGACCGTCACTGGATGATTGTCGGCGGCGATACCTTGATGGCCTTTCTGCGCGCGATGCGGATGGAATCCCTTATCCCCCTCTGCGAAATAGAGTCCGGCGTCGTGCTCGCCGGCAGTCTGCCCGGCGGCTTCGTTTTCATCGCTAAATCCGGCGGCCTTGGCGCTATCGACGTATTCGCGGATGCGAAAGCATGGATTACAGCTCGATAACCCGGTTTCCGGAGGCTTTTCGGAGCCGATTCAAGATCGCCGCCCCCTGCTCATCGGCGGCGCAGGCCTCGGCATAGATAAGGCTGACCCGCTCCCTGTCGCAGGCCCGCAAAGCGTCATATAGCGTACGGCCCATTTCCTTCGGTCTGCTATGGCCGCCCATATCCCGGCAAAAATACGCGCCTTCCTCTTGTGCGGGCGTATTGCCCTCTAAGGACAGGATTCGCCAGGTTTCTGTGCTGAGCAGCAGACCGATCCGCCCGGTAGCAGGAACCTGCCCTGCCGGACGCTCCAAGCCCGCTATAAAAGCCGCCACCGCATCAGGCTCCCCCTGCAGGACGACGACCGGCGCTTCCGGCGCATAATGCCTGTACTTCATCCCCGGCGCTTTCGGCTGCATGCCGCTATCCTCCCGGACTTCTTCGCCGCTGACTTCGCCGATGATCCGGCTCAGCGCCGCGCGGGTCACCTCCCCCGGGCGCAGGATCTGCGGCGGCTCCACGGATAAATCCACAATGGTTGACTCGATCCCTACCGCACAAGGCCCGCCGTCTATGAGGATATCGATCCTTCCGTCCATATCCTCCAATACGTGCTCCGCCCGGGTCGGGCTCGGCCGGCCGCTGGTGTTGGCGCTGGGCGCGGCGATGGGTACGCCGGCAGCTTCTATCAGGGCAAGCGCGATCGGATCCGAAGGATACCGGATGGCGACCGTATCCAAGCCGGCGGTGACGATGCGGGGGATATGCCCCGCCGCAGGCGCCACGATCGTCAGCGGACCGGGCCACAGTGCCGCTGTGATTCGGTCGGCTTTCTCCGTCCACCTGGCCGTCAGGGCCTTCGCCGCTTCCATGGAAGCGACATGGAGAATGAGCGGATTGTCAGCCGGGCGGTCTTTCGCTTGATAGATGCCGGCGACTGCGTGTTCATCCAGGCCGTTTGCGCCCAACCCGTATACGGTCTCCGTAGGAAAGGCTACTAATCCGCCCTCGCGGATTACCCGTCCCGCTTCCCGGATACGCGGGTCTTTCGCATGCTCGATTTTCCATATTTTGGTTTTTTTGCGAATCGGCCTTGCCCCTTCCGCCACGCCTTCGCTTATGCCGTCGGCAATCCGGCGCATTGCGACGACTCTTTGTCCCGCGACGACTCTTTGTCCCGCGACGACTCGGTCGCGATCTCCTTCGTCCCGATAGATTTCCACCTGATCAAATCCCGCCTCCAGAAACAAGGCGACAACTGCAGGGCCTTGTTTCCAGCCGATCTCTACAAGGCACCAGCCTTGATCCTTGAGCGCCGCATAGGCCGAAGGAAGAATCCGGCGATAGGCGTCCAGCCCGTCCGTACCGCCCCACAGCGCCCTGACCGGCTCCTTCTTCACCGTTTCTTCCAGCGCCTGCATTTCTTCACTGGATATATAGGGGGGATTGGACAGGATCAAGTCGAAGGTTTCTCCCTTACCTACATTCTCAAACCAGGAACCCAGGATCGGTCGGACGCGTTGGGAAAGGCTATGACGCGCCAGGTTTACCCGGGTAAGCTCGATTGCCAGCGGATCCACATCCACCGCCAGAGCCTGCATACTCGGCCTTGCTACGGCTAATGCGACGATCAGCGCGCCGCTGCCGCAGCCAAGCTCCAGCACACGGGCGCTCTCCTTTCCCTGTAACCTGGCTAAAGCCTGTTCGACCAGGATCAAGCTGTCATGACGAGGAATCAGCACACCGGGGACAACACGGATAGTCAAAGCGCCGAAATCCTGCCTCCCGGTGATATACGCCATTGGCTCCCCCTCCGCCAAGCGCTTAACGGCAAGCTCATAGCGCGCGGCTTCCGCAGGGGTCAACCGGCAATCCAAATTCAGGAGCAAGCTTAACCCCTCTTTCGCCCAACAAAACGAGAGAAGCGCCCTTGCATCCAGACAGGCAGCTTCTCCGGAAAATCCCGCATCGATTAGTCTCTTGCACGCCCGGGCATAGGCTTCCCTGGCCGTCACTTACTCTTCCTCATTTCTGGCCTCTATGACACGTCGGCTTTCAATTTCTCCGCTTGGTCCGCGTTGGTCAGGGCCTCGATGAATTCATTCAAATCCCCCTGCAATACATAATCGAGCTTGTAGGAGGTCAGCCCGATACGGTGGTCCGTCACCCTTCCCTGGGGGAAGTTATAGGTGCGTATCCTTTCGCTGCGGTCACCGGATCCCACCATACTCTTTCTTGTGCTGGCCTGTTGGCCCTGCTGCTCATCCGTGGCTTTTTCGAGTAAACGGGAACGCAGCACTTTCATCGCTTTGTCTTTGTTTTTCAGCTGAGACTTTTCATCCTGACAACTGACCACAAGCCCCGTAGGTATGTGGGTAAGCCGAATCGCGGATTTTGTCGTGTTGACCGACTGCCCGCCCGGTCCGCTGGAGCAGAAGATATCTACGCGGACGTCCGTCGGGTTGATCTCCACATCTACTTCCTCTGCTTCCGGCAACACCGCCACCGTAGCGGCAGAAGTATGGATACGTCCGCTGGATTCTGTCTCCGGAACCCGCTGTACCCGATGCACGCCGCTTTCATATTTCAATCTGCTGTACGCTCCCCGGCCCTCGATCAACAGCACCACTTCCTTGACGCCGCCGATATCGGTAATACTCGAAGACATGATATCCATGTGCCAATTCTGGTTTTCAGCATAGCGGGAGTACATTTTCATCAGGTCGCCGGCAAACAGGGCGGCTTCTTCCCCGCCGGTTCCGCCGCGTATTTCAAGAAGAACATTTTTGTCGTCGTTGGGATCTCTGGGCAGCAGCAATACGCGCAGGCGATGACTCCATTCCTCTTCCTGCTCAGCCAACTCGCTCAGGTCTGTTCGAATCAGTTCCTCCATCTCCTGGTCGAGCCCGCCTTCATCCAGAAGTTGCTGATTGTCTTTCATTTGCTGCAAGACTGCCTGATAAGCATGATACGCATCAATGGTTTCCTGCATTGAGGCGTGCTTTTTGGTATACTCTCTCCAGACGGATTGGTCTTCGATAATCCTGGGATCGCTGATTTTTTCCGTCAATTCATTATAGACGTCTTCCATTTTGTCCAATCTATCCAACATGGACGATACCGCCTTTCCTTATCGGGTTCGGTCGCTGCCATAATAGGCGCCCGGCTGGTTCTTAGCGTCTATCCGCTCTGCATCTAAGATGAGCTGCGCCCATAACCCAAAGCTGCGCAGCCTTAGGTGAATGTTACATGGGGCTCTGCCCCATACCCCGTCGGGATTCGCGCACATGTCGCTCATCCCTGACCCTTCGCGGCGCTGCGTTACCGCATCGTTAGCAACTGACACTTTTGACTTCTTGTTTTAAATTGATGTCTTGAGGGTGTCAGTTACTAAGGTTCCGATAAGGCTTCCGCTGCCGGTTCGGGCGCAAACACCGGTTCTGCTGCCGGTTCGGGCGCAAACACCGATTCCGCCG
>WRMS01000083.1 GCA_009777025.1 Clostridiales bacterium | reverse complement strand
GCGTTTTGTGAGAAACCTCGGCAATACCATCCACATACCATCCAACAAATGGTTGCCTTTGTGAATCGCTTGCGTTACAATGATGACGGTGAACCTCTACTCGGAAAGGATACGGAAATCCTGTAGATAAGCCTGCCAGGCGCGGGCGTATTCGCGGGCTTGCCGCGAGGAGGATACTGCATATATGTCATCATTTGCGATTGGCCTGGTGGGACTGGTCGTGCTGGTCGTCCTGATTTTCATGGGCATGCACATCGGCATAGCCATGGCGCTCGTCGGTTTTGTGGGCGGCTGGTTTATCCGGGGCCTTCCGACGGCGATCGGGTATGTGACCAATACGCCCTTCGCGTCCGTCAACAGCGAATCGCTCAGCGTCATCCCCCTGTTCACGCTCATGGGCGTGACCTGTGCCTACGGCGGCATCAGCCAGGACCTGTACGCCGCGTGCTACAAGTTCGTCAGCCGCATGAAGGGCGGCCTGGCGATCGCCACGGAGATTGCCTGCGCCTTTTTTGCCGCGATCTGCGGTTCGTCTACGGCGACGACCGCCAGCATGGGCAAGATCTGCCTGCCGGAGATGGATAAATATCACTATAAAAGGACCCTGACCTGCGGCTCGATCTCCGCCGGGGGTACGCTGGGCATCCTCATTCCGCCCAGCGTCGGCTTCATGCTGTACGGGATCAACGCGGGCGTCGGCGTCGGGCGCATGTTTATGGCAGGCATATTTCCCGGTATTATCCTGTGCCTATGCTACTCGCTGGTGGTCGTGGTGATCTGTGCCCTTGACCCTGACGCGGGGCCGAGAGGGCCGCGGTTTTCCCTGAAGGAAAAGCTGCAAGCTGCCGTTGGCGTCGTGCCCGTCCTGATTCTGTTTGCCCTGGTGCTGGGCGGCATCCTGTTTGGGTGGTGCAGCGCTTCGGAAGGCGCGGCGATCGGCACGGCAGGCGCTTTTATCTTCATGATGATCCGGGGCAGGTTCACGGTCAAAAATGTCGTCGCTACACTGAAGGAGACCATCGAGACGACAGCAATGATTTTTCTCATCATGATCGGCGCAAATATACTGGCGAACTTCTTTTCGGCGACGGGGCTGCCTCAGGCGGTCTCCACTTTCTGCGCCACGGCGCCCATCAGCCGGTTTTGGATCCTGTTGTCCTGCCTGGGCGTCTACGCGATCCTCGGCTGCTTTGTCGACTCGCTGCCGCTGATCATCCTGCTGACGCCGATCTTTCTGCCCGTGGTCGAAGTACTGGGGTATGACCGTATCTGGTTTGGCGTCCTGATGGTTATGCTGATGCAGCTTGGTTTGATGACGCCGCCTGTAGGCATGTGCTGCTATGTCATGGCGGGCATCGCGAAGGATACGCCCCTGACGTCGATATTTAAGGGGACGGCGCCCTTCATCATCGGTATTGTCGTCGCGATTGCGATCGTGATGGCCTTCCCGTCGCTTTCCACCTGGCTGCCGGGCGTGATGCGCTACGGGGCGTGACAGCCATTTTTTTTCATGCGCAATAGCCCTTGTCTGTATAACGTAAGAATGGTAAAATATGGAGGATGACACAATGAAGAAAGCTCTTACGATTATGATGATCCTGTTGATGTTTGCGACTTTGCTGGCCGGATGCGGCGGCAGCCAGCCAGCGGCGGAAAGCCCGCCCGCTCCAACAGCGACCCCCGACGTACAGCCCACGCCTGCACCCGCACCTGCGCCGACGCTCGAGCCGTCACCTGCGCCGATGCCCGCCGGCGTCCCCACGCTCGCGGCCGATGCGGCAAAGCGGGCGGACGACGCTTACGCGTTTATCGCTGACCTGCACAGGCAGGCTTCGACCTACAACACGACAGACGCTCAGTACCGTTACATCCTCAACTGCCACGACCCGGCTGCCAGCGCGGCGGGCGAGTTCCTGTACGCCTGGTCCGACGCCGTCCTGGTTGCCACGGAAGGCAAGATCTACATCGAAGTGGGCGTATCCAACGCGTTCAGCACGGGCGGCACGATGGCCACCCTCGACGAGATGATCTCCGGTTCCATCGACTTTGACTGGACGCTGCCTTGCTACTTCAAGGGCTATATGCCCCTGAGTCTGGCAATACAGAACCCGGCGCTGGGGATCAAAAACGCCACAGCCGGCGCCTATGCCATGTGGGACCTGTACAAGAATAACGCGGACATTCGCGCGGAATACGCCAAAAGCGGCGAACTGCTTTTCCTGTGGGCCAATAATCCCAGCCCGCTGTCGTACAAGGGGACGGCAGAGATCAGCAGCACGGCGGAGATTAAGGGCAATATCCGCGGCAATAATGGCCCCGCGCAGATGTTTGTCACCCAGGTCGGCGCCGACATCTATGGCTGCCCCATCGGCGACGTCTATACCAATGTATCTACAGGCGTCATCGACTACCTGATCACCGATTGGCACGGCATCGCCTCGTTTAAACTGTATGAACCCGGCGTCCTGAACTATTACCTGGATACCAATATCGGCTGTTCCGCCTACTGCCTGATGGCCAATGAGGGCGTATGGGCCGAGATCACGAACAACGGTTTCGCCGACGCCATACAGTCCGTGTCCGGCGACTACCTGCTGAATCTCATCGGTATATGGGAAGCTTACGAGATCAACGGACGCCAATCCGCGAAGGACAACGGCGGAACGATCTATCTGCCCAACGCCGCGCTGGCTTCGGATCTGGACGCGGCCTACAAAGCTGTCGCACAGCAGTGGATTTCTGAGACAGGCGGATCCGCCCAGGCTGTCTATGACCAGACCGTCGCGCTGGTAGATAAGTACAACAGCATGTATAATTAGTCGAACGCTGTGAAATCGCAGCACGAGGAAGGTGAGTCCTTTGTTCTTACAGAAATTGCGCGGCGGCTTTGGTCGCGTCGTCAGCGTCGCCAATTATGCGGCGCTGGTCTCCTGCTTTATGATGGTGTTTATCGTCGCCGTCGACGTCATCCTCCGCAAGCTGCAGCTGGGTTCGATCGCCGGGAGTAACGAGCTGACGACCTATCTCATGGTGCCGGTCTGTATGCTCGGCATCCCTGCGCTCCAGTTGAAGGGCGGTCATGTGTGGGTCGACCTCTTTGTACGGCTCTTCCCCTACCGCTTTCGCTGCTTCTGGCGCTGCGCCGTCTCAGTTGTGGAAACCGGGATCATCGGATTGCTCGCCTACGGCGGTTACCTGAAGATTGTTATGTTTCTTCGGACGTCGACGGCTTCGGATATTCTGAACATGCCCAAGTGGATCTTTGCCATCGCGGTCCTGGCTGCTTTTGCCGAATATTTTGTGCTGTCGCTGATCGACACGCTGCAATTGTGCCTGGACGGCGCCAGGGGCGGGGAAAAGCCAGTTGAAGACGGAGGCTGGAGCGACGGGCAGGTCAAAGGTATATAATGTCCGTAAACCCAGTACTCCGTTTCAGCGAAAAACCGGAACGGAGCGCGAAACAGCGGAAGGCGGGATTCGTATGGATGAGTATAACTTGTACAACATCCAGCTTGCGGACCTGAATCTGTTTCTCCTTGTGGAGGAAAACGCAAGCTTTACCAAAGCGGGAGAAAAGCTCTTTATGTCGCAGTCCTGGGTGAGTAAACGCATCAGCCGTTTGGAAAACGAGCTGGGCGTCCGCCTGTTTATCAGAGACAGCCGGGAAGTGACCCTGACGCCGGCGGGGCTGATCCTGAAGCAGCAACTTGAAGGCGTCAGCAGGACGATCCAAAACGCCATCCAGGCGGCACAAGCCGCCCAGGAGGGCGCGAGGGGCGCTCTCCGCCTGGGCTGTTTGCAGTGGAGAAGCGATTTCCTCATCCGGCAACTGGAGGACTATATCGCGCTGCATCCGGAGATCGTCGTCAACATGGACATGCTACCGGTCCCCGATCTGTACGCGGGCCTTTCGGCAAACAGCCTGGATCTGATCTTCACGTTTTCGCACGCCCGCAGTGATTTGCCGGAGGCAGAATACCACATCCGGCATTTGCTGAAAGTCCCCTTCGGGGCTTTTATGACCGTCAGCCACCCTCTGGCCGCCAGGGGCGAGCTGGAGGTGGAGGATTTGCGCGACGTACCCCTCCTGATGCTGGACGACAAGGTCTCTCCCGGGCATATCGCCCTGATCCGGCGAATGTTCCTTCAGAATAACATTCGCCCCTTGATCACCAAATACGCCGGCGACATCAATGACCATATCGGGAATGTCCTGATGAACAAGGGCGTACTGCTTGCCAGCGAATACTTCCTCGGCGGCGCATGGACGGAAAGGATAGCCTTTGCGCCTATCCGCGGCGCCTATCACGAGGTCGTCGCTATATGGAAAAAGCAGAACGTCAATCCCGCGCTGCACGACTTTCTGGACAGCTTGCCGCCCGGCGACTAGCAAATCTCATTCTTGACCTCATTTGTGTAATGGTATATAATAATCCTGTTATATCCGTACGGATATAACAGACCGCCTGCCATACAGAACTCTTGCGATGGAACGCGCGGCAAGCGGTTGGCCTGACGAGGGAGGTGTGAAGATGAGTGAAGTAAGACTCGGTAAATCCGAAAGCATAGACAGCGCTTTACGGCGTTTCAAACGTTCCTGTCAGAAAGCCGGCGTGCTGTCGGAAGTCCGTAAACGGGAACACTACGAAAAACCAAGCGTCCGAAGGAAAAAGAAGTCCGAAGCTGCGCGCAAGAGAAAATTTAAATAAGGACTTTTCCTCCAGGCATTTGTCAAAGCTGAAGTCACGTGTGCCGCCCTCTGCCAGAGGACGGCTTTTCTACTTGAACGAATCCTAAAAAAGGAATGAGTGCAGCGCTTATGAGGCTACGAATGCCCGAGTATAAGTGGAGAATCTTTGCCGTCACCGGCTTGGCGAGCATCTCTTCGGCGATCGCGATCAGCAGCATTAACCTGGCTTTGCCGATTATGTCGGAGGAGTTCGGCATATCCATGTCCGCCATCAGTTGGCTCCCGTTGATCTTCTCGCTGGTACCTTGCTGTACCATGCTGATCTTTGGCAGGCTTGCCGATATCTATGGGTATAAGCGTCAGTTTATCGGGGGCTTCCTGGTCTTTGGGTTGGCGTCCCTGCTGCTGCCTCTCCTGGCTAAGGGATTGCCTTCGCTTATTTTCTTCCGCGGTCTACAAAGCCTCGGCTACAGTATGATGATTTCCATTACACAGGCTATGTGTAACCGGGCTTTTCCCGCGAATGAGAGGGGGAAAGCCTTGGGCGTCAACTCCATCTTTGTATCCGTGGGGCTTTCCGCAGGCCCCAGCGTAGGCGGTATGTTGTTGTCCCATTTTAGCTGGCGCTCTATTTTTTACTTTAATGCGCCTTTTTCCTTTATCGGCATCCTCATGGCGGTTCTGATCTTGCGAAAAGAAGGACCTGACCCGGGCGTGGAGCGGCGAATGGACTGGATCGGATCCTTGTTTTTCACCATTTTCATCGGTTTCCTTGCGGTAGCCATTAATTTCAGCGCCGAATGGGGTTTCGTTTCTGCTTTGTTTTTAGGCAGCCTGCTCGCCAGCCTGGCGGCGTTCGTTGTCTTCGTATGGATCGAAAGCCGTACGAAGGCGCCTTTGATGAGGTTGGCGCTATATAAGGTTCCGGTGTTTTCCTTATCCAACGGAGCCAGCGTCAGTTCGTACATACTACAGCAGATGACGAATTTCCTAATGCCTTTTTTTCTGATCAATATTTTATTGCTTTCCCGAAGCGACGCCGGCCTGGTTATGCTGGCAACGCCTTTGACCATGATGTTTTTCTCCCCATTTGGAGGCAGATTGGCGGACCGCTACGGAAGCCGAAGCCCTGCGATGGTCGGGCTCCTGATCATATCTCTGGGCAGTATAACGATGTGCTTTCTGTCGGAAACGATAGCCCTTCCTCTCATCGTCGCCGCGCTTCTTCTGCATGGCGTAGGGATCGGTTTGAGCGTATCCGCGATCAATTCCGCCATATTTAGCGCGGTACCCAGGGAGCATTCCGGCATGGCTTCCGGCATGGTCGCTACGCTGCGCAATCTGGGACAGAGCTTGGGGGTCGCCTTCGGCGGCGCAATCATGGCTATCCGGCAGAATACCTACCACGCCGCAGCCCTCGCGGAAGGGGCGGATACTTCCGGAAACCGGATTTACTTGATGGCCCAGCGAGACGCCTTTTGCTTCGGGTTAGTTGTGTTGGCGGCGGCGTTTCTCTGTATGTACAGGATACCGAAAAAAGCAGACGAACCGGGTGGGGAACAATAGTTTTAGTTGAGGATGTAAGGAGTGACGACAGGTGTATTTTCAGGACATGATTTTGACGCTCGACCAGTTTTGGGGGGAACAGGGCTGTATTATCGCACAGCCCTATGACATGGAGAAAGGGGCGGGAACCATGAATCCCGCGACTTTTTTACGGGCCTTGGGACCCGAGCCATGGAATGTGGCTTATGTCGAGCCTTCCCGCAGGCCGGGAGACGGGCGCTACGGGGAGAATCCCAACAGGCTGCAGCACTATTTTCAATATCAGGTAATCTTGAAGCCTTCTCCGGACAACATTCAGGAGCTCTATTTGGAAAGTTTACGCCGGCTTGGCATCGTGCCGGAGGATCATGACATACGCTTTGTGGAAGATAACTGGGAGAGCCCGACCCTGGGCGCCGCCGGCCTTGGCTGGGAGGTTTGGCTGGACGGTATGGAGGTTACGCAGTTTACGTATTTTCAGCAATGCGGGGGCTTGGAATGCAAGCCGGTCAGCGGCGAGATCACCTACGGCATCGAACGCCTGTGCATGTATATACAAAAGAAAGAAAGTATATTCGATATCCTTTGGGTGGGGGATACTACCTATGGCGACGTCTACCATAAGAATGAAGTGGATTACTCTGTCTATAACTTTGAAGTCGCGAATATCGATATGTTGTTTATGCTTTTTGATTTGTATGAGAAAGAAGCCCTGGCGGTGCTGGACAGAGGCTTGGTACAGCCGGCTTACGATTATGTGCTGAAATGCTCGCATACCTTCAATTTGCTGGATGCACGGGGCGCGATCAGCGTGACCGAGCGTACGGGCTTTATCACCCGGGTTCGCAATATGGCGCGTTCCTGCGCTTTAGGTTATGTGCGGACCCGCGGAAATCTGGGCTTTCCCCTGATCAAGGATGAGGCGAAGCGACAGCAAGCCCTGCAGGCAATCGACAGGAGAGGGGAGGAGCAGAAATGAGCGATTATGTACTGGAAATCGGTACGGAGGAAATACCGGCCCGTTTTATCGCCAACGCGCTGAAACAAATGGGAGAGATCGCAAGCGCTGCTCTTACCGCGCATCACATTGCCTTTTCCTCGATTCGGACGATGGGGACGCCCAGGCGTCTGACGCTATTGATCGCCGGTCTGGCGCTTCAGGGAGAGGATAGCGTCGAAGAAGTGCGGGGGCCCGCCCAAAAGGCCGCCTACGATGCGGAAGGGAAACCGACGAAAGCGCTCTTAGGCTTTGCGAATGCCCAGGGCGTAAGCCCCGATAGCCTTGAAATCAAGGAGGCGGGAGGCAATGCCTACGTCTTCGCCAGCCGTCGGACGAAAGGCCGGGATACCAAAGAAGTATTGCCCGGGATACTGACGGACATGGTTTCCGCGCTGTATTTCCCGAAGTATATGCGCTGGGGGGACCTGGATTTTCGCTTTGCCCGGCCGGTTCGTTGGGTCTTGTCTTTGCTGGATAGGGAAATCCTGCCGCTGACCCTGGCGGAAGTGCCGGCGGGCCGCCAGAGCCGCGGTCATCGCTATCTCAGCGGAGGCGCCTTTGATTTGGCTGAAGCCCTTGCGTATGAAGAAGCGCTGCGGAAAGTCTTTGTCATCACAGATCCGGAGAAGCGAAAAGCCCTGATCCGGCAGCAGATTGAAGCAATCGCGGAGAAGAATGGCTGCCGGGTGGATCCGGATGAAGAGTTGCTGGAAGAAGTAACCTATCTTTTGGAGTGGCCTACGGCTTTGATGGGCAGTTTCTCCGAAGCGTATCTCGCCATACCGGAGGAAGTGGTGATTACGCCGATGCGGGAGCATCAGCGCTATTTCCCGGTGCGGGATAAACAAGGAAAGCTGATCAACCGCTTTGTCACCCTTCGGGACGGAGGGGAGCGGATGCTGGAACTGGTAACGGAAGGCAACGAGAGGGTACTGGCGGCCCGCTTGTCAGACGCCCGTTTCTTCTGGGACGAGGATCGAAAACAAAGCCTGGAAGCCTATTTGCCAAAGCTGGAAAGAGTGGTTTTTCAAGAGAAACTGGGCACGCTGGGGGACAAAATTCGCCGGATCGAAGCGTTGACCGCCTGGCTGGCGGAAGAACTGCAAGCCGGGGCCGATACGAAAGAATACGCCCTGCGCGGCGCGCGCCTGGCAAAAGCGGACCTGGCGACAAACATGGTCTTTGAATTTGCGGAACTACAGGGAATCATGGGGCGTTACTATGCGCTGGAAAGCGGCGAAAAGCCGGAAGTCGCCCAGGTCGTTTTGGAGCATTATAAGCCGCGCTTCGCCGGAGACGCGCCGGCGGCCGGCGCAGCGGGCGCCTTCGTCGCCATAGCCGACAAGATCGACACGATCGCCGGGATCTTTGCCATCGGCGTAGAGCCTACAGGCTCCCAGGATCCCTATGCCCTCCGGCGTGCGGCTATGGGCGTCTGCCAGACCATACTGGCACAGGATCTCCGGATCGATCTGGAAAGCCTGCTCCTTCAAGCGCTTAGCCAGTATATGTATGTACTGGCAGACGAGGACGCCGCGTATGGCGTGCTCGGCAGGATCATGGACTTTTTCGAAGCCAGAATTCGCGGCGTCCTGGGCGACGAAGGCCACCGCTACGACGTGATCGACTGCGTAACGGCGGTTCCCATGTCCCAGATCCAGGAAGTACGGGAGCGGGCGCAGGCGATCAGCAGCCTGAGACAGCAGGAGGGCTTTCGCAGGCTGGTCGCCGGCTTTACCAGGGCGTATAATCTGACAAGGAAAAATGAAGGCGGCAGCAAGATCGACCCGGCTCTATTTTCCGACGAAACAGAAAAGGTCCTTTATGCCCGTGTGACTGCCGCGCAGCAGTCTATCGGAGGGATTATGCAAAGGGAAGGCCTATCCGGCGTGATATTGGCCCTGTCCGACCTGGCAGGACCCATCGACGCTTTCTTTGACGCTGTGATGGTCATGGCGGAGGATCCGGCTGTGCGGGCAAACCGCCTGGGACTTCTGCAAGCCGTCGTCGACCTGACGCGTCTTACGGGCGACCTGAGCAAACTGCAGGAGTAATGCAGGGCGTCTATTCAGGATCTGCCTTAGGCAAGATTCAGATTGAACGAGTTGGGTCTGTGATAAACAAGTCCCGGGTTACTGTTCAGTGCCGACTCAGTAGGTTGCAGGTGGGCATGTTTGTCCAGGCTACGGTAGGAACATGAAGTCGTGAAACACAGGCTTGGCAGGCTATGAAGCCGTAGAACCACCCGTGAGGGGGTTCAGGCGAAGGTCCTTCAAGGCGGCTGGTGGGTGATACATCGGATGGATGTTGAGCCGTTAGGCTACATAATCAGAAAGCCTGATGTTGATCACGAATGTGACGTGTAGCCGGGCAAATGTGCCGACGCCACCATAGTCGGCACTGAACGATAACGTTCCGAACGAAAGGCGGTAGAATCCTTTGGGGAATGCTTGTATTTTTATTACTGTCCATATATAATGAAGTATACAAAAGACCGGGACAATTATACAAGACGAAGGATAACCGGATGAGTATTCTGCGTATCTGTTAGAGCGTTCTACGTTAAGTCTTTTTTCAACGATTCTCCCCTGTCGCAAAGGATGAAAATCCCATGTGCAGAAGGAGAAAGCTGACGCTCTATTTATTATAGGTATGAACAATACAAACTGTCCGGATCATGAAGGGAGGTGTTGGCGCCCTCAGTACAGAGGTGATATCATAACTAGGATGATATTCAATGGAGCGGAGCGTGGTTTTGTCATGCGCCGCGACGGCTGTGGGGCAAGGTCCCACTTCATCAAAACATGTAGGAGGGAGTAAAAAGCATGACACAAGCATTCGGGAAATGGCCGGAAAGCAGCTGGAAATCGGACAAAATCGACTGGAAAGCAGCAAAAAGCATAAC
>WRMS01000082.1 GCA_009777025.1 Clostridiales bacterium | reverse complement strand
GAAGAGCTTTGATGCGCCATCTGACCACCGCGCTGATTCGGCACGGCAGGATTGAGACTACCGAGATGAAGGCAAAGGAGCTCCGTTCCACCGCGGAAAAGATGATCACACTGGGGAAACAGGGAGATCTGGCGGCGCGCCGCAGGGCGCTGGCCTATATCATGGACGAAAAGGTCGTGAGAAGCCTGTTCGACGAAGTGGCGCCAAAATATAAAGATCGCAATGGAGGGTATACCCGAATCATCAGGGGCGCGCCGCGAAGGGGCGACGCCGCAATGATGTGTTATATCGAGCTGGTGTAAGACTGCGAAATGAAAAAAAGCGCCCGGCATCAAGATACGATGATTGCCGGGCGTTTGTTGTTCATGATGAAGCTTAGTGGCATCCCAGTAGGCGTCCTCCCTCATCGTGCGTTTTCAATCAATGATCAGTATTCGCGCAGTCTGCCAGGTCCGGGATCAGGGGACAACTGTCGGCGCTGACTGCGCCAGGTCAAACTGACTGTTGTAAAGCTCGGTATAGAAGCCGTTTTGGGCGAGCAATTCCCCGTGGGTTCCCCGTTCGATAATGTCGCCGTCCTTAAGGACCAGAATCAGGTCGGCGTTTCTGATGGTGGAAAGGCGGTGAGCAATGACGAAGGAAGTCCGTCCTATCATCAGGCGATCCATCGCTTCCTGGATCAGCGCTTCCGTACGGGTGTCAACCGAGCTGGTGGCTTCGTCCAGGATCAGGATCGGCGCGTTTTGGATCATAGCCCTGGCGATGGTGACCAGCTGCTTTTGGCCTTCCGACAGGCTTACGGAGCTGTCCAGCATGGTATCGTAGCCCGCCGGCAGCGTGCTGATATAGTGGTGCAACCCCACTACCTTA
Source organism: Clostridiales bacterium (assembly GCA_009777025.1). Classification (GTDB taxonomy): domain Bacteria; phylum Bacillota; class Peptococcia; order DRI-13; family UBA5745; genus WRMS01. The sequence continues at coordinate 9,519 of WRMS01000082.1, read as the reverse complement.
CCTACCTCTGCCACTTGCTCGTTGGTGACGTTCGGCGTGCTGAAGATGATGTTGTCTTTCAATGTCCCTTCAAATAATAAGGTATCCTGCAGCACCATACTGAATTGTTCGTGTACGTTTTCCCTTTTCACCTGGCTGACCGGCTTGCCGTCGATGAGAATTTCTCCGCTGTCCGGTTCATAAAATCGCATCAACAGGTTGACGATGGTGGTCTTGCCTGCCCCGGTGGGACCGACAATGGCGACCTTTTGTCCGGCTTTCACTTCCACGGAGAAATCATGAATAATGGTTTTGTCTTTATGATAGCCAAAGGATAGATGTTCGAACGTGACGTCCCCGCTGATGCTTTCCAGTGTCGCGGTTTTATGGCTCTCGTCGTCCAGTTCCTCCTCATCCAGCAATTCGAATACCCGTTCGCTGGCCGCCGTGGTACCCTGCAAGCCCGGTACGGTCTCCGCAACGTGAGTGATACCCTGGGTAAACTGGTTCACATACACAAGGAACGCGATAATGACGCCAAAGCTGATCCGCCCCTGCATCACGAAGATGGCGCCGACCACGCTAATGGCGACATAGGCTATACTGCCCGAGAAATTCATCAGGGGCGTAATGAAGCCGGACACGAACTGGGCTTTCCACGCAGCAGAATAGAGATTGCCGTTGATCGTATCGAAAGTCGCTTGCGCCGCCTCTGCGCCGTTATAGGTTTTGACGATATTGTGACCGGAGAATATTTCTTCAATATGCCCGTTTACCGCGCCAAGCCCCTGCTGCTGGGCTTTAAAGAAGGCCTGTGATCGCGACAGGACGACTTTGGAAGCCCAAAAGCCTATGGCGCTGGTGGCGAGGGCGGTAAGAGCCAGGAGCCAATCCGTCCAAAGCATCATAGCCAGCGAGCCGACCAATTGGGTGAGCGACGAAATCACCATGCCGATGTTTTGATTGAGCGTCTGGCCGATGGTGTCTACGTCGTTGGTTACGCGGCTGATGACGTCGCCCAGGCTTACCCTGTCGAAATACCGCAGGGGGAGTTTGTTGATTTTTTCGGTAATGGCGCTGCGCAGGTTTCTCGAAATCCGTGCGGTGACCGACGCCATGATAAAGTTTTGTAAGAAACCCATAAGCGCCGCGCCTGCGTATAGGCTGCCAAGAGAAATGCCGATCGCCCATATCGCTTGCGTATCGATGACGCCGGCGAGTCCCTGCCGTATTTCGTCGGTCATATCGCGTAGAAATCCGGGGCTAAGCACCTGGAAGACGTTCCCGATGACGGTGAATAGCAAGGATAAGACGATCGCCGGCAGATGCTTTCGACAATAGACGATGAGCTTGCCCCAGGTTTTCCTGTAGTTGCCCGCTTCTTCGACCGGTCCGCCGAAATGATTGATGCCCATCGCGACGCCTTCCAGCCTTTTTGCGCTGTTGTCGCCGCCTTCGCTGTTAACGTTATTTTGTTTCTCTTCGCTCATGAGGCCAACTCCTCCTCGCTAAGCTGTGACAAGGCAATCTCCCGATAGACGCGGCAGTCCCGCAGCAATTCCCTGTGGGTCCCCTGCCCGGCGATTTTCCCATCCTCCAGCACGATAATCCGATCGGCGTCCATAATGGAGCCGATGCGTTGGGCGACAATGAATATCGTCGCCCCGGCAATTTCTTGCTTCAACGCCTCCCGCAGCGTCCGTTCGGTTTGGTAGTCCAGCGCTGAGAACGCGTCGTCAAAGATCAGGATCTCCGGTTGGCGACAGATCGCCCGCGCGATGGACAAGCGCTGCTTCTGGCCGCCAGATACGGTGGTTCCCCCCTGGGAAACTGCCGCATCATACCCGCCTTCCAGATTCTCAACAAAATCCTGCCCCTGCGCGATACGAACCGCCCTGCGGATATCCTCCGGACTGTAGCCGCTTCCGCCGTTGTCTCCATACGCGACATTGGAGTTAACCGTACCTCTGAACAGTACGGCTCTTTGCGGGACATAGCCGATTCGATTGTTCAGCGCTTTTAAGTTGTATTCCTTTACGTTCACTCCGTCCACCAGGATCTGGCCGCCTGTCGCTTCATACAACCTGGGGATCAGATTCACCAGCGTCGATTTCCCGCTGCCCGTGGAACCGATGAACGCAACGGTTTCCCCCTGTTTCGCTGTGAAGCTGATATCTTCGAGGGCGTCGCTGGCTGCGCCGGGGTACCGGAAACACACATCCTGGAAGACGACTTCGCCTTCGGCGCCCGCTTCCCCCGCCATGCGCAACCCGTCCTGAATGGCCGGCTCGGTATGCAGCACATCGTTGACCCGTCTTGCGGAAGCCGTAGCCCTGGGCCATCTGGGGAGTACTTTTGTGATAAACTTAATCGCATTGAATACCTGCGCGACATAGAAAGAGAATATTGCCATATCGGAAAAGATCGTCAACGCCTCCGCAGGCTCCGCGGCATTGATCATGGCGACGCCGATGCCGTAGATCGCAATGATGATCCCGTTATTGGCAATGGACATGAAGGGCGACATCGACGCCATCGCACGGTTTGTCCTTTGGTCTGCACTGGTAAAGGCGTCGTTCGCTTGCTCAAATTTCCCGCTATGGAAACCTTCCGCATTGAAAGCCCGGATGACGAAGCGGCCGGCTAAGCTTTCCCGCACGACCAAATTCAGGCGATCCACCAGCGTTTGCATCGTTCGGTATATCGGTAAGGCCACCGTCATCGCCGCGGCGACAGCCGCCAGCATAATCAGAAACGCGATCAACGTCGCAAACGTCCACGCATTTCCTTTCCCGGCGATTTTTAGGATCCCGCCGATCGCCAGGATGGGCACTTTCAGCAGCATTTGCAGGCCAGCTACAAAAAAAGTCTGCATTTGTGTGATATCATTGGTACAGCGGGTGATCAGGCTGGCTGTGGAGAAACGGCCTACCTCTTCCATGGAAAAGGATTCCACTTTGGCAAAGACCATGCCCCGTACCCGCGCCGCCAAGGCTGACGACGCCTGCGATGCGAGATAGCTAACGGCAATGACGCAGAGGAGGCTCCCTATCGCGCAGAGAAGCATCGAAGCCCCAGCCGACCAGATCTCGTTGACCCGGCTTCCCGGCGTCTGCAAAAGCTTCGTGATTAGCGCCATGTAGTCCGGAAACTTCAGGTCGAGCCAGACCTGCACCACCGATAGCACAAAGATAACAAGAGTTTGCGTCCATTCTTTCGGTTTAAGGTATTTCAATATAATAAGAATTGCCATCACCTCCGTGGCGGACTATGCTTGCGTCCTCGTTTTGCCTGTTACTATTTCCGGCAATTCGGCCGGAAAACAACCATTTACAAGCTCAGTTTATTCGTTGCCGCTGCATCTGTCAACAAAAGATAAAGCATCTCCAAGCAGCATCTCCAAGCAGCAGAACACAGGTTGTCAAGGGTATGAAGGATTTTGAGATGGAAAATAATGGTAATTTTGCTCTTTCTCTGGTTTTTCCGATCGATCTGTTTATAAGGAGGAGCCTATGGCGCACGGTATACTGATATGCGGGGCAAACGGGAGCGGTAAAACCACGCTGGGGCGTGAGCTTGCGCGTATACTTGGCTTTAAGCATATCGACCACGAAGACTATTGTTTTGAAAAATCAGATATTCCGTATACAGTTGAGCGTCCGTTTGAAAAAACAGTTGAGCTAATGCTTACGGATATTAAAGAGTGTAATGGGTTTGTTCTTTCCTCTGTAACGGGCAATTTCGGCGATGAAATGGAATCACTTTACGACCTTGCGGTCTATCTCGAAGCGCCCCTGGAGCTGCGTGTCGAACGGGTTAGGCAACGCAACGATGAACGATTCGGCGACCGCGTTCGCCAGGGTGGAGATATGTATGAACATACAAAAGCTTTTGTTGAATTTATCTCAACTCGTCCGCTGTCGATAGTAGAGCAATATGCGGAAACCCTAAAATGTCCGATAATTTGTATTGACGGCACAGCGGATTATATAAAATCCGCCGCTGATATTGCCTCTCGCTTTTTCACATAACTCGGTTGAGCTGGATGCGATAAGCCTTTTCATGTGCATAATGAACGGAGATAACTCGGACCTGGTCTCCATCCATGGCGTAACGCTCCTGCCCGATGACGGTTGGCCGGTCAATGTAAATACCGGCGTTGGCTTCTCGATCGTCAGGCCGTATGAGGTAACCATGGAATTGGACAGCATCTTTAACCATTCGAGCATTATCAAGGATCGGATTGTACTCGGAGAGGACGCGATGGCGGTAATCTATGATCACTATGACTGGAAGGTTCCGGTAAACTATGTCGAAAGATTGGACAAGGATCTGAACTGGAAAGAAGAGGTGCATGTCTATATCGCTGTGACTTCCGCCAACAAAGAATTTACAAGATATTACGATGTAGCGGTGAGAATCCCCGGAGCATAGCAGGCCTTACCGTGCGCCGGCTTTGCTCGCTGAACGAACTAAGCAATTTCGGATATTCATGCAGAACCCCGGGCGCATCCCCGGGGTTTTTGTATGGCGTCTATTCAGGACCTGCCTAAGGCAGAGGGATAGCATCCGTCAGGCACGGCGCTATAGGCAGGTTAAACACCAGAACGACAAGATGCCTGCGCCATACCGGCGATGAGTCGCCGTCCGTGGCTCCCATCGCCTGAAAAATCGTCGTGATTTTTCTTTGGCTTAGGCTAGCGCCCAGTTGGTGTCTTTGCTGCAAAAGCGCCTACCGCCTTGCCGGACGCTATCCCTCTGCCCTTACCGTAGGTTCTGAATAGTACACTTTACATGGCGAACGGCTCCGTTGCTGATGAGAATAGACTTGTCAAGCGTAGTCAGAAATGATAACCTGAATGTGTACGAAAAAGAAGAAAAGCCGACGAAAGGACAAAGGCCTCGCCGCTGTCGAAAAAGAAGCGGCGCGGGCCCTTAGGGGAGTTCATGCAGAAGTCTGTGAAAGCATATGGGAAAATCAGCACATTCCTGTCGTTTCTGTTGGTGCTGGTTTTCGCTTGGCATCTGTCCGCCTATCCCGGCGGACTGGAGGCGCAGGATGAGGGGATAAACATTCTGGTCGACGGTGTTCTGCAGGAGGGCGGCGATCGGCCTTTCATCGAAAGCGGGCGAGTGATGATCCCGCTGCGCTCGGTAGTGGAGTACCTGAACGGAAAGGTACACTGGTATCCGGATGAACAGCAAGTCATCGGGTTTCGCGGCGCGAGAGGCTTTGACCTGATCATCGGCGCGCCCCGCGCCAATCTGATTGACGGCTCGACCTATACGCTGGATGTGCCCGCCAGGATTGTCAACGGCCGCACGTATGTGCCGCTGCGTTTCGTATCGGAGGCATTGGGCTGCGAAGTGATGTGGGAGGATCCCTCCAGATCCGTATGGATTACCACTCTTCCTTTGTATGCAGAGAAGGATGTAGAAGAACTGGCGAAGCCGGCCCTTCTTCAGGTAACGACAGACCGCGGCGTCGGGAGCGGCTTCTTTTTCTCCAAAGACGGACAGGTCGTCACCTGCGCCAATATCGTCAAAGGTGCTGCCTGGATCAGCGTCAGGACAAGCGAAGGCTTAGAGTACGGCGCGGATCTGCTTGTTCTGGACACGGTGATGAATTTAGCAAAACTCAGGGTCCGGAGAGCGCCGGAAGAAGAGTTCCCGGTATTTCGCTACTTTGATGATATTACCGGCGTGGAGACGGAAGAGCCCGTGTTCACATTGGGAAGCCCTTTGCATATGCAAGAATGCTTATCGCCTGGTAAGATCAGCGTGAAGACGCCGGATAATGACAGGCTTGGCGGCATCCATACCTATCACGTCACTGCGCGCATCGCGCAGGACAATTGCGGCGGTCCCCTTGTGAGAGTAAACGGCGCGCTTCTTGGCGTCAACTGTCTGACAGAGATAAACGGCTTTACCGAAGCCTATGTCGTACCCATAGAATACGTCTTTTCCATGAGGAATCGTTAGCCGTGTACCGTCGCAGAGCAACCGCATGAGATAACGGTATCGGAGGGTGAAATGAGAGAGTATGAGCTGAAATACGGATGTAATCCTCACCAGAAGCCGGCCCGCATCTTTCGGGAGGATGAGGAACTGCCAATCACTGTATGCAACGGTAAACCGGGTTACATCAATCTGCTGGATGCGCTCAACGCCTGGCAGTTGGTCCGGGAACTCAAGGAAGCTACAGGATTGCCTGCCGCAGCATCTTTTAAGCATGTCAGCCCGGCCGGAGCAGCGATTGGCCTGCCTCTCAGCGAGGGGATGAAGCAAGCGTACCATGTAAGCGGGCTGGCGCTCTCCCCTCTTGCAAGCGCTTACGCCAGGGCCAGAGGAGCGGATCGTATGTCTTCCTATGGCGACTTTATCGCTTTGTCCGACGTCTGTGATAAGGAGGCGGCCGCCCTGATCGGCAAGGAAGTATCCGATGGGATTGTCGCACCCGGCTATGAAGAGGAAGCGCTATCCATACTGAAGGGAAAACGCAAGGGCGAGTATACGATACTGGCGATGGATCCGGGGTACAAACCTCCCGGACGGGAGCGAAAAACGGTTTTCGGTATAGAATTTGAGCAGGAACGCAATGATTGGAAGATCGAGCGCAGCCTGCTAAACACGGTTGTTACCGTGAACAAAGTTATCCCTGAGGAAAATGTCCGGGATCTGCTGGTTGCGCTGATTACGCTGAAGTACACCCAGTCCAACTCTGTCTGCTATGCCCTGGAAGGGCAGACGATCGGCGTCGGGGCAGGGCAGCAATCCCGGCTCCATTGTACCAGACTGGCGGGGGATAAGGCGGATCGCTGGTTCCTGCGGCAGCATCCTCAAGTTCTTGCTCTGCCTTTTCTGCCGGAAATGGGGCGAACGGACAAAGATAATGTAATCGACCTTTATGTATCCGGATACAGCCGCGAGGTGATGGCGGAGGGATTTTGGCAGCGGTACTTCAGCCGCCGTCCCGGAGAATTGACGGAAGAGGATCAAAAAGCCTGGTTGACAGGCTTGCGGGATGTATCTCTGGGTTCCGACGCATTCTTTCCTTTTGAAGACAATATCTGGCGGGCAGCCGCCAGCGGCGTGCGGTATATCGCGCAGCCAGGCGGTTCGATCCGGGACCGGCAGGTCGTCGAATGCTGCGACAGCTTAGGGATAACCATGGCGACAACCGGCTTACGGCTATTTCATCACTGATATGCACAGCGAAGGATCGCCTTTAGAACTGTATCTCTGGTATTTGTCCGACTACCCCGTCGCCTCGGAGGAGATGATTCGGCGTTGCGCCCGGATGTATGCCGAAAACGCCGGCGTCGACGAAGCTTTGGCATTGCTGAAGCAAGGCATTGCGCTTGACAGGGGAGAGAAGGGGAAACCTTATTTTCCCTCTTTGCCGAGTCTCCATTTTTCTCTTTCGCACAGCGGCCAATACGGCGTCTGTGCTTTCTATCGCCAACCGGTCGGCTTGGATCTACAGATCCATAGGGAATGTAATAGGGAAGCCATCGCCCGCCGGTTTTTCCATTTGAATGAATACCAATATTTGAAAGAAAAGGACTATATTCCCTTTTTTGACGTTTGGACGGCAAAGGAGAGTTATGTGAAATACTCGGGAGCGGGAATCGCGGCCGGACTCCGAACATTCTCTGTGGTAGACGGGCATGGTTTGCGGAACAACCTGGACGGAGTGCGCCTAATCCATCATTTCAACAGCAAGCTGCCGGATAACTACAGCATGTGCCTATGTGTCGGCGGCGCGGCGGATACGGAAATCGGGAGCTACTCCATCCTCGGGATAGGACATACTTTTGGCAGATCAAAAGAAATGTGAAAATGGAAAGGAGCGGAAGACCCATGACGCCGGAAAACCAGAAGAAGTATGATGAAAAGTTGAAGCGAATCAAGGACGCCACTGCCCTGAAAGAACCGGACAGAGTACCCATCTGCCCCGTGCCCGAGCTTTATCCGATCTATAATGCGGGGTATACGGTCGCCGAAGTAATCTATGACACTTCTCTTCAGAAATCCAGGAACGCCGCGATAAAGTATCTTACGGATTTTGATCCGGATACCGGCACAGGGGCCGGGCTGGTTTTCGCCGGGGAAGGACCGGCGATGGAAAGGATCAGGCCGAAAAACATGCGCTGGGCCGGAATGCCAGGCGCCATCATCGATGAAAACTCTCTCCAGCAGTTTATCGAATATCCCCTGCTGCTTGACGATGAATATGAGGAATTCTTTAAAGACCGCACAGGCTGGGCGCTGAAAAAAGCCCTTCCCCGAGTATCCGGGCTCTTTGATCCGCTTGCGGATTTTCAGTATAATCTGGGCAATGCCAGCAGAGGCGCGCGCCAATTGGCGAGTTTGTTTTCCACACCGGCGTACAGGGCGATGATCCAGGATTTCTGGGCGATAGAGGATTTCTACCAAGTGTATCAGGCCCGGGTGGATGAGATAAACCAAATGGTTTATGAAATGGGCTATCCGGTAGTACGCGGCGGCGCCGCCGGCGTTCCCTTTGACTTCTACAGCGACTTTCTACGGGGGACCCTGCTTGCCTGCGCCGATCTGTATGACAGGCCGGAGGATGTACAAAGATACATCGACGAAGCCCTCGAAGTCACGCTGGAAAACATCCGGGCTACGAAAGGCCAGGACGAGGGAAAGCATATCTCCATGGCGCTCCATAAAGGAATGGATGGGTTCATGAGCGACGAGCATTATCGAAAATACTACTGGAGTCATCTCCAGAAAATCATTCTGGCGATCATTGACAGCGGTAAAGTGCCTTATATCTACACCGAGGGCAAATACAACACCCGGATCGACTGTCTGACAGAAGTGCCTCCGGGGAAAGTCATCTATCACTTTGAGGAAGTTGACATACAGCTTGCCAAAAAAGAGCTGGATGGTATCGCTTGCATAAGGGGTGCGTTTCCCGCAAACACTGTCGTGTATAAAACACCATCGGTAATAGACGAAAAGGTCAAAGAAACTATGGATATTCTTGCGCCGGGCGGGGGATACCTTTTTTCGACAGGTTATCCAATCGAAGGATGTCCTGTCGAAAACATGGAAGCGCTGCTTCTGGCTGTCGAAAAATACGGAAAATACTGAGTTTAGGAGGATTTTTTATGGGTATGACGATCACGGAAAAGATTTTTGCCAAAGCTTCGGGCAAGGCTGTGGTAAAACCGGGGGATATTGTGAACACCGGCATTGATTATGCAATGGTCGGGGACGGGGTATGTTCCTTGATGAACGACGGTTTCCGCGAAATAGGTGTGCCGGTGTGGGATAGAGACAGAGCGGTCATTATAGTTGACCATGCTTCACCTCCTTGCACTGTAGGCTATGCCAAGTGGGTGACGGACACAATAAAATTTGCCGAGGATTTTGAAATCACACATTTTTATAATATGCAGGGCATAGAGCATCAAATCATGCCCGAGGAGGGTTTTGTCATGCCCGGCGGGCTGATTGTCGGTGCTGACTCCCATACAACAACATACGGCGCGCTCGGAGCTTTTT
>WRMS01000081.1 GCA_009777025.1 Clostridiales bacterium | reverse complement strand
CCTTGCTTTTCCGCCCGTTCGAGTCCTTTTGCTTTGCCCATAAAAAAACTACCTTGCGGTAGCTTTTTATGGGCCCTCAGGGACTCGAACCCCGGACCAACCGGTTATGAGCCGGCCGCTCTAACCAACTGAGCTAAGGGCCCTTAATCAACATAGCCTAGTATATCACAGAGGGAAATGGTTTTTCAATTGGATTTTTCGCCATTCCTTCCTTGTAAAAGAAAAAGGGCTTGGTTATAATAATGACAGCGCTTCACTATAGTGCGACGCGAGAGATGGGGTGAAACAAAATGGCAAAAGGGCAAATTTGGGAAACCAGGCCGCTGGAGTTTTGGGATAAAGCGAAAGAGTTGAGAGCAGGCTGGCAGAAATCCATCGAAAGCAAGGAGAAGGTCATTGCCCAGGGCAATACGGGGCCCAACTGTAATTGGGCGGACGCCTTTCCCGCGCTTACCCTGATTGAAGACAATCCAGTCGGCGCGATGATGCAAAACAGAAATGAACCCTATGCGCGGAAAGCCAGGCTGGCCAGCGAGGTTCGTGGCTGGGGCCGTGAGATCTGCGGGTATCAGGGGAACTGCTGGGGCGGACAATTTCTTGGATACATAGAAGACGGGACGCCTTGGCCGAAGCGAAAACTTGTGGTGCCTATGCCCTGCGTGTGCGACCAGCACCTGAAGAGAGGCCAGCAAGCCCGGGATTATGAAAATATGCCCCAGTGGAACGGCGACCATCCGATCTATTTCGGGCCTTTCGACGAGGCGCGCAACGCGCCGATGCTGGAACACAAGGCTTATTGTGATTTGCGTGTACTGAACGATATCGAACGAATCTTTGGCCAGAAGTTTGATGATGAAAAGTATATTTCGCTCATGGACGCCGATCAGCAAGTCAAAGATTACGGAACGGAAGTATCCCGCATAATGGTGACCACCGTGCCGGCGCCTTTATCTGTGAAAGACCTGTACTCTGTCTATACCATTGGCGGATTGACTAAAATCGATCCTGAAGCTACAGTAAATTTCTGGAAGATGGTACGGGACGAAGTCAAATGGCGCGCCGAGAATCAGATCGCGGCAGTGGGCAACGAACGCTTCCGCTGGATCGAGGCCCATCCGCCTTCCTGGCATTTTATGAAGTATTACCGCTATATGGAGGGCTACGGCGCCGTTTGCTTAGGCTCCCAATACTCCCATATTACGGCTGACGTCATGGAAAGGAAGCCTGACGGAAGCATAGGAACAAGGGACACGCATGCGTATCCGGCGGATACGCCGCTTAAGACCCGGGAGGACGCGGTGCGTTATGCTTTGGGTACCGAAGCCAGGATGCTTTCCTCCTTCAAGATGGATGAATATATCCGCCGGGACGCCATCGTGGAGTTCGCGAAGATATGCAAGGCTGACGGCGCCCTTCTGGCAATCTGGCGCCATGGCGTGGGCTGCACCCTGACCCGTAAGGAACAGGCGATGTACCTGAGAGAAGCGGGGCTGAATGTGATGCATTATGAGGGCAGCCAGCCCGGGGATCGCACCGATCTGGACGAAAAGCGTTTTCTGGATCAGTTGGATACCTGGATGCAGAGTCAGGGTTTACATAGACTGGATGGATGATGCGGACTGGATGGATGATGCGGCGCAGCGCATCGTAAGTTACGAAAGCATACTCTTGATAGCCGCCTAAACGGCTTGTATGGACAGGATTAGGGAATGAAAAAGAGAAAACTGAAACTGACAAGCATAAAAAAAAGAGTTTTCGGCATGCCTCATTCCCTTTGGATCTTGATCCAATGGTTCCTGATCCTGTCCGGTGTGACAATGACGATGACGACAACGCTGCGGGGCTCTGCGGCGGAAGGAATCGCCTGTGTTCTGCTATCTCTGGTGGTCTATATCTGGCTTGCTTTTCGAAAAGAGCTTCTTGAACGTATCGTATCAGATTTCTCTATCCCCTGCGGCTTGATCGCTCTCGCCTTTGCCATAGACGCCGCCGGGAAGTTTATGGATTTTTTCTATTTCCGTTTCGATAAGCTGGCGCAAATGCTGAGCGCCTTTCTTTCCGACGGCTTAAGCATGGACGCGGAGGCAATCATCGCGTTCATAGGCCTTGCAAAAGTTGTCATATCCTGTATAACGGGTATGGTTTTATGCTTTGCGGCCTATCTGTTGTGCGACTGGGTTCGACGCTTTGTCCTGCCTATTATCCGTGGCTTAACCGGTATGGAAATCGCATACTGGGCTTCCACCGTCGTTTTGTCCATCGTGTTTATCTTTTTTGTCTACCATTACACGGATTTGTTCTATTATCCTTCTGTAGACGGCCAGGTTGTGCTCTACGACGCGGTATTCTCCACAGAAACCGGCGTCCTGATGCAAACCGACGTTTTTGTCAATATCAACGCAACAGAAAACGACCTATTCCGTCCCTTATTTGGTTTGTATTCGATGCCGTTTGGCATAGCGGCGTCCTGGATCGCCTCCCTGTTCGGCGGTGAGTTGACGGCTTACGCCTTAGCCCTTGCCGGTATGCAAGTCGCCGCGCTCTCCTTTTCCATCATCCTGCTATCCAGATTGCTGGAACTCAGGGATATCGATCAGTTCTGCTTTTTAATGCTTTATTTCATCAGCTATCCGGCGCTGCTATTTGTGTTGAATATCGAACATCTTGTATTTGGGCAATTCTGGCTTTCGCTCTATCTCTATTCGATTTGCCGCAAGGAGCCGGATCAGGAAGCGTGGACGGAGGTTTCTTTCTCTGCTGCGGCAGGCACGTCGCTTGGCAGCGGGTTTTTTCTGCTGTTTTCCCTTGAAAAAGGCGGACTGAAGCATAACGGCAGGATACTTTACCGCTCTATGCTGACTTTTCTTGCCTTCATGATCAGCTTTGGACAATTGCCCATTTTAACAAGCGCCGGGGAAGCGCTGAAAGCGCTGTTTTTGTCTGCCGGAACCGATATCCCATGGCAAGATAAACTCTGGCGCTATCTGGCTTTTATCCATAACTGCTTACTCAGTCCTGCTGTCGAGACCGTCAGCGCCTATGCGTATACGTCATACCAGCAACAATATGCGGCAGGGCCGGACAGGATCGGGATTCTGCTTCTGGCTTTTGCTTTACTTGGCTTTATTGTCAATAGAAGAAAAAAGTACAGCCTTATTTGTCTATCCTGGCTGCTTCTGTCTTTCCTGCTGCTGGGGCTGACAGGTTGGAACGCACAGGATAGCAATACAATCCTCTATTCCTTTAGTTTTTCCTGGGCATTATTGTCTCTGCTTTACATGGGTTTCAGCAGAGTATTGGCAAAGTGGCCCTTACTGAGGTTGTTGATTGCTACTGCGGCGTTTTTCGTCATGGCGGCGATCAACATCAAAGGAATTCGCGAGTTGATCCTGTTTGGCGCGACGCATTATCCCCGTTGAACGAACTTTCACACAGAGGGAGATGCATACCCCTCTGTGTGTGTAGATGCGTCCGCTAGCCATCCCTTTGTCTTGTGACATATACGATACCGTATGCGCCCGGTCCTGCATGGGCGCCGATTACAGCGCCAAGGGACAAGCGGTATGTTTTCTCGGAGGACTGCAGGTATTTGAATTCCTCCTGTAAAGCCGCGATCTGTTGGAGATTGTTGCTGTGAAGATAAATAATGGGATACTGTGTATCGGGAAGGTTTTTATTGATGGTTTCCCGCATCCATTTTCGAAAGGACTGCGGGCTTTTTCGGATCTTCGCGGCAGCGATGATTTTGCCGTCTTCCAGCGAAATGACCGGAACAATATTCAAAAGACCGCCGGTGACCGCGGCCGCCGCGGATATACGCCCGCCAAGTCGCAGATATCTAAGCGTATCCAGAACAGCATATAGTTTGACGCGGGGAACGAGACCGCAGATATGCTCGCAGATTTCCTCCGCGTCTGCGCCCCGGTCGCGCATCGCGCAGGCTTCCAGAACCAGAAGCGCCAATGCGCCGGCGCCTTGCCGGCTGTCGATCAGATGGATTCTGCTTCGCTCTTCCGCAGAAAAGCCGTTTCTGGCCATTTCCGCCGCTTGATAGGTACCGCTCATGGCAGAAGAAAAGAGTATGGCAATCACATCTTTGTTTTCGTCCAGTCTGCGTCGAAAAACGGTTTGAAAATCGACCGGCGCAGGTTGGGAGGTTTTGGGCAGAAGGGAAGACCTGGATAACATCCGGAAGAATTCTTCACTGCTTAATTCGGCGCAGTCTTTATATACTTTGTTACCGAACGAAACAAGAAGGGGTACGATATCAATTTGATACAAGAATTCACCCGCAGGTCCCAGATCGCAGGTACTGTCTGTCACGATGGCGATTTTCATGGCTTGCTCCTTTCCGGATCTATCCAACACGAAGCTACTAGGATTGTACCTTTTGTGCGCGGTACTGTCAAATTGAACAACGCGAGAAGTGAGAAATGCGAGAAGCGAGAAATGGTTACCGTTCAGTGCCAACTCAGTAGGTGGCAGGCGGGCATGTTTGCCCAGGCTACGGTAGGAACATGCCAAGATCATAGTTGATAATGCCGCAAGGAAAGTGATACAATGACCCTACCTACACGAGCGTACGTAGAACAAGTATCGACAGTCATAGACGATTCGGAGAAACGCGTGAACGGCGGAAGGATGGAAAGCTTATGAAAACAAAACGATCAAGCAAATCCTATGTCGTAAGCAGCGATATCCTCCCGGATGTTATCCTGAAAACGGTTCAAGTAAATGAGATGTTAACCCGGGGAGACGCGCTGACCGTGAATGAAGCGGTTGAAAAAGTCGGAATAAGCCGCAGTGCCTTTTATAAATATAAAGACGGCATCCAACCCTACACCCGTGAGGACAATGAAATTATTACAGCCTTTTCCTTACTGCTGGAGCACCGTTCCGGCGTATTGTCAACGGTACTAAATACGGTAGCTTCCATGAAAGGCAATATCGACTCCATCAATCAGAGTATGCCGATTCAAGGCGTAGCGATCGTCACCATGAACGTCAACACGACCATCATAGACGACATAGACGTGCTGATCGGAAAATTGCAAGATCAAGAGGGCGTAATCAAAGTGGAAGTCGTCACCTAACTCTGCGATGGGCTGCCAACAAAGTCTGAATGAGGTGAGAATAGTTATGGAAACAATTAAGATCGCAGTCCTTGGCCTGGGCACAGTTGGGCAGGGCGTCGTCATGATGCTGGATGCGCAGAAAGAGCTGCTGGCAAAAGAAGCGGGCTGCCCGATTGAACTTGGCAGAGTGTTAGAGAAGTATCTGACAAAAAAGCGAGACGTTCAACTACCGGAAGGCATGTGTACCAATCGCTGGGAGGATATACTGCAGGATCCTTCCATCCGGATCATCGTGGAGACTATAGGCGGGATTGAGCCTGCGCGAACGTATATTCTGCAGGCATTAAAAGCCGGAAAAAGCGTGGTGACCGCAAACAATGATTTACTGGCAGAATATGGAACTGAACTCTTTCAGGCTGCCAGAGAGGCGGAAAGGGATCTGTATTTTGAGAATAGCGTGGGAGGGGCCATACCCTTAATCCGGGCGCTGCGCCAGAATCTCAGCGTCTGCCGGTTGACGCAGATCATGGGGATTATCAACGGCACGACAAACTACATCCTGACCAGAATGGGAGAAGGATGCGGCTTTCACAAAGCGCTGGCGGAAGCACAGGAGAACGGGCTGACCGAACCTGACCCTAAGGCGGATATCGACGGCCGAGACGCGGCGAGGAGCGCGGCGATCCTGGCGACGTTGGCTTTCCACAGCCAGGTTCATTTGGCCGATGTATATATGGAAGGCATAACCCGGATCACGGGAGAAGACATAGCGATTGCGCATTCTCTGGGGTATGCGATTAAGCTTTTGGCGGTTTGCCGCAACGACGGCGTTTCGATTGAAGCCAGAGTCCATCCCGCGCTGATTCCCGCCGCGCACCCGCTCAGCGCTGTGAAAGACACCTATTACGCTATATTTGTAAAAGGGGAAGAATTAAGCGAAACGATGTTCTACGGACTTGGTATCGGCAGGCTTCCCAGCGCGATCGCCATCCTGGACGACGTCGTAGCGGTCGCGCAGAATATCCACAGGAATTGCCAGGGCAGGCTTAATTTTGTCGAGCCCAGGACATTGCCGATACTGCCTATGGAGAAAGTCCGTACCAGGTTCTTTTTGCGCCTGTTACTGACGGACGAGCCGGGGACGCTCGCCGATGTAACGGAAATCCTCGGACGCTGTAATGTCAGCATCGCCAGAGTACACCAGACTGTGTTGGATAAAGGCGTCGCGGAAGTAGTGTTCATTACGCATCTGGCTGTGGAAGGCGATATGCAGGAAGCGGTGTCGTCTATCCAGGCGCTGCCCGCGACCCAAAAAGTGGTGTCGCTTATTCGTGTGGAAGGCGTTGCCGAGGATTCCTAACAAAGAGGAGAGATGAGGATGGAAACGATCAATATTGCGATACTGGGTTTAGGCACTGTCGGGCAGGGCGTCGCCATCATGCTCCTTAAATATGAAGAATTTCTGGAGAGGCAGCTTGGCTGTAAGATCGTATTAAAACGTATATTGGAGAAGGACTGGCAAAAAGAACTGGATTTCGACAAGGGGGATATTCCCCTGTCTGACAATTGGCAGGACGTGTTGACAGATCCGGATATTCAGATTGTGATTGAGACGATGGGCGGTATCGAGCCGGCAAAAACGTTTATCCGTGAGGCTTTACAGAGCGGAAAGAATGTAGTCACAGCCAATAAGGACCTGTTGGCCCTTCATGGTCAGGAATTGTTTGGCATCGCGGAAGAAGCCGGTACGGATCTTTACTTTGAAGCCAGCGTCGGCGGCGCGATTCCCATACTCTGCGCCCTGCGGCAGAACCTTATCTCTGACCCGATCAGGGAAGTGATGGGGATTGTGAACGGTACGACCAATTACATTCTTTCCCGGATGACAGATCAGGGCGACGATTTCTCATCCGTACTGGCTGACGCGCAGAAACTGGGCTTCGCGGAAGCAAACCCCGCATCGGATGTGGAAGGTCTGGACGCCGGGCGAAAAGCCGCTATTTTGTCCACCCTTGCATTCCAGAGTCAGGTCACGCTGGACGACGTCTATATCGAGGGGATCACTGGGATAACCCGTGAAGACATTCTGTTTGCGGATCAAATGGATCTCTGCATTAAGCTGGTTGCCCTGTGCAGGGAGACGGACGGCAAGATTGAAGTCCGGGTGCATCCGGCGCTGCTGCCAAAGGCGCATCCGCTCTCGTCGGTAAAGGAGGCGTATAACGCCGTTTTTGTCAAAGCGGATCGGCTGGGGGAAGTGATGCTGTATGGCAGAGGGGCAGGCCGCTTTCCCACCGCCAGCGCCATTCTGGGAGACGTCGCGGAAATCGTCAGAAATATCCGCTTCGGCTCCTGTGGCAGCTTAACGCGGGTATATCAAAGAGAAAAGGCGATCCTTCCCATCGAAGATGTGGAGACGCGGTTCTTTCTACGGCTTCTTTTGACGGATAGACCCGGGGTGCTGGCCACGGTAGCCAGGATATTAGGTAGATATCAAGTGAGCTTGGATACGGTCAACCAAATCGATCTGATCGGGGGGAACGCCGAACTGATTTTTGTCACGCATCTGGTCAGGGAAGGCGATCTCCGGAAGGCCCTGGAGGAAATCCGCGGCCTGGAGATTACGAAAGAAGTGATCACCGTCTTACGCGTAGAAGGCGTAGCCTGACCGGCGGCAATGAACAGCAAGATGTATTTGCCGGCTGCTTGTCTCCTATTCTGCGTGACCCATATCATCGTTGCGGAAAATGGCGTATACGCCAAAATGCTGATGGTCGCCGCAGCGGCTATCTTTTCCTTTTTTTTAGTGAAAGCATGGCGAGGCGGGAAATAAAGAACGGAAGTCACGCGCCGCTCGCGCGAAACAACGGGGCGTATTTCTCTGCGGTTAATATGGCTTCCACCATGCTGATTTCGCTGGCGATTCCGCGGCCGGCGATATCATAGGCCGTGCCGTGATCAACAGAAGTGCGGAGTATCGGCATTCCGTTGGTGATCGAGACCGTCTTTTCAAAGTCCAGGGTTTTGCAGGCGATGTGGCCTTGATCATGGTAGAGGGAGAGGACGCAGTTGTACCTCCCCTGCCGGGCAAGATAAAAAACCGAATCGGCGCCGATGGGACCTTCTACGGGATACCCTGCCTCCTGCAGTTCTTTCACGGCGGGAAGGATCTCACGGCCTTCCTCGTCGCCGAACAGCCCGTGTTCGCCGCAATGGGGGTTCAAGCCGGCGATCGCCATTTTTCCTTCACCGATCCCCAGCTTGCTTAAGGATTCGACGCTTCTTTTCACAAAATCGACAATGCGTTCCTTCGTGATAAGGGCACAGGCTTGCCGCAAGGACACATGCCGCGTGAGAAAAAGCACCCGCAGATTGCCTGTCTGAAACATGGTCTGCGGGTCTTTTGTGCCGGTGAGTTCGGCGAATATCTCCGTATGGCCGATATACTCCAGGCCGGCAAGCCGAAGGGATTCTTTGTTAATCGGCGGGGTAGCGATCGCATCGACCTGATGATGCATGGCCAAATCAATGCTCTTTTGAATGTAGGAAAAAGCCGCTTTCCCACACATGGCGGATAGCTCCCCGAAGCGGAAGCGCTCCTTATCGATCGCTTCCGTCTCGATCAGAGGGATCACTTTCGGCTCAAAGTCCGCGTCACGGATATCCTGTATGACGCGTATATGTACATCCGCGCCGCAGATTCCGCAGGCGTTTTCCATGACGTGTTTGTCCCCGATCACAACGATACGGGAGTCGTGAAGCTGCGGGTCACAAAAAGATTTGACGAGGATTTCCGGGCCGATCCCCGCTGCGTCCCCCATCGGTACGGCGATCATCGGTTTCCTCATTACGGACGCCCCCCTTCTGATAAGAAAAAACGGCTTAAGCGCAATGCCTGAGCCGTTTCTACCGTATCGGAGCGACAAGACTTGAACTTGCGGCCTCCACCACCCCAAGATGGCGCTCTAGCCAAACTGAGCTACGCCCCGACGACAACGCTTATTATAAAAGGATTTTCTTTACCTGTCAATGGGTCACATAGTACCTTACGGACTTTATGTGTCAATTTAAAACCCGATTTTTTTGTCCGTAAGGGACTAATGCTGCGGAATCGCAGCGCCGCAAAGCGGAAGGGATGAGCGACATGCGCGCGAATCCCGATGGGGTATGGGGCAGAGCCCCATGTAGCATTCGCCTAAGGCTTCGCCATTTGGGTTATGGGCGAAGCGCATCTTAGTATAGTGCGGTTACATATCATAGTATTTTTCATACTCCAGCGGATGAGGGACCATACTGACTTCTTTGGCGTCTTTCCGGATTCGCAGAAGATGGTTTCGGAGGATCTCTTCGCTAAATACATTACCGTTCAGCAGAAACTGATAATCCTTCTCAAGAGCATCCGCGGCTGCTTCCAGCGTTGCCGGGAGACTGTGGATCGTCTTTTTCTCTTCATCCGTTAAATAGTACATATTCTTGTCATAAGGACCGAAGCCGTGCTTTGTGGGATCCAGCTGCCTTTGAATGCCGTCAATCGCGGCCATGACGAGGGCGGAATAGCACAGGTAGGGATTGGAGGTGGCGTCGGCAGGCCGGAACTCAAATCTCTTATCCGCCGGCTTCTTCGCGTAGCCCGGTATCCGGATCACGGAAGTCCGGTTCGCGATCCCGAAGCAGACGGTGACAGGCGCCTCGTAGCCGGGAACCAGCCTCTTGTAGGAGTTGGTCGAGGGGCAGGTGAGGGCCGCCAGCGCCGCGGCGTGATCAAGGATGCCGGCAATCGCGTACAAAGCCGTCCGGCTTAAGTTGCTGTATCCGTTCTCGTCGTAGAAGATCGGCTTTCCTTCATTAAACATTTGCAGATGCACATGCATGCCGCTGCCGCTTTCTCCGAGAAAGGGCTTCGGCATAAACGTGATGGTCTTCCCGTTTTGGATCGCGATATTCTTCACAAAATACTTCAATTTTTGCGTCTTGTCCGCCATGTCCCGAAGCGTACTGAAGACGACTTCGATTTCAACCTGCCCGGGGCCTCCGTTTTCCGCATGGTGGTATTTCACGGGTATACCGTTATCCTCCAGGGTACGAACGATGCGATTACGCAAAGGAAAGCTGATATCGAAAGGCTGGTCCGCGTGATAGCCTTTGTGAGGCATGACTTTATAGCCTTTGTTCTTATCCGGCTCGTCAAATGGGCTATGGATCGAGTTCCATGCCGCCTGGGCGGAATCCAGGTGGGCTTCGAAATGATTGATATCGTTGCGAAACTCTACATTATCCAATACGTAAAACTCAAACTCAGGCCCAAAAAGACAGCGGTCGGAAATGCCTGTGTCTTTCAGGAATTTCTCCGCTTTTTCCGCTATATATCTCGGATCGCTTTCATATCGCTGGAATTCGTCGGTGATCCTGTAAATATCCCCAATCATCGAAATCGTAGGCAGCTCAATAATCGGATCAAGAAAGGCGGAAGTAA
>WRMS01000080.1 GCA_009777025.1 Clostridiales bacterium | reverse complement strand
AAGGTTTGTGTTTTGTACATTCTATCATATTTTTACCGGATTTATCTCTTATTTTTGCTTTTTCATTATGATATACTATTTGTTATGAAACACAAATTCTTTGCCCTTCTTACCATTAGCATACTCTGCTTTCTGATCGGCGCATTGTATACTTTTCACCAAAGCCTGATCGGAGCGGAGAATCCCCAAAACACAGCCCTGAGCGAGCGAATGGATAATCTTGTTTCCACCATCACCGGTTTGGAGCAGGAGATCGCGGCGTATGAAGGCCTGATTGAGCAATACAGAGCCGAGCTTGAGGAGATTGATCTTGTCCATCAGTCGGCGGCTATCCAGGCTTATCAGGAAGAGCTGAAAACGGCGCAGCTTAGGGCAGGGCTGACCCAGGTCACCGGGCAGGGCGTCGAAATCATCATCGATGACAATTATAATGGGATGCGGGAAAACCCGGGGGTAGATCCGAACCAATTTATTATTCACTACGATGATTTGTTGTCTGTGATTTCCGACTTGAAATCCGCCGGGGCTGAGGCGATTTCCATCAATGACCAGCGTTTTGTCGGAACAACCGAGCTGCGATGCGTTGGCAATGTAGTATTAGTGAATACGACGCGTCTGGCGCCGCCTTTTGTCATTATGGCAATCGGCAATCCTACGATTTTGCTGGATACGGTAACCCATGGACGCTATGGGTATTTGCTGCAGAATCAATTTCCTGTATCGTTGTCGATTGGGGAAGAACTGATTCTACCCGCATACAAAGGAGAGATGCAATTTGTGTACGCCCAGCTTAATTAGCGCAGGGCGGCGACCCACTTGAACGAATCATCGATCAGCACAGGATTTGAACCTGTGCTGATCGCTAGTAACTGACACCCTGTGATAAACCCGGAAGGAGGCCGGATTTCTATGGGATGGCTGATCCCTGTCATCGGATTGGTTTTGGGCGTCTATCTCGGACAATTTCTGCACATTGAGATTCCGGCCGGGATGGTCAAGTACCTATCCATCGGAATTATGGCTGCTCTTGATTCTGTATTTGGCGGGATTAAGGCCATATATGAAATGAAATTCGACGGCCTTCTGATGCTGTCCGGCTTTTTTGCCAACGCCCTCTTAGCGGCTGCGCTGGCTTTTATCGGCGATACCTTGGGTATCGATTTATACTACGCAGCGGTTTTCGCTTTTGGCGTAAGATTGTTCAGCAACCTTTCCCTGATTCGTGTATATATAATTGAAAACCTGCGGATGAGAAGCCAACTCTTTCGCGCGCATCGCGAAGCACTGGACCGGAAAGAGAAAGAGAATGGGAATGAGGGCGATCAGGCGGAGGTTTTAGCGGCTACAGAAGATAAGGAAGCGGAATCCTATGAAAGCTCGCGTCCGGAAGAACTATGATCAAAAGGGGGAACACGATGAACCATAGCGTAAGAAATATGTTTGCTTTCTTTTGCGCTGCGGCAGCCATGGGCATCTTGTTTTCCGTCCAGTTTCAAGCGCAGCAGGCGCCGGAACGGGAGCTTTATCAACAAAGACAGGAAAACCTGATCGTGATGGTAAAGAACTTGACTGAAAAACGGCAGCGGCTGGGACAGGAGATGGCAGATTTGTCTTCGCAGCTATATGACCGCAGAAATGCCCTGGAAGACGAGGAAATGACCTTGCGTTCGCTGGAACAGCAATTAAGTCGCCTGCAAATCGCCAATGGCATCATGCCCGTTATCGGACAGGGATTGGAGGTTCAATTTCAAGTAACTTCCGCCGTATCCTACACCGACGTCATCGTTTTGGTGAACGAACTATATGCTGCCGGCGCGGAAGCGATCGCGGTCGGAGACCATCGGTTAACGGCAAACAGCTATATATTTTATACTGATACGCCCTCCGGCAAGGTCATCACAGTCAATAACAGTCCCGTAGCGTTACCCTTGCAGGTTTTTGCCATTGGCGACGCGAGCAACCTGGAGAGAGGATTGACGTTTCCCGGGGGATTTATGGACTTAATGATGTATAATAAAATTTATCCGACGCTGCGACGAAGAGAAATAATGGATTTGCCGTCTGTAGCGAGCCCGCCGTTTTATTATTACCTCAGCGCCTACCAGCCGCAGACTTGAGCTGGCACGCTTATGTTTGCAGATGGTAAACGCATTTATTTGCCGCATTTTTTTGTAATAAAAGGGATTTAAGGGGGCGTGAATCGATGAAGATTGTCAGCGGAAGGGATATGGCGGAAATGGATCGCTGGGCTATAGAAGAGCGGCGGATCCCTGAATTACTCTTGATGGAAAACGCAGGCCGCGCGGTGGCTGCGGCAGCCTGGAAACATCTGAACCGGGAACAGAACCAGGTACTGATTGTCGCTGGGAAAGGCAACAACGGAGGGGACGGCCTGGTGGCTGCCAGGCATCTGCATCAATGGGGCGCCGACGTCCGTCTGTTTCTGTTATGCAATCCGGATGAATATCAAGCCACGGCGAGGGAAAACTGGAGCTTCGTCGAAAGCACAGATATCCGCTGGTATGTTTTGACTGACAAGAACAGCTTTTATCCGCTGAAGCTTTGCCTGGAGACTGCGGTCGTAGCGATTGACGCTATGCTGGGCAGCGGCTTTCAGGGAAGCCTGACGGACAACTATCTTCTTGCCGCAGAAGCCATGAATAAGGGAAAAGCATGGGTCATCGCGGTAGATATCCCTTCCGGCGTGGATCCCGGAACCGGACAGGCGGCAGAAGAAGCGGTACATGCCCGGGAGACAGTGACCTTTGCTTATGGTAAACGAGGACTCTATATGTATCCCGGACGCTTCCACGCGGGGCAGGTGCGGGTGGTGGATATCTCTATCCCCAAGGAAGCCCTGGAAAGGCTGGAGAGAGCAACGGAATGGGTGGATGCGGACTTTGTCCTGCCGCTGCTGCAGCAGATTCCTCCCGACAGCCACAAAGGCAGTTATGGCCATGTGCTGACGGTTGCGGGCTCACTGGGTATGACGGGGGCGGCAATGCTTGCTTCACGGGCGGTGCTGCGTAGCGGAGCGGGGCTGGTGACTACTGCAGTGCCGGACTCTCTGGCAGATTGCATCGACCTGGCTTTCACAGAAGGTATGACCCTTGCGCTGCCGGAAGAAAAGGCTGGTTTTCTGTCAGCGGAAGCCGGGAAAGAGATACTGGAAATCGGGAAAGACAAGGATGTGCTGCTGATCGGTCCCGGCCTGGCCAGAACAGATGAGACGGTTCTGATCCTTGAGGAAGTCCTGTCCTCCTGGACAAAACCGGCGGTTGTTGACGCAGGGGGACTCTGGGCTTTGGCGCAAAATAAGGATATTGCAGTAGCTGCAGCAGGATTGTTGGTGCTGACGCCGCATCCCGGGGAGCTGGCCCGTCTTCTGGATACCACAGCAGAGGAGATACAGAAAGACAGATGCGCGGCGGTTTGTAAAGCGGCGGAGGAGTTCGCCGCGATCGTCGTCCTGAAAGGGGCTTCTACGTTGATCGCTGATCCGGCGGGGAATCTATATATTAACTCAACCGGCGGGCCGGCTTTGGCAACCGCGGGAAGCGGGGATGTGCTGGCCGGCGCTCTTGCCGCGCTGATTGCCCGGGGCCTGCCGCCGTGTGACGCTGCGGTTTTGGCTGTTTATCTCCATGGCAGGGCCGGCGACCTATTGAAAGAAGACAAAGGAAGCAGAGGGGGACTGGCGGGAGAGGTTGCCGAGTATCTGCCCCTGGCGATGAAAGAATTGGAGTGTTTATGAGCCCGAGCAAAAAAGAGAATGCCTCCAAAGAGAGAGTCCCTTTAGACAAGAAAGAGGATCGGGGGCACAAAATCTATGCGCTGACAGGCGCGGAGATCCATACGGTTGAAAGTAAAACATGGAAGAAAGGTACGATCCTCTGGAGTGAGGGAAAAATCCTCGCCGTAGGGGAAAAGGGAAAGCTGGACATTCCTGCCGATGCGGAGGTGACAGACGGCGCCGGATTGGTGATAACACCCGGCCTGATCGACGCCCATACCCATATCGGCATTCTGGAAGAAGTGTATGGCTTTGAAGGGGATGACGTAAATGAGACGGGAGATAGCGCCGTCACACCGGAACTGCGCGCCGTAGACGGGATCAACCCCTATGATCCGGCATTCGGCGACGCGCTGTCCGGCGGCGTCACCACAGTGATGATCGCGCCCGGCAGCGCCAACGTGATCGGCGGTTCCGTCTGTATCGTTAAAACCGCCGGCCCCGATCTGGATCGGATGCTCCTGGACGCAGAAGCCGGCGTAAAAGCGGCTTTTGGGGAGAATCCCAAGCGTGTTTATTTTGAGCAGAAGAAAATGCCTACGACCAGAATGGCGATTGCTTCGCTGCTGCGTCAAGCTTTAGTCGACGCGCGTGACTATGGGTTGAAAAAAGAAAAAGCCGCCGAAGACGGCGAACTCCATGATGAGAATCTGGGAATGGAGTTACTCTGCAGGCTCCTCCGCCGGGAAATTCCGCTCAGGGCGCACGCGCACCGCGCCGACGATATCCATACGGCTATCCGGATTGCCGGGGAATTTCATTTGAAGATGATCCTGGAGCACGGTACGGAAGCCGACAGATTGATCCCGGCGCTATTGCGCGACAATATCCCGGTGGTCATCGGGCCGAGCTTTTCCAGCCGATCCAAGGTGGAAATGGAACAAGTGGGATGGCGGGCGGTAAAGTCCCTGTCAGACGCCGGGGTACTCGTGTCCCTGACGACAGATCACAGTTGTACGCCGATCCAATACTTGTCTCTGTGCGCCGCGATGACGGTGCGGTATGGCCTTTCCTGGGATCAGGCGTTGCGGACCGTGACCCTCAATCCGGCGGTCATCTTAGGGATAGCGCAGCGAACAGGTTCCCTGGCGCCGGGTAAGGATGCGGACTTTGCCGTATTTGACGGAGATCCATTTCACTATAAGAGCCATTGTGTGGCTACATATATCGATGGCCTTCCCGTATGGGAGCAAAATTGAACGCAGGGATGAGTCCGGATATGGAGGATGATTTTGTGCAAGTTTCGGCTACCGATGGCGCCATGCAAGTCGAGACAACCAGCGTCGAGGAGACGCGGGCTTTCGGCGAATTTCTGGCCTGTTTTCTTTGCGTCGGAGACTTTATCGCCCTGGACGGCGAATTAGGCGCCGGTAAGACCAGTCTGGTACAAGGATTGGCGGCGGGACTGAAGGTTCCGGCGCCGGTGACCAGCCCTACTTTCACGCTTCTTCATCTATACGAAGGCGGACGTTTGCCGCTGTATCACTTCGATGCGTATCGGCTTGCGTCGCCGGAAGAACTGGAAGGCCTGGGATATGAGGAATATTTCTATGGCGACGGCGTTTGTGTTATCGAGTGGGGCAGACTGGCGGAGGCGTATTTGCCCGCCCGGCGGATTCGGATTACACTTGAGCAAAGCTCATCGGCGGACAGTCGAAGAATCACCCTGGCGCCTTATGGCGGAGAGGAGGGCTGGCGGCGGGAACTGCTCCGCTGCTTATCATCGTACAGAGACGCCGCCGGGATTCGTCGGAGGAGAGGCAAGGTATGACAGAACAGGGAAAGGATATGCTGGTTTTAGGAATCGAGAGCGCGACGCCGGTGGCTTCCGTTGCCCTGGCGGACGATCAGGGCCTTTTGGGAGAACTCCTGCTGAATGTGGGACTCACCCATTCGGAACAATTACTGCCGATGATCGACGATCTGCTCCGTTTGTGCAGGCGAAACAGCAAAGAAATCACGGGAATCGGCGTTTCGGCGGGGCCGGGATCCTTTACCGGATTGCGTATCGGTATGGCTACAGCCAAAGCCCTTGCGCAGGGATTATCACAGGTTTCTGAGCGCGACGCCGCGCCGTTACCCTTGCATCCGCCGGGGAGCATAAGGGTAAGACTGGCGGCTATCCCCACATTGGAAGCCATGTCCTGGGCTATGGCAGGCCAACCGGTTCAAGTGTCGCCTATGCTCAATGCCAGGCGGGAACAAGTCTATACCGGCCTATATCGATGGCGCTGCGTTTCCTCTTCGGTAACAGACGAAGGCAACGGAGACGGAAACGGAAACGCTGTCAGAGACAATCCCTCTCTCACAGAACTCTTTGCCGCCCGTCAGCGGGGTAAGAAAGAAAGGGCGCCGGCAGGAATGACGAAGGACCTCCGCTGGACATTGGATTGCCTCGTTCCTCCTGAAGCCCTGCGTCCCGAAGCCTGGGCGGAACGGATGAAAGCAACGGGGGAAGAAGTATTCCTGCTGGGAGACGGCGTTGCGATGTACAAAGAAATCTGGATGCGGGATCTGGGCGCGCAAGCCAGGCTGCTACCCCCCATAACCGGTTTGTGCCGGGGAAGTTTCATCGCCCTTGCCGCCATGGACGCCATGGGAAAAAGCGGACGCCAGGATCAATGGGGCGAAGCGGTAGATAGGGCGTTTTATGGCTTGAAACCAATCTACCTGAGGGGAATCTGACTTATCGCAAACTAGTCGCAATCGGCGGCTCGCATGAGGAGTAGGGAAAATGGCAGCATATGAGATCCGAAGCATGACGGAAAAAGATATTCCGCAAATCGCCAACATTGAAAAGTTGGTTTTTACGACGCCCTGGTCTGAGGCTGCCTTTCGCAGTGAGTTGGCGGACAACACACTGGCGCTATATCTGGTTTTAGCCGACGAGGAGAAGCCGGATGAGGTTTTGGCTTATGGCGGAATCTGGAAAATTTTCGACGAAGGTCATATCACCAATATCGCGGTAAGGCCCGACTATCAAGGCAGGAAGCTGGGAAAAATGCTTCTGCAGGCAATGATTCGCTGGGGCTGGACAAACGGGATGAATCACATGACGCTGGAAGTGCGCGTCAGTAATCAGATTGCCATCAACCTATATAAGAAAACCGGCTTCGCGGAAGCAGGCATCCGGCACGGGTATTATGATAATGGAGGAGAAGACGCGATCGTTATGTGGCTTCGCCGAAAGGAAGCGGATGCGTCCGACGCGAACGGAGACAGAGAAATCAAGATGAAATAAGGCGTTATATGGAATCGTTTCAATGGATACTGGGTATCGAGAGCAGTTGTGATGAGACAGCCGCCGCCATACTAAAAGAAGGCAGGATACTGAAGGCAAATTTGGTAGCGTCTCAGACCGACTTGCATCGCGTATACGGAGGCGTAGTGCCGGAGCTTGCTTCCCGGCAGCATATGGAAAGCGTTAATCTCCTGATTGATCAAGCGGCGGAGCAAGCCGGCGTCAGATTGCGCGATTTGGACGGGATAGCCGTGTCCAGAGGGCCGGGGCTGGTGGGCGCCCTTCTGGTGGGATTGAGTACAGCGAAAGCGCTGGCGTACAGCTTGGCCATTCCTTATGTCGGGGTGAACCATATGGAAGGACATATCTACGCGAATTGGCTTACAGGCCCGGATATAAGCTTTCCTCTTATCGGCCTCATCGTATCCGGCGGACATACCGCGCTCATGTTGCTGGAAGGCCATGGCAGCTATCGCCTGTTGGGCCAGACCAGGGACGATGCGGCAGGGGAGGCGTATGATAAGGTGGCCAGGACATTAGGACTGGGGTATCCGGGAGGGCCGGTTCTGGACCGCCTGGCCCGGGAGGGTAACCCGGAAGCCATTTCCCTGCCTGTAGCCCGGCTCCGTGACGACCCTTGGAGCTTCAGCTTCAGCGGCCTGAAAACGGCGGTTCTCAACCTGATGCATCGCTTGGCTGAGCAGGGTATAGCGATCGATAAAGCGGATCTGGCGGCTTCTTTTCAGGAAAATGTCTGTGCGACACTGACGGAGAAAACGATCGCTGCAGCCGCCGCTTACGGCGTGGATCAGGTTTTATTGGCAGGCGGCGTGGCGGCGAATAGCCGTCTACGACAGATGATGGCTGCGGCTTGCGATGCGGCAGGGTTTACGCTTTATCTTCCTGAGCCGGCGTATTGTACGGATAACGCGGCGATGATAGCCTGCGCCGGGTATTACCGCCTGCGAGCCGGTTTCCGGGACGGCTGGGACCTGAACGCTGCGCCTGCCCTTGGTATGGACAGCGTTTGATGGCATCTGACAAATAATACCAGGAGAATGGAGAATATGGCGAATATCAGCGAAAAAGAAAATTTTCTCATGCTTTTGGACGGACGGATTCCGGAGTGGCTGCCCAACTACAATAAAGCCGTTTCGGGCGGAGCTTCGGCTTTTACCGGCAGGAAAGCGATAGAGGGAACAAATAAAACGGTGGATGTATTTGGCGTCGAATTTCATTCGACGATAGACGGTCCGATTCCGACCAATACCATCGACGGAAGCTTTCAGCTGCGGGACGTTACCAAATGGCGGGACGTCATGCCGAAACTCAATTTAAATGCGAACGATTGGCAGGCGGACGCGCAAAACGCGCTTTCCGGCATTGACCGGAACACAAAGCTGACGAGTTATATGTTCGGCGGCATGTGGGAGGCGATGCACTATATGATGGGCATAGAAAACGCGCTCGCCGCATTGCTTGAGGAACCTGAAGCGACCTATGATTTCCTGAACGCGATGGCGGATTTCTGGATAGACGTGATGAACAGATTCTGTCTCTATTTTCAACCGGACATTGTGACAACGATGGAGCATATCGCGACCCACAGAGGACTGCTGATGTCGCCGGAGACTTACAGGCGGATCATTAAGCCGGTTCATAGCAAGGTTTATCACGCGATACGGGAAATAGGCGCCGTACCGCAGATGCATGTTGACGGCTGTGTGGAAGCGGTTATGACGGACTATGCGGATCTTGGCGTCAGAATGATCCAGCCTTTCCAAGTGTTTAATGATATCAACAAATATAAAGAAATGTACCATTTCGTCGCTGTTGGCGGCTGGGACGCCTTCGGCCCGGGTAATCTGCCGGAGTCTACTGAGGAAGATACCAGAACTTCCGTAAGGTTGGCAATGGATACCTACGGACCGGGAGGCAGATACGCTTTCTGGAACAGCGGCGCGACGCCCCGCTATCCTGAGCGGCTGAAATGGTTGGACGACGAGGCGGAACAGTATGGCAAGGTTTTTTATCACAAATGACGAAGGAGGTGCAGGATGACAGACAATGAGGAGAAAACCCAGAAACGGGCAAGGCCGCTGTATTTCCAACTGGTTAATGCTTACGACGAAATTGTTCGGATGGCCGTCCGCGAAGTAATGGGAAAAACCGATATGTGTAAATGTGAACGATGTTTTCTCGATATGTGCGCCATCGTTTTCAACGGAGGCTATGCCCATTTTGTAAATACAAGAGAAGGAGAATTACTCAAAAAGATTCCCGATATGAATTTGGGGAATCATGTGGAAATGATGGTGCAGGTGATGCACGCGGCGAGGCTTGTCAAGACCTTCCCCCACCACGGACCGGACGAAATAATAAAATCAAGCGCCCATTAGGTTGTGCGGAGTAATACTGAGACGGCGCAGGCCAGCGGATAGGCGGGGACAGACAGAATGAAAACGCGCCCGTTGTAATCAGGAGCGATTGTTACGGGCGCGTATAATTTATTTACGACTGTAAAAAAATCATATTGACTTTCAAGTAACTTGAACCTTTATGCTTAAAGTATAAAGGAGTAAAGGCGGTAAACCGTTGCCTGTCAAAGAAAGAAAGGAGACATATGAGCCTGCGTTTAAGAGTACACTATGATGAAGGAGACGAATTTCAACGTCTGATCGACATATTAGAGCCATTTCTGACCAATATGGGCAAGATCTATTTTGATGCGAACAAGGAACGCTTCCGTACCTATCTTACTCTTGATTTTACTATAAACGAAGATCAAGGACAAAGGCATTTGCATCGGAATGATGATTCACATGAGGATAAGGAAGACAAATAATGTATTTACAATCGTTATCTACAAAGGTATAATGATGTGTAAATCAGCGCGGGAGCGCGAGTACCCTCTGCTAGACAGGGCAGCCGAAAGGCGCGGGAAACGATTTGTAATGGTTTCTGCGCTTTTTTTGCTTTAAACGACCCAGTGAAATAGTGACTTACTCCTGTAGTAACTGACACCTTAAAGGCGTCAATCTTAAACAAGAAGTCAATAGTGTCAGTTGCTAACGCTGCGGTAACGCAGCGCCGCGAAGCGGAAGGGATGAGCGACATGTGCGCGAATCCCGACGGGGTTTGGGGCAGAGCCCCATGTAACATTCACCTAAGGCTTCGCCGTTTGGGTTATGGGCGAAGCGCATTTTAGAAGTTTTACATCCTGAATCGCAGTGCAACGAGAGTCAACTACATGGAAGGGGCTAGTGGTTATGAAAAGGAAAGTGTTCTCAACGGTAGTTTCGTCGATTTTATTACTGACATTGTTCTTAAGCGGACTGGCGCCGGCCGCGCTGGCGGCTGGATCGCCCACACCCGTAAACGGAAGGACCCTTTCCCGGGAAAGGGCGGGGGACAGTTCAGCCTGGATCGAGATCGCGCAATTTGAGGGCTATTCGCTGCTGCTCAGACAAGAGCCGATTACCGCCAGCCTAACGCGGTATAGCGCGACGACGGATAACCGCTTTTATGCCAGCTCGCTGGCGCGGACGGCGATCAATAATTGGTACAAAAATACGCTGGC
>WRMS01000079.1 GCA_009777025.1 Clostridiales bacterium | reverse complement strand
AGATCGATGAGGAAAGCGTCATCACAAACATGACGGCGACGCCCATGCCTACGGCGTTCTTCATATCCTTGGACACGCCAAGAAAGGGGCAGATACCCAGAAACTGCGCCAGGACGATATTGGATATAAAGACAGAGCCAAAAACGATACTGAATGTACGGGCTAACATATCCCTATACCCCCTTCTTTGCCGCTTTCGCCCTGCGGTTCTTTATGCTGGCGAAGCCGGCGAACAAAAAGCCTAAGGTGATAAACGCCCCCGGCGGGAGGATCATCACCAGCACAGGCTGGAAGGAAGGGCCAAAAAGCGGTATGCCCATAAAGGACCCGGCGCCCAGGATTTCCCGGATGGTCGCCATCAGGGCGATGGCGCAGGTATAACCGATTCCCATAACTAAGCCGTCCATAACCGACGGTAAGGGCGGATTCAGCCCCGCATAAGCCTCCGCCCTGCCCAGGATGACGCAGTTCACCACGATCAGCGGGATAAAGATACCCAGCGCCTGATACAAAGCCGGCGCAAAGGCGTTCATGATCATCTCGCATAAGGTCACGAAGGAAGCGATCACCACGATATAACTGGGTATGCGGATATTTCGCGGAACCAGTTTTCGCAGCAGGGAGATAGCCAGGTTGGAGCAGATCAGGACCGCTGTAAAAGCCACCCCCATGCCCAGAGAGTTTTCTACCGATGTGGTTAAAGCCAGGGAGGGACATGTGCCTAACACCTGGACAAATAAGGGGTTTTCTGTAATGACGCCTTTTTTTAGGCCTTCCAGTATTTGCATTACGTTTCCGTCTCCTCCTATTCTCCGCCGAAGCGAAGACGAAAGTCGGCAATAGCCGCGTTGACCCCTGCGGCGACAGCGGCGGATGTAACAGTTGCCGCGGTGATCGCCTGTACTTCGTCTTCTGCGCCGGTATCCGTCTTGACGACTCTCAGTTCACGCAGCGCCGTCTTTCCGGCATAGCGCTCCGCAAACCACGGCTGTGTACAATTTCCGCCCAAGCCCGGGGTCTCCGACTGAGACAAGATTTTAATGCCGCTTATCATTTTACCGGCAACATCCATACCGATCAGCATCCGGATTTCACTTCCGTAGCCTTGCGTTGGGACGGTATAGATTATGCCTGCCGTCCTGCCGTCTTTGATTGCCAAAACCACGCCGTCGATCAGGCTGTCCGGGTACTCCACCGCCTCTTCGTCATAGGTATCGGCGCCCGGATACACCTCGCTATAGCCCTGAAGCAGCTTTTCCGCATCCTGGGCCGCGATGACCGGGGCGGTTATCCCGTTCACATAGCCGATTGCCAAGCCGGAGATACCCGTAATCAGGAGAAGAAATACAGTCAGTTTCACAACTTGATTGTTCACGCCTTTTCTCCTCCTTTGTTCCGTACGCCATAAATCCTGCCTCTGGTATAACGGTCGATCAGAGGCGTCAGAATATTCATCAATAAAATGGAGTAGCAGATTCCCTCCGAGAGCCCGCCAAAGAAGCGGATAAGGCCGGTGAGCAAGCCCAGGCCAAGCCCGTATACCATGCGGCCTTTCTTGGTCACGGGGCTGGTGACCCAGTCCGTCGCCATAAAGAAAGCCCCCAGCATCAGCCCGCCCGCGCACAACTGATAGACCGGATAGAGCAGGCTATAGCCTTTAACGGCGCCATAAGCGGCGGCAAGAACAAACACCGTACCCAGATAGAGGATTGGAATGCGCCAGTCGATATGTTTTCTGACAAGGAGTACGATTCCGCCCAAGACAATCGCAACAACGCTGGTTTCCCCGATACAGCCGCCGATTTGGCCCAGAACCATCTGTCCCAGCGGCGGCAATTGAGCGAATAGTTCGGTCTTCATCAGCGCCATAGGCGTCGCGGTGGTAACGGCGTCTATCGCCATCCCTCTAGCGGGCGTCCAGTTCGTCATGAACACCGGAAAAGACGCCAGAAGAAGCGCGCGCCCGATCAGCGCCGGGTTAAAGATATTCTGGCCGATCCCGCCGAAAACCTGCTTTCCAATGACGATAGCAAATACCCCGCCCAGGAAAGCAATCCAGAAGGGAATAGACGGGGGCAAACAGAGCGCCAGGATCAATCCTGTGATCAAGGCGCTTCCATCCATTATGCTGACCTTCCTTCTCATGATCCGGTTGCATAGAAATTCGGAAGTCAACGCGCCTGTGACAGACAACAAAATAACAAAGAAGGCCCGCAGGCCGAAAATCCAAATTCCCGCGGCAGCCGCCGGCAGGATTGCGCAAGCCACCTCCCGCATGGATTTTTCCGTCGTATAGCGGCTATGGAAATGAGGTGAGGAAGAAAGGATAAGGGGTTTTTCTATTTGTTCCATGTATTGCTAACCTTCTCTTTCCTTACAGCAGGAATGGATTGACAGCGCCATTGCCGTCCCTGCTGGTTACGTATTGTTTTGCCAGGCGGATGTACTGCACCAAAGGGATCATGCTGGGACATTGGTAGCTGCAACTGCCGCACTCCATGCAACTGGCGACCTCATAGTCCTTTGCTTTTGCCCAGTCGCTTTTTTTCGCCGCTTTCATCAATGTGGTTGGTTCCAGGCCCATCGGGCAGGCGTCGACGCAACGGGCGCAGCGGACGCAGGACATCTCCTCTTCCCGCTTCAGCACTTGGGAACCTTCGCTGAACACCAGTATGCCCGAAGTACTCTTGGTAACGGGGATGTCCGCCGCATAAACGGCAAAGCCCATCATCGGCCCGCCCGATATAATCTTTGCCGTTTCGCCGGCAATGCCGCCATTCTGGGCGATCAGGTCGCCATAAAGCGTACCGATCCTGACCCGATAATTCATCGGTCTGGTAATCGCGTCGCCATTCAGCGTGAGGATACGGTCGATCAGGGGCCGCTCATATTCTACCGCATCCGCTACGGCGACAGCCGTCGCGACATTGTGGACCAGCACGCCCACATCCGCAGGCAAGCCTCCCGGCGGCACTTCTCTGCCGGTGATCGTATAAATCAATTGCTTCTCCGAGCCCTGGGGATACTTCTCCCGGCAGACGACGGTCTCAATGGCCGATTCTTTTTCCGTCAGCTTGACCATCAGCTCGAAAGCGTCCATTTTATTTGCTTCAATGGCGATAACACCTTTATCGCAGCCCATGATACGCAGGAAATACTTGAGTCCCGCGATGATTCTTTCCGGTTTCTCCAGCATGATCCGGTGATCCGCTGTGATAAACGGCTCGCATTCGATGCCGTTTAGAATCAGGACGTCGGGCTTTTTCCCGTCTTCGGGGGGCGCCAGTTTCACATGCGAAGGAAATGCCGCGCCGCCCATCCCGACGATCCCGGCTTCCAGCACTTTGGCTTGCAGCGCCGCACCATCCATAGCTTCAATGCTTTCTCGCGGCACAGGGCGAATAGCGGTGATCCATTCATCTTGATAGTTATTTTCAATGACGACCGTGTCCACCATACGGCCTGAGGGTATGGGCATACGTTGCATTGCGACGACTTTGCCGCTGACGCTGGAGTGGGCGGGAACGCTGACAAAGCCTTGGGATTCCGCTACTTTCTGTCCCATTTTGACTTCTTCCCCAATGGCGACCAAGGGCCTGGAAGGCGCGCCGATATGCATAGACATGGGTATATACGCTTTCGCCGGCGCTTCTGCCTCTACTGTCTCCAGACTGTTGGTGAAACCTTTGTAATCTTTGATATGTACGCCGCCGGGAAAGGTTCTCTTCGGATATTTCACTTGTACCCTCCTACGAAGCATAAGCCATCTAACGTGGGCTGCCGCCCATAACACTATATAGTATCATGAGCGACAGCTCATAATACTATACATTATAGCGCAAAATTGGAAAAAGAAAAGCAGATTCTCGCCTGTTTGCGACGTTTCTGATCCGCCTATTCCCGGGGCCGGTACTGATGGCCGTAATTATCCTGCATGACGCGAACCAGCCGCCATATCGTTTCATTGTAAGGCGTCGGTACGCCATATTTCTTTCCTTCTCTGACTATGGCGCCGTTGAGAAAATCAATTTCCGTCTTTCTTTGCTGGAACGAGTCAAATACCGCCGATACGAAATGCAGCGTCTTCACCTTGCTCCGGTCATAGTCGGGATTGGCCTCGCGCGGGCGCCAGTAGTGATCAAGGCGCATATCCATACCCCTGGCCTGCGCGACTGCACAGGTTTCCCTGGCCAACTCGCCCATGAGCAGCCAGCCGTCTTCATGATTGCTCACGTCCTCATTGGGAAATTGCGTCAATGCGGCAATCCCGTTATGCATCACATTGGTACAGAGCTTATCCCAGATAAAGAGTTCGGCGTCCTTGTTGCATTCGGCCGGCATCCCGCCGGCGCACAGGAGCCTCTCCAGCTCATCATACACGCCGCGATGGGGCGTATCCCAGTTGACAGGTGAAAAGTAAACGCCTTTCGGACTGTTCAGGAAGCGGGGGTTTCCCAGAATTCTTCCCGGGCCGAGAATATTGGCGGACGATTTTAATACGCCCAAGCCCAGATGATCCCCATCAAAGTACTTCGCCAGGACGTCCGCGCTACCCACGCCGTTCTGCAGGGTGACGACGACGGTGTCTTTCCCGAATAAGGCCCTATTTGATTCAACAGCCGTATCGATATCCACGCACTTGACCAGCACAATCACCAGGTCACAGACGCCGACCTGGTCGCCGCTGGTCACAGCACCGTCCACAAAGACAATCTGTGGCTCGGATTCGCTTTCCAGCTCCATATAGAGGCCTTTTTCACGGACGGCTCTCATGTGTTCCGCAAAAACATCAACAAACCATACTTCTCCGCCGCCTTTTTTTATATGCGCTCCTACCAGGGAACCCATTGCGCCGGCGCCCAATATCGCTGTTTTCACGCTACCGCCTCATTTCTTTTATTCTTGATGGGGCGCTGCCCCATGCCCCGTCGGGATTCGCGCGCAGGTCGCTCATCCCTCCACTTTGGGGCGCTCCCCCACGGCTAAGCCGGCTCCGTACCCTTATATTCGGTACATACCTTATCCAATTCCGTCTGTAACATCTCATAGATTTTCAATACGCGCGGATCGAAATGTTCCGGCATCGTTCTTCCGTCTCCCACCGTAATAATGCGATGGGATTCTTCATGGGTAAAAGAATCTTTATAGGGGCGCGCGTTTCTGAGCGCATCATAAACATCCACTAACGATACGATCCGTGCAGCGATGGGTATGGATTCCCCGGAGAGACCTTTTGGATAACCTGTCCCGTCAAACCGCTCATGATGTCCTTCCGATATTTCAATCGCAAATTGCAGTTCCTCGTTGCTGCCATCCAAAATCGTATTGGTTTCCCTTAAGATGTTGCCGCCATTGCTCGTATGCGACTTCATAATCTCGAATTCTTCCTGCGTTAATTTGCCTGGCTTCCCGAGAATGGCGTCCGGTATGGCAATCTTTCCGACGTCATGAAGCGGGGAATACAGCGCGATTTGCTTTGCGTCTGAAGGGGATAATAATTCAGGATACACTTGCGCTAGTTTATCGGCCAGCAGGCTTGTTGATATTTTTATTCGCGTCAGGTGATCCCCCGTCACTTTGTCACGCTGTTCCGCCAATAGCGACATACTCGTAATGATGGCTTCGTGAGAGGCAACCAATTGCTGCGTCCTCACTTGTACCAAATCCTCAAGCCTGTCGCGATACGCCTTTAGCTCCAGGTGGTTTCGCACCTTAAACTTAATGATCTTTTCATTGTACGGTTTATGCACATAATCCACCGCACCCATATCCAGCCCTTTTTCTTCTAAATAGGTATCTGTTTCTGCTGTTACGAAAATGACCAAAATGCTGGCAAGCGCAGGATCCGCTTTCATATGTTGAAGTACATCAAGGCCATTCATCTCCGGCATATTGAGGTCCAAAAGCACGATGTCGGGCAAATCGTTTTTCATTATTTCTATAGCTTCTTTTCCACTATTCGCTGACAATATAGTATACTCAGAACGCATAATTTCCCCAAGCATAATTAAATTGATCTCCGCATCGTCCACTATCATTATGGTTTGTTTCATATCTAACCTAAAGCCATCCTTTCCGGATTGCCATCTGATCTTTCCTTTTCATGACCTTCGACCTTCTGCATTTCGTTTTCTCTCACTGATCAAGCCGCTGAGCAAAAAGCCTGGGAATCTCGTAATAATATATCATTTTATAATATCCAATTCAAGATCGTATTCAACAGGATGTGATCGTATTCAACTGGAAAGCGTTCCAAGCGCCCTATTTCATTCTGTTACTGGCTATTTATGATATAATCCAATCAGAGAATAGAGTAAAACGTTCATCCTTTACTCGGATGAAAAGTAGAATTTCTTTATTTGAGGTGACGAATCCATGTCTGACAAAGCAAAAAAAATAATCACAGCGCTGATGCTTATTGGCATGATCTTTCTCGTATACAGTAACACAAGCCTAAATAATCGGCTCAAAACTCTTGAATGGTCGTTGAGCGGCTTGCATACAAACCATGCGCAATGGCGTAATGATATAGACGCGTTGCGCTGGGACATGGCATACAGGATAGATTCTCTGAATGAGCAGGTTATACAGAATGCGCGGCTTAGTTTTGACGAATCCATTCTGATCCAAGGATATCATGCGCCGGGAGCAACGGCGGACGTTGAATTGTCGTTTCAGTTGAAAGAGTATAGCGCAGGAGATACCGTAACCGTCACCGCCAGAGGGTCGAGCAGCCAGACCTATACGGCAATGGCAGCCCGTTCAGATACAGGAAGGTTTTCTGCCGGCATGACATTGCCGGTAGAAGATAACTATAGGATGACCTTCTCCACAGAAGGCGGAACCACAATACGGTCTGCGGAATTGATGCGATTCGATTTAGCCGATAGACTTACCGGGTATGCGCGCTTCAACTATAGTCTTGGCTATGGCCACACCAGCGGAGGCAATCAGTCCGATAGCCTTACGCTTCAACCGGACTTTTCCAATAACATGCAGGGAACTGATGCTTTACGGATTATGGGAATGACTCTATCTATGGAAACGAACGGGGGCGTGGTCATGACTTGGGATTTACTGCCTTATCTGCAAAATGCGGATGGTTCACAACTGTTGCAGTTGGACGAGAATAACCGGACTGCATTTCAGGTCATGGTGGGCTCCGAAGCCGGGCAGATCGAGCTGAACAAGTGGATTGATGCGAAAATTACTATGTACGATAGTTTAGGCTTAAGGTATGAACGTACAGACCCGGTTTATGCCTATATAAGCGGCAACCCAAACATCGGCGGGGGCGTTGGAAGCGGCGGAGTGGGATCTGCTGCTATGCCTGCTATTCCTGTTGCCAGCGGCGCAGGCACAGGGTATAACGCGAATCCTTTCCGCATCGTCAAAGAGTAATACCTTCTGCATTATGAATCCCGTAAATGAGTCAATAAAGAGGAACTCATATTTGATCCTAATCTGTGAAATCCTCAGGAAAGTGTTGACATCCCTGAGCAAACAGATGATGCTGCAAGAGAAACAAATCTTTCGCCTGAAGGTAAAGAAGTATTACACCGAGAAGCCCCGTATTTGAATACCGGAGACTATCAAAAAATCCTTGACTTAGCCAAAGAAATCGCACAGCGAGGAGCAAAATATGTCAATAGACAGCATTAAAGCGACCATTGAGAATAAACTATCAATACTGAATGGAGAACGAATAAGACGTTTCAAAAGAGCAGCCTTATTAATTTGCGTTGACTTTGGTGATGATGTCGAGTCTATTGTCGAGACTGGAGCAGAGCGCGGAATTACGAGAATAACTCCACGGTTTGCTATCCATGCCCATACTTCATGGCGTTTGCTAAAGGACGGAGAAATAGTTTTATGTTACAGTGATTTGTTTAGCCGTGGGGTAGCAGATTTTAAAGTTATTGCAGAAGACCAAGAGAATAAACTGTCTGATGCTGAGTTCATAACAATTTCAAACGAAGTCAATAAGGCACTCAACTCGGAAAGCATAAGAGTGAGTAAAATTGAGGCAAACGAAATCGGAGACTTAAAAGTATTTATGGATAGCGATTATTGTCTAGAGTTATTTATTGACTCTCGTGGCGATACCGAGTCGTGGAGGTTTTTTAGAATGGATGATAATTCTCCCCATTTTGTTGTGTTTGACGAAAGCTCAAACGAATAGATGGCGATTCTTAATACAATAATTTATCAGAATAAACCTGCTGATCTTTAGCCGGTTGGTGGTGACAGTTGGGTCACACAGGAAGGACCGGTAATCCACCTTATGATCATGTGGATTTTCAGGTGACTATCAACACTAATGGGCAGAATCCATATAATCATCTTCCAAATATGCCCAATAAATAATCAATCTAAGGAGACTGCATTATGAGTAAGATTATCATAAGAATCGAAAGCCTTATAGTATTATTGTTATTAGTGTTTTCCAGGTCTACCTATGCACAAGCCAGTGAGTATGATTCTTTGTCAATCTATATCATGATCGCATATTACGCCGATGAGGAAGGTGATCCATTGCGTTTTTCATTTTTGGAAAGTGATATCTCACCATACATCATCGATGGAACTACTATGATTCCACTA
This sequence comes from Clostridiales bacterium, assembly GCA_009777025.1. Classification (GTDB taxonomy): domain Bacteria; phylum Bacillota; class Peptococcia; order DRI-13; family UBA5745; genus WRMS01. The sequence goes on along the minus strand of WRMS01000079.1, from coordinate 2,017 downwards.
CGCGCGTTAGCGGAAGGCTTCGAGTATGTGGTGGACTATCAAGAAAAAGACAAAAAGATTATTATCAAAGATGACAGAAGAGAAAGTGAAATGATTTTCACGATTGGCTCAGATACAGTAACGATAAATGGTGAAACCGATACTATGTTGCAGGCTCCAATAGTAAGAGATAATCGCACGTTTATCCCATTGCGATATGTCTCGGAGTTTTTTGGTAAATTTGTTAAATGGGGAAAAAACGTTGATGGAACGAACATATTAATTTGGGTTTCTTCAGCTCAGCTCCTAACAGATGATGACGTATCGGTAGACGATAATGATGATTATTATTTCTTGACTGAACCTGATAATCCCATACCTCAATATGTGTTGAAAAGTGATAGGCAAACCTATCGTGGTATAAAAATAGGAGACACGTATGAAAGTGTTATATCCTTGTACGGAGAGCCACATAAAAAAGAATTTATTGACGGGATATTATCTTGTGTGACTTATTATTCTGGGAGTATTCCTTATGATGATCCAGGCAGTGATATTTCTTTCTATTTTACGAATGGCCTCGTATACTATGTTTCTATATATCTTTGATTCCCGTCTGGACACTTAACGAGGCAGTTGGAATGACGCCTTTAGCCAATTCTGCTGGAACTAATAATATTTTCGCATTAAGTATACTCTTGGAAAAATACTCAGGATATGCCGCGGAAATGGTGATAGACGAACAGTACATCGGCCATATCAACTTTACCGTCGCCGTTGACGTCAGCCGCGTTTAATTCCTCGCCCGTCAACTGCACCCTGCCGCGGAAATGCTGGTAAATGAGCAGAATATCCGCCATATCGACCGCGCCGTCGCTGTTGACGTCGCCGGGTACACGGATGATCAATTGCCACTGTGCGTAAAGCGTGATATCGCTTTGTATATCCGTGATCATAGCCTCCGGCGCATAAGAAACCCCGCTGCCGTTTGCCGCTGTGTTCCAGCCGGTAAAGCGATACTCCGCGCGCGTGAAGGCATTTGTTGCTATTGTATAGTCTCCGCTGCGCAAAACGATTTGACTTTGCATGGAGCCTGTGCCTTGATTGGCGTGAAAGGCAATCGTATACGGCATAACCAGCGTATTGGGCGGCGAAGTGATGACCAATACCGATTTTTCATTGTCCCAAGCGATAGCGTAACCAACGCTACGAAAAGCATACAAAGGGATAAACGTTCTCCCGTCAATAGCCTCTGGTTCCGTAGTAAGATCAAATCTTGCTCCGTTCACTGTACAGAATCGGTCTCCAAGCGCCATTTCAATGGTACTGCCCGGTTTCTCCATTGAAATCGAACTCGTCGCGGCGTCCCAGGTTACGGTATATCCCAGCAATTCCCCAAAGGGCCGGAAAGGCGCAAGGATCTGACCGTTAAGGAATCTCGGCGGCGTGTCAAAGGTCAATGCGTAGAGCTGATGATCCAGTTCGACATAGAGCGGATCATAGGGAAGTTCTGTTTCGACGATGGAGATTTCAGGAACAGCGATAAAACCCTCGTTCCCCTCGCGCGTATAATAAATACCGGGGACGCCGTCTTGTAGCGCCCAATACATAGCCGCTGCCGGAGAAAGCGAAGGCCACACGGCAAGATCTGTCGCCGAGTTGCGCACATAGTTCGTTTCTTCATTTTTATCATAGGCAATGACAAGGCTGCTTCCCGTTGATTCGACAAAGCTACTGGAGAAGACAACGTCAGAGAGCGCATTGCCATAGGCAAATACTGCGCCTCCAGTCAGGGTAACACCATTGAAAGAACTATAATTTACAATAGCCTCGCCAGTTGTTGCCCTGACCGTTCCTCCGGAAATGTTTACTGCACCGCGCATAGTTCCGATAGCAGATCCCCTTGTGGCAATAACCTCACCACCAGTAATCGCAATACTCCCATTTCCTCTAACATAGATTGTGGAGCCCCAATCATAGACGCCCATATAGTTTCCTTTGTAAAAACCGCCGGTGGCGCTGACTATCCCTCCGTTTA
>WRMS01000078.1 GCA_009777025.1 Clostridiales bacterium | reverse complement strand
TATCTAATAATATTTCCACGATGCTATTTCATCTTAAAACCGCTTTGCTCCGATTCATCCCGGATCATCATCGCCATATAAAGTTTATAGTATTTACCCTTCTTGCGCATAAGCGCCTCATGCGTCCCTTGTTCCACTATGGAATGCCCGTCTATCAGCAAAATGAGGTCCGCATTGCGAATCGTGGACAGGCGATGGGCGATAATGAAGGACGTGCGGCCGTGTAGCACATTGGCTATCGCGTCCTGAATCAGGCGCTCCGTCTCCGTATCGATGGAGGAGGTCGCTTCATCCAGTACAAATATAGGCGGATCGGCGATAATCGCCCTGCCTATGGAGACGAGCTGTTTTTCCCCGCTGGAAAGCTTATCTCCGCCTTCCCCGACTTCCGTCTGGAACCCATCTTCCAGCTTCTCCGCCAAAACGTCTACACGGGAAAGCTTAGCAGCTTTCAGGATCTCTTCCTCTGTGGCGTCCAGCTTACCATAAAGCAGATTCTCCCGCAATGTACCGAGAAACAGATGCGGGGATTGCTGCACATAACCCAGATTGCTGTGCAGCCATAATTGACTTCGTTCTTTGTAATCCGTGCCGTCGATGAGGATGCTGCCGTCGGTAGGCTCAAAGAAGCGGCAAGCCAGATTCACAAAAGTCGTCTTGCCGGCGCCGGTTTCGCCGACCAGGGCGACCGTCGACCCGGCAGGGATTGTAATGCTAATGTTTTCCAGTACGTAATCGTCCTCCGGCGCGTCGGGATACCGGAACCAAACGTTTCGGAAGGTAATGGCGCCGTCGATTTTGGGCCAGTTTTCAACCTTTGGATGGAAAACATCTCCGTAGACTTCTTCAATCTCCGGCCTGTCCTCGATCGTGCAGGGCTGGGCAAGCAGGCTCGTCACCCTTTCGATATTCACCTGCGCCATCAGGACTTCCGATACGAAGCGCGTGACATGGGAAATCGGGTCGAGTATGGCGATCGCATAAGCAATAAAGGCGGAAAGCACGCCGAAATCCAGACTGCCCGCCATCACCTGGACGCCGCTGTAGTACAGTACCATCGCCACCGCCATCGATCCGATAAAGAGGATCAGGGGTTGGAATACGGCGTTCAGCCTGGTTTCCCGCAGCGAGGCACGGTACATCTCCTCCGTTATGCCCGAAAATTCCGAACAGTTTTTGTCCTCGATAACCAGGATTTTGGAGGTCTTCGCGCCGTTGATATTCTCGTTAAACGAGGTAATAATTTTCGAATTGGCGTGGCGCATGGCGTAACTAGCCTGTAACAGTTTCGGCTGAAAAATCCTCGTAAAGACAATGAACACAGGCACGATCGCAAGCACAATCAAAGCCATTCTTGCATTGATGATCAGCATGGATACAATCATGCCCAGCATATAGAACACATACCAGCAGAACATGGCGCCGGTCCAGGCGATCATACCGCCAATCCTGTTGGTGTCGCTCATAATACGTGCCAAAAGATAGCCGACTGGCGTTGCATTGTAAAAGGAAACCGGCAGCTTCTGGAGATGGGTAAAGCATTCCTCTTTCATATGCCTGCCCATTTTCATTTCGATGACCATGGATTGCCGCGAGTAGAGCACCGTGGTCAGCGCCTGAAAAAGGATGACTGCGAGATAAAACCAGGCAAAGCCGGAAAGCCCTACCGTGGTTTGCGGCACGACAAAATGATTCACCGCGTATTGGGTAAACAGAGGGATAGCGGCGTCTACCACTGCGGACAGGATCATCACGACAACGACGGAGATCAGGCGCGGCGTCAGGGGTTTCAAGTATGGCAGAAGCCGGGCCCATGTTTTCAGCTCAAAATGTTCGCTTGCTTCCAAATTGATATAGTCATCCATTCATCCCGTCTCCTTCCTCTCAGCTTCTCAGGAGCCTGGCGTCGCTTTGCATCTGGTAGACCCGCCTATAGATGCCTTCCTCCGCCAAAAGCTCGCTATGGGTCCCTATTTGCGCCACGGAGCCGTCTTCCAGTACAAGTATACGGTCCGCCTGCATCAGCGTGCTAATGCGATGGGAGATCAAGATGACCGTCCGCCCCGCGGTATTCTTCTGCAAGGCGCTGCGGATCTTTTCGTCGGTTTCCATATCCACGGAGGAGGTTGAATCGTCAAAAATCAGGATCGAACAATCCATCATCAGCGAGCGGGCGATCGCGATCCTTTGTTTCTGTCCGCCGGATAAGGTGACGCCTCTTTCGCCTACCATGGTATCGTATCCTTCTTTAAACGCCATAATGTTGTCGTCAACCGCGGCGATATCGGCGCTTTTCCGCACATCCTCCAGCGAGGCGTCGCTTACGGCGATGGCGATATTTTTTCGTACCGTTTTGGAGAAAAGGAAAGGTTCCTGGAGGACAAGGCCGATTTCCCTGCGCAGATGGGCAGCCTCAATCTGACGGATATCCGTATCGCCGATTCGGATACGGCCGTTTTCTTCCGGCAACGCATACAATCTGTTCAGCAGATAGGCGATCGTGGATTTTCCGGAACCGGTCGCACCCAGGATGCCGAATGTCGTTCCTTTCGGAATATGAAAACTGACGTCACGCAGAACCGGTATTTCCCCGTAGGCAAAGTTTACCTTTTCGAAGGTGATATCATCATAGATTGGCGGGCGGGTCATGTCCGGCCTGTTTGTTTCCAGGGGGGCTTCCAGGATTTCCCGAAGGCGGCCGATGGAGACGCCCGCTTTACTGAGTTCGGACAGGGTGCGCCCAAGGGTTCGCACCGGCCAGGCAATCATGTTGGTATAGCTGATGAAAGCCAGGAGTTCGCCAAGGGTAGCCTGCTTTGTAGCGGCAAGCCAGGCGCCTGCGCAAACTACGGCAAGGATTTGCGCCGCGGTAGCCAGATCTCCTACACCCCAGTAGAATCCCAGGGTGTAACCCAGGTCGATCCATTTGTTCGTAAAGAAGTTGAGCTTCCCCTCGAACTTTTCTTTCTCATATTTCTCGCGTCCAAAGGCCCTGACTACCCGTACGGCGGTCAGATTCTCCTGGATATCCGCTAAGAGCTCGCCTTCCGCCTCATCCGCCTGCAAGAATTGGGCTGATATCCGCCGGTAGAAAAAAAGAGAGTACAGGGCGATGATCGGGATAAACGCCGCGCAGATCAGCGAAAGGGTTACGTTCATCGAAAACATGAGGATTAAGGCGGTAACCAGGAGGATTACTGTACGCAAAACTTCCAGTAATTGCATGGATACAAAGCTTTGTACCGTCTCTACATCGAAGGTACAGCGCTGAATGATATCGCCTGTCTGATTGTCCGTATGCCATTGATAGGGCAGATATTGGATATGGCTAAAAAGAGAGTCCCGCAGTTTTTTGGTAAAAACGCCTGTGCCAATCGCCAGATTGACCCGGGACAGGTAGTTGAGCAATCCGGAAAAGCAGGAGCAGATAACGATCCCTGCGGCGCAGAGCAGGAAGTTTGCGCGTATAAATTGCCTTCCCCCAAGGGCGTCCAGTAGCCTGCCGACGATTGACGGCAGGCTGTTCAGCGCTTCGGCGCCGATGATATAGTCAACAGAAAAGCGGATGATCTGAGGCGTCAGGAAGTTAAAGATGATGCTAAGGGCGGTTGTGAGTATGGCTACCAGAAAATATCGCCGAACGCCGGTCGCAAAGTAATTCAGCATGGCGAAAGAGGATTTGCCGGGGCTGTCCAAAATTTCACCTCAAGTTTGTTGATTCGAGTCGTAGATCAACCTTATCCAGTCTTGTATCATTTTGACACAAATAGCGGATAAAAGCAAGTCGGTCAAACTTGCTCAAATTGACTCTTATACAATTCGGCGTAGAAACCATCTTTTCCCAGGAGGTCGGCGTGGCTGCCGCTTTCTACGATATCGCCTTCCCGCAGGACAAGGATCAGGTCCGCATTCTGTATAGTGGAAAGCCTGTGGGCGATAACAAAGGACGTCCTGCCTTCCGTCAGTTTGTCCATCGCCGCTTGCACGCGCCGTTCGGTGCGCGTGTCAACGGAACTTGTCGCTTCATCCAGGATCAGCAGCGCCGCGTTTTGGATCATGGCGCGGGCGATGGTGAGCAGCTGCTTTTGGCCTGCCGACAGATTGGCGTTTTCGCCGAGCACCGTATCATAACCTTGCGGCAGCGCGCGGATAAACTGATGTATCCCCGCCGTCCGGCACGCTGCTTCAACTTCCTCGTCGGATACGCCCTGCTTGCCGTATAGAATGTTTTCCTTAATGCTTCCCTCAAATAACCAGCTATCTTGCAGAACCATACAAAATTGGTCATGGAGATTTTCCCTTGTGATTTGATGGATGGGTACGCCGTCGATGCAAATCTCGCCCTGATCCAGTTCGTAGAAACGCATGAGAAGGTTCACGATCGTTGTTTTCCCTGCGCCGGTAGGCCCGACGATGGCGATTTTTTGCCCGGCCCGGATGGCGGCGGAGAAATCCTTGATAATCGCTTTCTCTTTATCGTAGCCGAAGCGAACATTTTTAAACTCCACATTTCCTTCGACATGGCTGAGCTTCTGATCGATATGGCTTTCATCGGCAAGTTCTTCTTCCTCAAAGAAGGCGAAAACCCGCTCGCTTGCCGCCGCTGCCAATTGCAGGGATTGCGCCGATTGCGCCATTTGCGTCAAGGGCTGAGTGAACAGACGGACATAAATCATAAACGCGACGATCACGCCAAAGGAAATCACATCGTTCATCGCCAACGCCGCGCCGATTACGCACACGGCGACATAACCGAAGCTGCCGGTAAACTGCATAAGCGGCATCATGAGCCCCGACAAAAACTGTGCTTTCCAGCCGCTTTCAAAGAGCGCGCCGTTCATCTTCTCGAAGGTTTTTCGCGCTTCCTTAACGCCGTTGTAGGCTTTGACGATGCTGTGGCCTGTATACACTTCCTCGATGTATCCGTTGATATCCCCCAGTCCTTGCTGCTGTGCGACAAAGTGCTTCTGGGATTTGGACATGATCAGGATCATGAAGATAACGCCAGCGAAGGAAGAACCAATCGCGGTCAGCGCCATCAGCCAGTTGGTGCTGAACATCATGACCAGGGAACCGATCAGCAAAATCACGGCCTTTGCCAATCCGTCCAGGTTCTGGTTAAAGGTCTGCCCTATGGCGTCCACGTCGTTGATCACACGGCTGATCACGTCGCCATGACTGGTATGATCAAAATACGAAAGCGGAATCTTGTTGATTTTCCCGGATACATCCGTTCTCAGGTTCTTGGATATCCTTGCTGAAACGGTCGCCATCACGTAACTCCCGGCGAAAATAAGGATCGTCGCCGCGCTATAGTAGAAAACCAGTTGCAGGGCAAAGCGCCTCACCTCCGCCATATCGATGGCGCCGGATACGGGTTGCCCGTTGATGATGTCCGGAAGCCCTTTTGCGATGGCGTCCGTCATCCCGCCCAGCCTGGCCGGTCCCATAAACTGAAAGACAGTGCCGGCGACCGCGACAAGGAGGGATACTGCGATCGCGGGGTGGTAAGCCCTGCTATAACGAAGGAGTTTTTTCAAGGAAGCCGGGAAATCTTTTGCCTTTTCAGCTTGTTTGTTCTCACTCATGAGGCCAACTCCTCCTCGCTAAGCTGCGATACCGCGATCTCTTTATACACCGCGCAGGTCCGCAGCAGTTCGGCGTGGGTCCCTATTCCGGCAATTCTCCCTTCATCCAGCACGATGATTTGGTCGGCGTCCATAATCGTACCGATACGCTGAGCGACGATCAGGCTTGTGATCCCGGCGGTAGCGGTTTTCAAAGCCTTCCGCAGGGCGCGGTCTGTCCGGAAATCAAGAGCGGAAAAGGAATCGTCGAAAATATAGATCTCGGGGCGCTTATACACGGCGCGCGCAATGGAAAGGCGCTGTTTTTGGCCGCCCGATACATTGGCGCCGCCCTGGGCAATGGCAGCCTGATAGCCGCCTTCCATGTCTTCCACAAAGTCGGAAGCCTGCGCGATACCGGCTGCCCATCGGACTTCCGCCTCCGCATGCTGGTCCGCGTCATCGCCGCCATAGGCCACATTGGAATGGACCGTACCCCTGAGTAATATCGCGCTTTGCGGCACGTAAGCAATTTTGTCATACAGCGTTTCCAGCTTGTACGCCCGCACATCGACGCCGTCCACCAGGATTTCGCCTTCCGTTACATCGAAAAAGCGGGCGATAAGATTGACCAATGTGGTTTTTCCACTCCCGGTGGAACCGATAAAGGCGACGGTTTCGCCTTTGCCGGCTGTAAAACTGATATCTTCCAGGGCGCGCTCCGCCGCGTCCGGGTACTGAAAGCTGACGTGATGGAACTCAAGCTCGCCGCTGAGACCTGCCAGGCCGGCTGTCGCTTCTCCGTCTTTGATCGCCGCCTCGGTATCCAGCACTTCATTGATGCGTTTGGCGGATACACTGGCGCGGGGCAGGATGACAAAGATCATCGCCAGCATCATAAAGGACATGATCACTTGTGTGGCATATTGCGAAAAGACGACCATATTGGAGAACAGAACAAGCTTGTCCCCTATCTCCGCCGCCTCGATCATGTATGCGCCTAACCAATAAATGGACAGGGACAATCCGCTCATGAGGATATTCATCACCGGCATCATGATGATCATCGCCCGATTGGTAAATAAATGCGTATCAGTGAGGTCCTTGTTGGCCGCTTCAAATTTTTCTTCTTGATAGGGTTCCGCGTTAAAAGCACGGACGACGCGAAGGCCCGTCAGGTTTTCTCTGGTAACGCGGGTAAGGTTGTCCGCCAGGGTTTGCATACGCATAAACTTTGGCATGAGAGCCGCCATGAGGATCGCGACCATGATCACCAGCATCACGACGACGGCGCCGGTTGCCAGGGACCATTCGTAGCCCTTGCCTAAAATTTTACTGACCGCCCAAGCCGCGGTGATCGGGGCTTTGACGACAAGCTGCAAGGCGATGGTGAGTAACATTTGTATTTGTGCGACGTCATTAGTGGAACGGGTGATCAGGCTGGGAATGGAGAAACGGTTGAGTTCTCCCATTGAAAAAGCCGCGACAGCGTCGAACAGCAAGCTGCGGAGACGCCGGGAAAAAGAAGCGGCGATATGCGCCGCAAAGCCGCCTATGCTAAACGCGCAAAGCAAGCTGCCCAGGGCGCATAGCAGCATAAAGCTTCCCGCTCTCCAGATTTCTCCTATCGCGCTGCCCGGCGTCTGTACCAGCGTCGTGATTTCCGACATGGTTTCCGGCAGGCGCAGATCAAGATAAACCTGGGCGATGATAAAAACCAGGCTGATTGCCGCGAATAGCCATTCCTTCGGTTTAAGATAGCGGAGAATTTTCAGCATGGGCCTATCCCGTCCTTTCGATGGAGCATGTTATCCGCAAGAATATACGTTCCCCTTGACATGACGCGACCCCCATCCGCTACAGTTTGAACCGCACTGTCTTAAATGGGGGGCTTCGTTGCTATTGCGCAGTGGTTTACCTTTTTAAACAGGGGTAGAAGGATTTGAACCCTCAAGAATGGTTTTGGAGACCATCATGTTACCGTTACATCATACCCCTATAAGGAATTACTACCTGTAATCCCTCTATACAGCGCCTTATTATACAAGTTCATCCGCCATCTGTCAAATGCTTTGCCAGACGTTATTCCAGCCGCTGAATTGCTTAGTTACAGTTCAGTGCCAACTATGGTGGCGTCGGCACATTTGCCCGCCTGCAACCTACTGAGTCGGCACTGAACAGTAACCCTTAACAGTCACTCTACTTACCGCGTTTGCTCAAGAAACTGAATTCTGAGGCCGTTGGGATCGCGGATAAAAATCATTTTCACCGACGGATTCGGGCTTTGCACCTCGCCCGGATCGATCCCCTTATCCCTTAAGAATTGCATAGTCCGGTCAAGGGACTCCACTTCAAAACCCAGCGAGATATCCTGCCCGAAGGAAGGCTCGCCCCGGGCGCCGCCGATCAGCTCCACTTCCGTTTCGCCCTCCTTCCCCAGGAAAACGATCTCCCGGCCAGGCCCCGCTGAAAACCGTCTGGTTACCGGCAGCCCGACGACTGTGTTGTAGAAACCCAGAGACTCTTCCAAATCCTTGACGCTGATCGTAACATGGGCAAAACGCATACACTCATCCCCTTATATTTGATACTTAATTATGATTCTCGATAAAACTGCTGACAAAGGTGGTATATTCAAAGGCATTCTCTCTCCACACTAAATACAAGGCCTCAATGTACGCGTAAGAAGAACAGTTTCTATTGGTGGTATCCGCTAAAAAGCTTTCATAGCTATCCCGCAGTTCTTGCGCCAATTGGTTCTCCACGACAAAAGGCGTATTGTCCAGCAGGATTCCGCCTGTGTATATGCTTTCTAAATAGGTATGCGAAACCTCATCCGCATAGGGAAATACAGGATAACGCGCCCTAATGCTGCACCAATCGATCAGATATTGCGCCACTTCGTTCCAGGATAGCCGCAGGCGCCTGTCATTTACGATATAGTCGCTATGATACTTCACTTGAAAGGACAGAAAGGCGTCATAGGCAGCCGTTAATCTGCCGCTGAGCGCGGTATGGAGGGCAGCATAATTCGGTCCGTAGCCGACGCCGCCCGCCGTATTTCTTTGGGAAATGAAATCATTTTCAGTTAATAATTCATAGCATTCCGGGTCATTGAAGGCATTGACATTTAAATACTCCAGCGTCGTCGATTCAAGGGTTTCCAAAAATGTATTTACCGCTGCATCCCGCAAAACGCCCTCTGTCGCCAACAACAGATCCAAGCGGTTTTGTATCTCCTCCAGAATGACCTCTATTTCCTTACGCGGTTCCGGATCATTCCCTTCATATGGAAAAGCGTATTGTTTCGTTTCACGGCTTGTTAAATCAAAGGATTGAAGCGTATAGCCGTTCAGAGGCGAAGAAGCTGTTGTCCCGTCGCTTCCGGAATCGGCTTGCGCATCCGGACTATACCAAATAAGCTTATTATTTCGCAAGTACAGGCTTCCCGACAGGGAAAAATTCGCCACCCTCTTTTTGTTCTCTCCGTTGATATCGATGGAATAGGTGTTGCCGTTGTAGGAATAATAGACTAAGTCCTCTTGTACGAGCAGGTTGTCCGGGAAATCAAGGCCGTCGTCAGGGAGCCCTTCCACCCGATCGACTGCAAATACGTCAATCAAAATCTGTTCATAGGTATCCAGATCCATTCTGACCAGGCAGCCCCGGTCGCCGTCTTCCTGCTCCTGAAGAAGATCGGTGTAAAACAGATAGTTCTGATAGAAAGCGCCGCAGAAACCGGTGCGCTGCCTATCTGCGATATCCTTTACGCCGGCGTCGTTGAGCGAGAGTTGGAACAAATGTTCGGCTATACAGTAAAGCCTGCCGTTTTGCACGGCGATACTGCCGCCATAAGGAGCGTCGTAAGACCGGTATGCTTCGTATTCTTCAGCGACGGTGTCGTATTTCGCGATGGACTGCGCGGCTTCATCATAGAACCAAAGGGTTTCCCCAAAGAAACAGCCGCCTGACATGCCGGTATCCGGAGACAGCAGCGTTTCGGTCTCTGTTGTCAGATCCAGTTTGTACAAGGCATTCGCCGCGTGCGTCCCCTTCTCTCCGTCTGACACATAATAGATTTCCCGCCTTCCTTCCGGGATGAACCAGGCGGGGAAAGGTCCTTCCGGCCAGGGATAAAACAAAGCGACGCTGTCGCTGTCCTCATCATAGGCGTATATGCCTTCGCTCCGCGCGAAATAAATCGGAAGACTCGTGCGCCTGTCCCTATCCCCTTCCGGACCGGCTACGCTCCAAACGGGTATTTCCCCGCCTGCTGCTTCTTCCTCCGCCGCCTGCGCCTGTTGCACTGCGGTTTCGCGGTTACTGTTTTGTTCCACAAATAGTTGGTCCACATACAATACCAGCGACTCCGGCCGTGCGCCCTGCGGGGACGCCTGAATGCGGATCAGGGCATAACCGTGCTGACCCGTAGGCTCAGACTGCTGATCGTTGTCCAAATAAAGATGCACAACGGCGTTTTCTATATAAAATTGGAAACGGTTGTACTGGATGACTCTGTCGTCATAGGGATAGTAGAGGAATAGATTCCATGCATCCGCGTCGGCTTCGATATACTCATAATAGTTGGCGCCAGTATGGCAAGAATCCAGCCAGCGCCTGATCCTGTCCGACTCGATCTCCTCTATGCGATAAAATATACCCAGGCAGCCGTCCGGTGATTCTTCATAGTATTTTGCCATAGCCGCGCTATACTTGGTCGTGCTCCAGCCTGTGCGCCCGCTGCTTGTGTTGCTATTCGGCTGCAAAGAACAGGCGGTAAGCAGCATCAGCAACAAGCCGCAAAGCAGGAAAGGGAAACAAATCCGTCTTGCCAATAGGACAACTCCTTTTCTTTCTCAGCATGCAAAGTCCAGCATGTCCCGAATCTGCTTTTCTTCATCAATGCCCGGATATACCTCTGTCAGGGTCAACCCCTTCTCTGTCAGCGTAAAGACGCAGCGTTCCGTTACATACAGCACCCTCTGCCCTCTTTTCAAGGCGTTTGCCCCGGAGAAACTGATGGCGGATACTTCATTAATAAACTTCGGGATCGCGCCTTCGCTTTGAATCCGAATGCGGCCGTTTTCCTGAACCGCGCTAAGTCCTTTTGTCGTAAAGCTCATGCAGAAAACAATCGTCTTTGTCGCGTGGGTAATGTTGGCAAAACCGCCGATACCGGCGTATCCGCCGGGCAGTTTGTGCGCGTTCACGTTGCCCCGGGCGTCGGCTTCCAAGCCGCCCAGGAAACAG
>WRMS01000077.1 GCA_009777025.1 Clostridiales bacterium | reverse complement strand
CAGTGTCCGTCCATCTCAGCGTTCTCCTCTCTGACGCATGCGGTGATAGTAGGCGTCCCTTACCTACTGGGTATTGTATCAGAAAGAGCCTGATCCTGAGGGGGAACTGCAGTTCATGGTAAGGGACGCCTACTATCACCGCATGCGTCAGAGAGGAGAACGCTGAGATGGACGGACACTGGCTATGCAGGAAGTGTGGTCAGCCGCTCAAATTGCAGAAAGCTGTTTTCGAATACCTGGGACACAGCTTCTCCCATGAACTTCCCACCTGTCCCACATGCGGAAAATCCATGATATCCAGCGAGCTGGCGGAAAACAAAATGGCGGAAGTGGAAGCCACGCTCGAGGATAAATAGCGATGAATGAAGAGGAGGTAGTATTATGCAGGAAGTTGTCGATTTTTTGAAGAAATGCGGAACCTATTATCTCGCTACAGCAGATGGCGAGCAGCCTAGGGTCCGGCCTTTCGGTACAGCGCATATCTTTGATGGGAAGCTGTATATCCAGACAGGCAAGGTCAAAGACGTCTCCAAACAGATGGAGGCAAACCCCAAAGTGGAAATCTGCTGTTTTGACGGCGAAAAATGGCTTCGCCTCGCGGCGACCGCTGTTCGCGACGACCGGCTGGAAGCGAAGGAGAGCATGCTGGACGCTTATCCGAACCTGAAGAATATGTATAAAGCGGATGACGACAATACGAACGTATTGTACTTGAAAGACGCCGTCGCGACATTTTTGTCCTTTGGCGGAGAGCCGAAAGTGATCAAATTCTAAAGCGGGCTGCCGCCTGTAGAACGAATCTTCACGCAATCGAGCAGCGTCAGCGTATAGCGTGATGATTCGTTCAAGGGCGCAGCATGATTTTCAGTTTTGTACCGTCTGTATTTTCCTCTAGGGCCCGGAAGGCTTCGACGCCGTCTTCCAAACGATACCGATCCGTGATCAGCGGCGATACATTCAGCGTGCCGTCCGTCAGTAAGGCAAGGCAGCGCCGGAACTCGTCAAAGGTGTAGATATGGGTACCCTGGATCCGAAGCTCCGTCACCACGATCCTCTGCATATCCACTTCGATCATTTTTTGCGCGTTGCCCACCCATGTGGCCAGTCCCCCCGGCCGGAGCGCTTCAAGAGAAGACTGCGCCGTGGCGGAAAATCCGACGGCTTCAAAAGCCAGATTACACATCTTGCCCTTCGTATACTGTTTGACCGCTTCGTTGAAATTTTCTTTCAGCGGATTGATGGTGGCGTCCGCTCCCAGTTTTTTTGCTAAATCCAGCCTGAAATCAAAGGTATCGCTCATGATCACGTATCCGGCTTTTCTTTGTCTGAGCATCATCAGCACAAGCAAGCCAATCGTTCCGCCGCCAACGATGATCGTATATTCCGAACGGTTGATTTCATCTCCGGAGACCTTGCAGACCGCGTCCATAGCGACAGCCAGCGGTTCGACCATCGCAGCTTCTTCCAATGAGAGAGAATCGGCAAAGGGTATCAGGAATTTTTCCGGAACCGTTACATACTGCGTCATGCAGCCGTTGTAGGTCAGGATCCCGAGAAAGCTTCCGTTCACGCAATTATTCGTCATGCCGCTCTGGCATATATCGCAATCGCCGCAGAAGAAATTGGGGAAAACCACTACGTTTGTTCCGAGAGGATACCGCCCGCCCGCGGGCGCCCAAGCTACGACGCCTGCCGCTTCATGCCCCATGATCATGGGCGCGATGCGCCGGTTGGTTTTGCCAAGGTAGCCCTCGTAATCGGATCCGCAGATTCCGCAAGCTTCGATCTTGATCAGGTATTCGTTTTCCCGGGGCGTGGGATCCGGAACCTCCCGCAGTTCCAGCGTCTTGTTTCCCAGATAGTACAATGCTTTCATCGTTTCCCCCTCCATTTATAATTCGATAGTCTGATTATACCATATTTTTTAATAAGAATGGTTTCAAGGAAGGACGGATTTCATATGGGTATTCTGGAAGCCTTTTCATTGGAAGGAAAAAACGCAATCCTGACAGGGGCGTCAAACGACGCCGGATTATGCTACGGCATGGCGATCGCTTTACACGAAGCCGGGGCAAAAATCGTACTGTTGGATATCTCGCCGGATGTACATACACTGGCGGAAACGCTGGGCGGTGCAGAGAAGGGATACTTCGCCATCCAATGCGATCTTTGTGACGCAGATTCGCTGGCTTCCGCCTTCGAACAGGCGCTTGCGCTTTTTGACGGGCAGCTTGACATCTTGCTGAACGGCGCCGGGCTCCAGTTCAGAAACGAAGCCCTAAGCTTTCCCGCCGACAAGTGGCGCGGCATCATCGACGTCAATCTGAGCGCCATGTTTTTCGCCTGTCAGGCGGCGGCGAAAGCGATGATCCCCAAAGGAAAAGGCAAGATCATCAACATCGCTTCTCTCACTTCCTACTTCGGAAGTAGAAATATCCCCGCCTATGCAGCCAGCAAGGGCGGCGTAATGCAGCTTACTAAGGCTCTCTCCAATGAGTGGTGCGCCCTCGGCATTAATGTGAACGCCATTGCGCCGGGGTATATGAAAACCAAACTCACGGAGAATCTGATCGATACCGACTTGGGCAGAATCCATACCGGACGAATTCCCGCCGGGCGATGGGGAGAGAGTAAAGACTTAATGGGGGTGACCGTATTTCTGGCAAGCAGCGCCTCGGACTATGTCAGCGGCGCGATCATCCCTGTAGACGGCGGCTACCTCGGGTTTTAATCCTTTATTTTACTATAGAAATGGAAGGTGTATAGGTTTTGACGACAGATTTAACTGTAGATATTGAGAAAATGCGCAGACTCAGCGCCGATATACGGATCGAAACCATCCGTATGCTGGCAGAAGCCGGCTTCGGCCACATTGGCGGCTCGGCTTCCATAGCCGATGTGCTGGGCGTGTTGTATGGCGGCGTCATGCAAGTGGATCCGGCTAATCCGGGCTGGGAAGAGCGGGACTGGCTGGTCTTGTCGAAAGGGCACTGCGGGCCGGCTTTATATGCGGCGCTCGCCCTCAGAGGCTTTTTCCCGATGGAATGGCTAAAGACCGTAAATAAGGGAGGTACCCGTCTGCCGAGTCACGCCGACAGAAGGCGCACCCCCGGAGTGGATATGACCACCGGTTCCCTCGGGCAGGGAATCTCGGCGGCAATCGGCATTGCGCTGGGCAATAAGCTGAAAGCTTTGCCGAATTATACCTATTGTATCGTGGGAGACGGAGAAATCAACGAAGGACAGGTATGGGAAGCGGCGCAGACGGCCAACAGCTTCTGTCTGGACCACTTTATCCTGTTTGTGGACTGGAATAAGAAACAACTGGACGGCGAACTGGATTTCGTGAACCCTCCCCTGGAAATGTCCGGGAAATTTGAAGCCTTCGGTTTCCAGGCGCAGACGGTCAAAGGCTATGACGCCGGCGCCATTTATGCCGCCATCCTCTCGGCGAAAGCATGCACAGACAAGCCTTCCGTGATCATTCTAGACACGATCAAAGGCTTAGGCGTCAGCTTCGCTGAGCGGGAAGCCTTCAACCACTATCTCAATATTGATCAAGAAATGGCAAGAGAAGGCATTGAAGAAATAGAAAGGCGTTATGCCGCGAACACGTATCCGGGAGGTACTCTGGTATGAACGATTTGATCAAGATCCTTGACCATCACCCTCTTGGGCAGGAAGAGATGCGCTTTGTGTATAGCAGTGCGTTGGTCCGCGCCGCCCGCGAGAACGACCGTGTCGTGTCCGTGAACTGTGACCTTAGCAGCTCGACGGGGACTGTTCCCTTTACGAACGAGTTTCCTGACCGGTCCTTTAATGTCGGGATACAGGAGGCGAACGGCTGCGGCGTGGCAGCCGGGCTGTCGGCAACGGGCTTTATCCCCTTTTACCACTCCTTCGCCGTATTCTCCTCCCGCAGAATATGCGATCAGGTTTTTCAGTCCTGCGCCTATGCCGGCTTGAATGTGAAGATTATCGGCTGTGACGCCGGTGTGAGCGCCACCTATAACGGCGGCACGCATATGGCCTTTGAGGATATCGGCGTCCTGCGCTCCATTCCGGAAATCACCATTGTCGAACCTTCGGATTCCGCCATGATGTCCGCCCTCGTACCCCTGATCAGGGATATCTACGGCGTCGTCTATATGCGAACGCCAAGAAAACAGGTGGCGGATATCTATCCGGCTGGAACGGCTTTTGAACTGGGCAAGGCCGCCCTGCTCCGCGAGGGGAGCGATGTGACGCTGATCGCCTCCGGTATGCTCGTCGTCGAGGCGCTCGGTGCAGCCGATACGCTTGCCAAGGAAGGGATTCAGGCCCGGGTCGTCGATATGTTTACCATCAAACCTCTCGATCAGGCCTGTGTGCTTGACTGCGCGCAACGTACAGGCGCCATTGTTACCGCGGAGAACCATAATATCATCGGTGGTCTTGGCTCCGCCGTGGCGGAACTGCTGTCGGAAGAGTGTCCCGTTCCCTTGGCGCGTGTCGGCGTAGGGGATCAATTCGGCGAAGTGGGTACGCAGGAGTATCTGATGGAGCGTTTCGGTCTGACTGCGGAGCAAATCGTCCGCAAAGCCAAACAGGTTATGGCGCGAAAGAAAGGATAGGGAGGTTCAGGTAAGGTGAAAGGCAATTGTTTAGTCGCACAATCCGGTGGACCCTCGTCCGCGATCAACGCATCCCTTTGCGGCGTCTATCAGGAGATGGTAAAAAGCGCTGATGTGGGTACGGTCTATGGCGGGATCAATGGGATTCAGGGCATCATGGAAGAAAAGCTGCTGGAACTCCCTCCGATCCTGAATCAAGGCGAACATATCCGGATCCTGGCGCAGACGCCTGCGTCGTCTTTAGGCTCCTGCCGATTTAAGCTCAAATCCCCGGAGGAGAAACCGGAGGAATACGCCAGGATTTTTGAAGTATTTGACAAATACCAAATACGATATTTTATCTATATCGGCGGAAACGATTCTATGGATACCGTGTACAGGCTTAACGAGTACGCGAAATCCACCGGGCGCCCTATGCAGATTATGGGCGTTCCCAAAACCATTGATAATGATTTGGTCGGCACCGACCATACGCCGGGCTTTGGAAGCTGTGCGAAATATATTGCCACCACGGTGCAGGAAGCCGCCCAGGATAATATGGTTTACGATATGGACAGCGTATTTGTCGTCGAAGCTATGGGCAGAGACGCTGGATGGATCGCGTTGTCCACCGCGCTGGCAAGAGACCGGGAAGGCAACCCCCAGTGCGATTTGATTTATACCCCGGAAACGCCCTTCAGCACGGAGAAGTTCCTTGCCGACTTATCCGCTATCCGCGAAAAGAAACGTTTTCAAGTCGTCGTCGTTTCCGAAGGCGTGAAAGACGCAAACGGCGTCTACCTCTCCGATACTGGGGAAACCGATGCGTTCGGGCATAAGATGCTGCGGGGCGCGGGCGCGGTCGTTGCGGAAATGATAAGGAAAAATCTGGGTATCAAGGTGCGTGATTCTGAATTGAGCATTTTGCAGAGATGCGCCGTCCATTGCAGTTCCGCGACGGATCTTCTGGAAAGCGAGGAGCTTGGCAAGCAAGCCGCAAGAGGCGCTTTGGAAGGCGTCTCCGGCAGAATGTCGTCGATCACCCGACTTTCTGACGAGCCCTATCGTATAGAATATGGTTTTGTGGATGTATGCGATGTGGCAAACGCCGTCAAAACCGTTCCCGACGATTACTTCAACGAAGCCCGAAATCACGCGTCAGAAAAAGGCCTCCGCTATCTGCGCCCGCTGATTACCGGCACAAAGGACAGGATCGAAGAAAATGGCTTGCCTGTCTTTTTAAACCTGGCAGCCATCTATCACAGATCCAACTCGTTCTAGAAAAACAGCGCGCCTGCCGCTCTAAGCGACAGGCGCGTTGCATTGCCATTGCGTTGCTGATCAAGTATGGGAAGCGTCGAAGTTCAGATACGCCGCTTTATGGACTGCGGGGATGGTCATGATTTTCTGAAGCACTTCTCCGCTGACCACCGTATCCACATTGATAATCATTAGCGCGTCGCCCCCCTGTTCCCGGCGTCCAAGCTGCATACCGGCGATGTTGATATCGTTTTCGCCTAAGATCATGCCAACAGGGCCGACTACCTTTGGCTGATCGACGTGCGGCACAAAGACGATGTGTCCGCTTGGGCGGATATCCAGAATGTATTCGTCGATTTCCACGATATGCGCTTCTCCATTTTGAAATACGGTACCCGCCAGATGATGACGCCAATTCTTTCCACTTAACGTAGCCACCACTTTATTCGCATAATCGCTGGCGCCGCTGCTTTGCACATGGGTAAAACGTATCCCCCGCTCCCTGGCCATGACAGGCGCGTTAACATAATTCACTTCATCGTCGATAATCGGCCGGAGCAGGCCCTTGAGATACGAATTGTCCATAGGCTTCAAATCCAGATCCCGGAAATCCCCGACAAAAGTAATGTCCGTCTCTTGGATCGTACCGTCAGCCAGATACGCCGCCATTTTGCCAAGCCTTTCCACCAGATCCATGAAAGGTTTCGCCTTCTCCATGATTTCCGGCGGAATGAAGGGGATATTGACGGCGTTATGCACCGGAAGGCCATGCAGTACCCTGGTGATCTCCTCCGCGACTTCCAGGGCCACGTTGATTTGCGCTTCTTCGGTGGAGGCGCCCAGGTGGGGCGTTACAACCATTTGGGGCAGTTCAAACAGGGGATGCTCCGTCATCGGTTCCGCTGACCACACGTCTACCGCGCCGCCGGCAATGACCCCGTCCTTGATCGCCTGGTACAGGTCGTTTTCATTGATGATCCCGCCCCTGGCAACATTGATCACCCGGGCGTTCGGTTTCATCATGGCGAACTGCTCTTTAGCGATCATATTTTTTGTTTCTTCCGTCAGAGGCATATGGACCGTGATGAAATCCGCTTCCCGGTAAATACGCTCCCTGTCCGTCATCTCCACGCCAAAAAGCTGCGCCCTTTCCTTGCTGGTATACGGGTCATAGGCGAGTACTTTCATGCCGAACGCTTTACAGCGAACGGCAATTCCCGATCCGATCTTGCCAAAGCCAAGGATACCGATGGTTTTGCCCCTTAACTCGATGCCGGTGTACATCTTCCTGTCCCAGGCATGCCGGCGCAGGGACTGATCCGCCTGCGGTATATGCCTGGCCAGCGCCAAAATCATTGCCATGGTGTGCTCGCAGGCAGAAATCGTATTTCCGTCAGGGGCGTTAATCACCAATATGCCTTTTTTTGTAGCAAATTCTACATCGATATTGTCCGTGCCCACACCTGCGCGGCCGATGACTTTCAGCTGGCCTGCGGCTTCCATAATTCCTTTGGTAATCTTCGTTTCACTGCGGACGATTATAGCCTGATACTCGCCGGCTATAGCGATAATTTCCTCTTCGCTTTGATTCAGCTTGACGTCCACTAGGATTTTGTCGTCCTTTTTTAGTATGTCGACGCCTAACTCGGAAATGGGGTCGCAAACCAAAATTTTCATTCTATATCAACCTTTCAACATGATTTCCTGAACAGCCGCTACGCCTTTTCCCAGCGCGCAGGGATATCCCAATTCCGTAAGCGTCATCTCCAGACTGGCAACGGTGGCCAGAATATCCGACTTCGTCACATAGCCTAAATGGCCGATGCGGAAAATATCTTCCGAGGATTTTCCCTGTCCGCCCACAATGACGATGTTGTATTTATCCTTCATCGTATTGACAATCTTCTTGACTTGCAGGCCTTCGGGTTTGACAACCGCCGTGACGGCCGTGGAAGCGTATGCGTCGTCGGCGAGGGGCGTTAAGCCAAGCGCCTTAACTGCCGCCCTGATCATCGACCGGTAGCTACGATGCCTGGCCTGTACATTTTCCAGGCCTTCCTCCTCCAGCATCAGCAGGCTTTCCTGGAGGCCGGAGATGAGATTGGCTGCCGGCGTATAGGGTGTGCTTGATTTATCGTCGTACTCCTTTTTCGCCGCCGACAAACTGAAGTAGAAGGAAGGGGACTTGCATTCCTTATGCAGCGCCCAGGCTTTGGGGCTGACGCTGATGAAGGACAAGCCGGGCGGCAGCATGAATGCTTTCTGGGAACCGCTGACCACCACGTCCAGCTTCCAGGCGTCCGTTTCCAAAGGTACGACGCCCATACCACTGATAGCGTCTACGACAAAGATCGCGGGATGATCGCCGCAGGCGTTCCGGAGAGCAGGGATATCATGGGTCACGCCGGTTGAGGTTTCATTCAGCGTGACGAATACTGCCTTGACCCGCTTGTCTTTATCCGCTGCGATTACGTCCGCCAGCGCCTTGGGATCCGCCGGTACGCCCCAGGCCCCTTCGATCACCTGTACCTCCGCGCCAAAGACTCTGTTGATATTGGCCCAGCGGTTGGAGAAATATCCATTCTCCATGACGACTACTTTATCTCCGGGGCTGACAAAATTGCACACCGCAGCCTCCATGGAACCTGTACCAGATGCGCTGAGCAGCAGCAGGTCATTCTCTGTGCGATAGATCTTTTTTAGCTTCTCGGTTACATCCTTGATGATCGCAGAGAACTCATCGGTTCTGTGCCCCATCGCGGGATTGCCCAAGACGTTCATCACCCTCTGGGGGATTGAAGTAGGACCGGGGATCATAAGAATTTGCTTTTCGTTCATCAGGTATACCTCCACTTCCTCTTGTCAGCGCCCTAAGAAAAACGCCTGAATAAAAAACGTCTTCATCCCGGACGATTCTCCTGGGACGAGACGTTTGCTCGCGATGCCACCCAAGTTGCCAATTTAGAAAACCTGCCCTTTCATGCCAGCAAACGGCTGCACATGTTTTCGCGGACAGGCCTCATCGAAAGGCCAGCTTCATGCATGCGCGTAACGGGCGCTACCGGTACGGCTCATCGCCGTCTGCTCCGGGGCGGAATCAACCGCGGATCTGCCGGCTTACACCAAGCGCCGGCTCTCTGGAGGATCCATCCGGACCGCAAATAAGAACTGCGGTCGGCACTACGGTTTACGTTCCCCTTCCAAGCATTTCGCTTTTAAATTACCGCTATTATAATTCCGGCTGTCAAAAAAAGCAAGAAATAATTGAAGTATACATAGCCGACGCTGCACTGCACTGGTCCCGCTTCGTGACCCATGAGATGCAATTTGCCAGAGAAGTTGCGCATCATTGATTCCTATAAGCCTCACGTTTCAAAACAACTTTAAATTGATTGCTATCTCTGTCGTCGAGAAAATCTATGTTTGGATATTTCTCTAAAGCTCTTAAAATACCCGAGCCATATCCATAATAGGGAATCAACTGATAGGCAAATGACGTCAACAGTGGATTCCTAGCATTGGAAATCCCAAGCTTGATATTGTCGACAGTTAAATTATTGGGCAAATGTCCCGGACTTATTATTTCTACACGGTCTCTGAATACAAACACTCTCACCGGCGAGGAAACGTAGTAATCACGGTGAACAAGCGCATTCGCAACTAATTCTTCCAATACTTCCCGTGGTATTTCGGGTTTGCCGGCACTGTTGATCCCTTGCTTTCCTTGTACATGATGCAGATTGGTGATGACAAAATTCACAGTCTGCCGGAACATCTCCTCCAGTTTTCCGCTTATGTTCCGATTATCAAGGTATTCATCCGTGACGATTGTCGTACCGTTGAATGCAGCCGCTTTAACAATGAAGGCGGGAAGCGCAAACTCGGTGTTATTACAAAAAAGCAGCGCCCCGGAAACAGTCATATATCCATCATGGGCAAGATTCAGATTTTGCAAAAGCTGAGGCAGTGGCAGGGGTTGATCCGCAACGGTTTTGCCGTAGCGTTTGGTATAGAAACTCTCAAAATAGGGCAAGTCCAATTCCGAAACACCCATTTGGGGAACAGCAGCCTCATCTGCATGGATAAGCCCGGAAGACTGAAATAAACGTTGCAGAACCTCACGCGAAGTCTCCGCCCGTTTATCTGAACCGACCTTCACCCAGAAACGGCCGCGGTTATCCTGGTATGGACGGTTGTTGCCGGGCAGAACGGTAATCACAAGAACAACGCCCTTTTCCGTCACAATATTGTTCGTTATGGGGTTAATGGGCGGCTTCACATTATTACTGGCAACACTCGATATCAACTGATTCAGGCGTTTTATGGCTGTATCGTCAAGGCCGGTGATCAATCCCCTATCGTTCACACCGACGAAAATCTGCCCACCCTTGCCATTGCTGAAGGCAATAAGCTCAGCAGCAAGCTGATCAGGGCTGTCGAAGTCTCCTTTGAACTGGTGTGTGGAATCTTCTCCGGCAGAGAGTATTCCCGCAAGTTCTACGAGATCCATGCTTGATATATCTCCTTCCGCTTTTCAAAGGCTTCCCAACCGCCTTCCATGATGCTTACAATTGTTTCCTGCTGCGCCAGTTCTTCCTAATCCTAGAGCTTCTCCGGCTCCGCGAAGGTTTCGCCAAAGGTCTCCGCCCTGACCGACTCCATGATCATATCCCTCTGCGGCTTGTCGTTCCTGCCTCTGGGCGCCGCAACGATGGCGTCTACTGTCTCCATGCCGGACGTAACCTTGCCAAAAGCCGCATACTGGCCGTCCAGATGGCCTGCCTCCTCTACCATAATGAAGAACTGGCTCCCTGCGGAATCCGGGAAACCGGTCCTGGCCATAGATATCACGCCTCTGTCATGCTTCAGCGGATTTTTATGCCCGTTGCTGTCAAATTCTCCCCGGATGCTGTAGCCCGGCCCGCCGACGCCGCTTCCCTCCGGACATCCACCCTGCACCATAAAGCCGGGGATGACCCGGTGAAAGCAAAGGCCGTC
>WRMS01000076.1 GCA_009777025.1 Clostridiales bacterium | reverse complement strand
AGACCCGCATCGTTCTAGTGGTCTGTTCAGTTTAAACCAAATAGATAAAAGGAGATGTAACCTCATGGTATTTCCCGTTGTATTCGTTTTTTTCGTGATTCTGCTTGCCCCCGCAGTTGCTAAGCGCTTCGGCTGGTTGAAAGGGCCCCGGAGAAAATCCGCGGTACTGATCCAGATCACCGTTTTGTTTACCTTTTGCCTGATTGTGATTTCCGCAAGCATCGGGCAGGCTGCTTACGCGGCGGAGGCCGATTCGGCGCCGGCGCTGCAGGACTCTTCGAAGTCCATCGGTTTGTTTTCAGCTGCCCTCTCCACGGGATTAAGCTGTATCGCCGCCGGCATTGCCGTCGCTGCGGCGGCTTCCGCTGCCCTTGGCGCAATTTCCGAAAATGAGAAGATATTCGGCAAAGCGCTGATTTTCGTCGCCCTGGCGGAAGGCGTCGCCCTCTACGGCCTGCTTGTCTCTTTCCAGATCCTCGCCAAGGTGTAGCGCATGCGTTACTACCTCATTACGGATAATGTTGACACGCAAGTCGGTATGCGCCTTGCCGGTGTGGAAGGCGTTGTGGTTCACCAACGGGATGAAGTACAGGAGGCAATCAAAGAGGCGGAGGCGGACAGCAGCATTGCCATTCTGCTCATCACAGAAAAACTGGCCGCGATTGTGCCGGATCAGATTATCAACCTGCGCTTGTATCGCAGCCACCCCCTCGTCGTCATCATTCCGGACCGCCACGGCACCGGGCGGGCGCCGGATTCCATCACCCGCTATATACGGGAAGCGATCGGAATAAAATTATGATGCTCAGGATTTATGTAAAAAATGGAGAAATATTATGCCGGAAACAGAAGTAAAACTAAACCAATTCATCGAAGCGATTCATGCCGATGCGAAAATGGAGAGCGACCGCATTCAGTCTGAGACAGACAGCAATCGCAGCGACGCCAAAAAACAGGCGGAAAGCGAAATTCTCAACGAGATCCAACAGCAGACACAAAAGGAAAAAGCGAAAATAAGCGCCGAAACCGGGCAAAGCATTTTTCGGCAAATCCTGGCGAACAGAAAGGCCATCCAAGCCCGCTGCGAGAAAATCAAGCAAGACGTGCTGCAGCTTGTCGCCGGGCAGGTTCTCGCCTACGCCTCTACGACAGCGTATCAGGAAGAGCTGATCGTTTCGGTTCATGCAGAAACCCAGCGAACGGAGCAAGGGAACGCGACGGTTTACCTGCGTCAGGAAGACGCCGCAGTGCTGACAGCAAGGAAGGTCCTGCACCCTGACCTGAGGATTGAAGTAAGCGGGGACATCCGGTACGGCGGGTTTATCCTGCTATCGGAAGACGGGCGCCTTCGCATCGACCGATCCTACGACAGCGCGTTAGAGGATGCGGAAGAACAATTTTCGGAGCTGTCCGGATTGAAATCCGTGGAACAGGAGATGCGAAAGTGAAGCAGGCGCCGGAGTATACAATACAAGGAATCAACGGTCCGGTCGTAACCGTTCGCGGCGGGCGTTCCCTGGCTATGCAGGAGACCGTGTATGTCGGTAAGGAAGGGCTCATCGGGGAAGTCGTAGGTTTGCAGGACGACCAAATCGTTGTGCAGGTTTATGAGGATACCTCCGGACTCTATCCGGGCGAGCCTGTTACGCCGTCCGGCGCCCCGATGTCCCTATTGCTGGGACCCGGCTTGATTGGCGCTGTATTTGACGGGATTGCGCGGCCATTGAAAGAAATCGAAAACAGAACAGGGTATTTCATGGAGCGGGGAGTCAATATTCCCTCCCTCAACCCTTCCGTCGAATGGGATGTGGACATCCTCGTCTCTCCGGGCGAGTCCCTTGCCGGCGGCCAGATTTTCGCCCAATGCCAGGAAACCTCCGTCGTCCGCCATTATTGTATGACGCCCCCTGACGTTTTCGGTACCGTAAGCTTTGCCGCAAACTCGGGAAGATATACAATCGATGATGTTTTGGCGGAACTGACAGACAGCCAGGGTAAAACCATAGCCTTGAAGCTTGCGCAGACATGGCCTATGCGCAGTGCGCGCCCGGTGGCCGCCAGACGGCTTCTTGACAGGCCGCTGATCACGGGTCAGCGGGTGATCGATTTCCTTTTTCCCATTGCCAAGGGAGGCTGCGCGGCCATTCCGGGACCCTTTGGCGCTGGAAAGACGATTACCCAACACCAGCTTGCCAAATGGTCCGACGCGGACATTATCGTCTATCTGGGCTGCGGGGAGCGCGGCAATGAGATGACGGAGGTTCTGGAAGAATTTGCCAAGTTGCGGGATCCTAAAAATGACGAACTCATGCTGAGCCGTACCGTGCTAATCGCCAATACCTCCAATATGCCCGTTGCGGCGCGGGAAGCGTCGATCTACACAGGGATGACCATCGCGGAATACTATAGGGATATGGGGTATCACGTGGCGATCATGGCGGATTCCACCTCGCGTTGGGCCGAAGCCTTGCGCGAAATATCCGGTCGTCTTGAAGAAATGCCGGCGGAGGAAGGTTTTCCCGCTTATCTGCCTTCCCGTCTCGCCGAGTTCTACGAACGTGCGGGCTATATGGATACCTTATCCGGAAAGATAGGCTCCGTTACCGTAATCGGCGCCGTTTCCCCCCAGGGCGCTGATTTTTCCGAACCAGTGACCCAGAATACGAAACGCTTCGTCAGTTGCTTTTGGGCCCTTGACCGTCAATTGGCGTATGCCCGCCACTTTCCTTCTGTCAACTGGACGTCGTCTTACTCCGAATACCTGGAAGCGCTTTCGCCCTGGTATACTCGCGAGCTGGGGCCGCGCTTTGAAGAATTGCGCAAACGCGCTTCCCTGCTGCTTCTGGAAGAGATGAAGCTGATGGAGATTGTCAAGCTGATCGGCGCCGATATCCTGCCGGACGACCAGAAGCTGATTATTGAATGCACCCGTGTAATCCGCCTGGGGTTTTTGCAGCAGAACGCCTATCATGAAGTGGACACTTATGTGCCGATTAAGAAGCAGATGGAGATGATGGCGGTCATCATTGACTTATATGACAGCGCCCAGCAATTGATTGAACGGAACATCCCCATATCGCAGCTGAAAGCGAAAGGGATTTTTGACAAACTCATTCGCATGAAATATGAGGTTCCGAATGATCAGCCGGAATTGCTCGACGAATTTAGAAAAGAAGCGGAGGAAGCAGTGTCACAGACGCTCCTGGACAACGCCTGACGCGTCCATGCAGGCCCTGTGCGCCGCAGATCCGGAGGAGAAAATGAGAGTTGAATATATCGGTTTATCGGAAATAAGAGGTCCCCTGGTCATCCTGGATGATGTGGAGGACGTAGCCTATGACGAAACCTGCCGGTTCACGCTGGAGAACGGAGATAAGCGTTTCGGCAGGATCATTGCCATCGACGGCAGCCGCGCGGTCATACAGGTATTTGAGGGGACAAAGGGCATCTCTCTGGAGAACAGCAGGACGCAATTCCTGGGGCATCCCCTGCGTATACCCTTATCCCCGGAGATCCTGGGCCGCTCCTTCGACGGCGCCGGCCGCCCCATAGACGGGTTGGGCGAAGTCTATCCGGACATATGGCAATCTGTCAACGGCAGCGCGATCAACCCCGTTTCGAGAAAGTATCCGCGAAACTTCATCAGCACAGGCCTATCGGCGATAGATGGCATGGGAACGCTGATCCAAGGCCAGAAGCTGCCTATTTTTTCCGGTTCAGGGCTCAAGCACAACGAGCTTACCGCGCAAATGCTGCGTCAGGCCCGTATCCCGGATCAGGAAGGCGCTGAATTTGCCATCGTTTTCGCAGCGGTTGGCATTAAGCACGATGTAGCGGACTATTTCAGGCGCGAGCTGGAAGAATCCGGCGCCCTGGAAAGAACCGTCATGTTTTTAAATCTTGCTTCCGATCCGATCATTGAACGGATACTTACGCCTCGCTGTGCCCTGACCGCCGCCGAATACCTGGCGTTTACCCATGGTTACCATGTACTGGTCATTATGACGGACGTCACGGCTTATTGTGAAGCTCTGCGGGAGTTTTCGTCTTCTATGGGCGAGATCCCGAGCCGTAAGGGTTTTCCCAGTTATCTTTATTCTGATCTTGCGTCTTTGTTCGAACGGGCAGGTATGATCACCGGCTTGCCCGGATCGATTACGCAAATGCCTATTCTCACCATGCCGAATGACGATATCACCCATCCTATACCCGACCTGACCGGTTTTATCACAGAAGGACAGATCGTTCTTTCGCGGGAATTGGAGCAACGCGGTATCTATCCTCCCATCTCTGTTCTTGCCTCGCTTTCCCGCCTGATGAAGGACGGCATTGGCGTTGGTTTTACCCGTGAGGATCATCCGGACCTGGCGAACCAGCTTTTTGCTTCCTATGCCAAAGTTCAGGAAGTGCGCGCTCTGGCGTCTGTTATCGGGGAAGATGAACTGGCGGAGGGCGATCGTTTGTATATGCAATTCGGCCGTCAATTTGAAGAGATTTTTCTTTGCCAGGCGCCGGATGAAGATCGTTCGATAGAGAGAACCCTGGATCTTGGCTGGGACGTCCTGTCCATTCTCCCTGAAGGCGAGCTTGACCGTATCGACGCCGATTTGTTGGAAAAACACTATGCCCCCCGCGTCCGCGCCAAAGAAAGCGACAGTTTCGCCGCGCCGGCGGACGCGCCAGCTGAAGTCAAATGAGCGCGGCAATCCCCACAAAGGGCAATCTGATCGCGATTAAGCGCTCCCTTGAACTGGCGCGTCAAGGCTATGATCTCATGGATAAGAAGCGCAATATCCTGGTGCATGAAATGATGGGCCTCATCGACCGGGCGTCAGAGGTCCAACAGCAGATTGACGTCGTGTTTCGCGAGGCTTACGCCTCCCTCCAAATGGCGAACATCACCCTTGGTTTCTGCGATCAGATCGCGGCAGCCGTACCCGTCGACGACTCGATCAGCGTCAGACTGCGTTCTGTGATGGGGGTGGAAATCCCTTCCATCACCAAGGATGAATCGCAGCCTCAGATCGAGTATGGACTGGCGGAAACCAATTCGCAGCTTGACGATGCGTATTTAAAATTCATTCGGGTAAAAAAATTGAGCCGTACTTTGGCGGAACTGGAAAACACCATATACAGGCTCGCCTATGCCGTAATCAAAACCCAAAAACGGGCTAACGCGCTGCAAAACATCATTATCCCCGGCCAAACGGCAGATATCAAATCGATTACGGAAGCGCTGGAAGAAAAAGACCGCGAGGATTATGCGCGGCTCAAGGTAATCAAGGATAAGATCCACCAGTAAGGCGGAGCATAAACGACAACTAAAGGTTGTCCAGTTAGCCTAAGGGAGAACCGCAAAAATCGCAATGGTTCCTGGCGCCGGGTACGATCCAGTTTTGCGCCCCGCAGCTGCGGCAAGCCATGAGAAGCTCGACGGCGTCCGTCGCATTCTGTTCGCTGGTCCGGCTTGATCTGTCGCTGCCGGATTGGGCCTGCGCCTGATCCGCCTGCCTGAAGCTTGCCTCCGCTTTCCTTGGCCCCTCATAATAAGGATCCTGGTGATGCACATGGGGGCGCCGTTGAAAAATATGGATTTCTCCGAGTTTCTCATCGATATGGGCGTGATCAAAATAGCCCATCTTGATCATTTGCTTCAGATCTTTCACAACCTGCTTTTCGTGGATCTGAACAAAGTTGGCGATATCCTGTAGGGAAGTCAGCCCGTGATTGACGATCCCGTCGATATAGCAGCGGTATTTATAACCATCCAGATTGTTCCTTCTGGTTGTGATAAGGGATACGAACCCGCCGCATAGGATAAAGATCGCGAAAAACAGCATCACCGTATTATTACGCCCTGCGCCGGAAAACGTACCGAATAAGGAAAGCCCGATAAACAGCAGTAACCAGCCCGTTACCGACGTCTTTGTATCCTTCTTGACCGCTGATTCCCTGTCTGTCCTTGCTTTTTTGATCAATAAAAACAGGCCCAGGGGCCAACAGAAAATCAGTCCGAGAATCACTGCCGTCCAGGATATGCCTCTTTGGTATTTAGCCATTGTTCAGATTCCTCGCTTTTTTCAGGTTCAGTAATTCCCGGTTTCTACTTTTTAACAGCCTGAGAATATCTTCCGTCAGCAGGCTTACCTGCTTTTTTTGCGCCGAACTGCTCATCACGCTGGCTTTTTCCTCATCCTGCAATACATATTTTAGCTCCCGGATCTTTTCAAACAGCGCGGGATCTATGTCGGTCCGCCCGGAATAATCGCTGTACCGGATCGCTTCGTCGATCTGACGCAATTGACCGCTATACATCCGGTTACCCGACGCCTGCATCATCTGAAACACTTCGTCTTCCAGGCTCCGCATGAAAGCCACTGCCGCCATCGTATTCTCTCTGTTTCTGCTTTTGTCTCCGCCGCCGGCCGCCGCAAAAAGGAAAATCGCGCCGAAAGCAAGAACCATGACAATCTCTAAAGTAGCGAGCAGGCCCGCCTTAGCTTGAAACAGCAGCAGAATCACAGCCATCGACACAGCCGCAAGGCCGTAAACTAGGAATAGGGAATAGATACCCACCTTAAGCCCGGGGCCCATGGACAAGCCCTGCGAATCCTCCAGCCAGATATAGCCCGCAACAGGCAGGGTTTCTCCGAGAACGATAAAAAAAAGGCTGGCCCAATGCAAACTACTCTGCTCGGGGAATACCCGCATAAACAACACGACGGATGTGAATACGAGAATGAGACCTGCAAGGGCCGACAGCTTTGTCTTCCTGCTGCTAATCATACAAGATCCCGCTCCTCCAAAGACCGGCCGCAATAGGGGCAAAACCTGGCCCCTTCCACCGGGATCGTTTTCTCGCAGGAAGGGCAGGTTATCCGGGAATCATAGCCGATGATATCCATTTCCGCCTTCCTGGCCAGGGCACTTTTCAGCTTCCGCACAGCCTGGTCGTCCTCGGGCACGCTGACGTCATTCACATAAAAATGAACCAGTTCAATACCGAATTCATCAAACGAAGGGCTTATTTTCTCCCGCATATGCAAGGACAGCTCTTCCAAATAGGCGTTAATTTCCAAAATGCTTACTCTTTTATGAATCAAATAGGAGGACAGGGAATCCTTCACCCTTGTCATATAAATGCCCCTGAAATACTGCATCAAATGCTCTTTATCAAATAGCGGCATGGCGCCCACCAGCTTGACCAATAACTTTTTGGAATCGGCAATTCTAACGCCGAACTGGCCATAAGAGCGCAGAGGGATAAAGATACCGTAACGGGGGTCCTGGATTTGAATCGGGCTCGAAGTCCCCCATTTGACGTCGAGGGTATAGGCTTTGTTCACAAACCACACTTCCGCGCTGAACGGCGTCTTACCGCCGAAAGGCAGCTTCATCATGCCGGCCAGCAAGGGCATATTCTCCGTATCCAAAACATATCGTCCGCTGGGATACAGATCCAGGGCCATGCCGTCCTTAAAAAGCAGCGCCTCCTGCGACTCATTGACGATCAACTGCGCGCCTGTGCTCAGATTCTCATTGGGGTATTTCCACGCATAAACGCCCGGTCCGCCATTATACTTCACCACATCGATGATAGCCACGTTTCGCTCTCCTTTTGCCTTGATATACACATTATATTTCTTTTGGTAAACAAGAGCAATAAGCCGGAAAGCCAAAAAAGGCTGTTCCGGCATAATATAATGCGATCTTAATCTTTCTTTAATGATTCTGTTCCTGCGCCGACGGATTGATGAACATATGGTTGATAACCAAATCCAGGCATTGATGATCCCGGGACAAATCGAACATATGCCCGTTATCCAGCGCCTGTACCACCGGCCGTATCGGAAAATCACTGTTCACCACGGTACAGATTTTGCCGTTGGATAATTCAATCAGGCAACCTACGGGGTAAGGCTCCATGATATCCAGAAACGCCCTTACGACGTCGAAATCGAATACATCGCTGGCGCCGCCCATGATAAGCTCCAGCGCCTCCATCGGCTGGGTCGGCTTTCGATAAGGACGCACGGAGGTGAGCGCGTCATAGACGTCGGCAACGGCTATGATCCTGCTCATGATGGGGATATCCGCACTCGTAAGCCCATCCGGGTAGCCGGATCCGTCCATTTTCTCATGATGGTGCATCACTGCCATCCAAAGCTCCTCGTCTCCGATTCCTTTATCTGATAGATAGCGGAACCCTTCCTCTGAATGGGTTTTCACAATAGCATACTCATCCGGGTCGAGACTGGAGGACTTATTAATCAGTTCGATCGGTACCCTGGTCTTCCCAATATCATGCATCATCGCGCATTTTCCGATCTGGGTTAAGTCATTCTTAGAAAATCCTAATTGTTGGGCGATGGCGATAGATACGACGGCAACACTGAGAGAATGATGATAAGTATATTCGTCATAGCTTTTCAAATCAATAATATTGATAAGGCTTCCCCGCTCTTTCGAGAGGGAGGACACCAATTGTTCCACCACATTGTCCAGCTGCTTCACCGTCATGGAAGCGATGGAGGCGTCTCCATACTGCCCGCTTGCGATGGCAAAGATATCCGTCAGGTAACTGATCGCCTCTTCGCGCAGTTTGGGGCTTATCACAGGCGCCGCTCTCTTGATTTTCATCAAATCCGGCCGATCAACCGCGGAAGCAATGCAAACTTCTTTAATTTTTCTCACTTTCAGCCTGTCAATCCGGCTTTGGGTCAATACCGCGTTTCTTACAAGAAGCGGTATCCTGCTATTGCTTCTGTTATAAATGCCCTCGTCAAGGACCATGCCTTCTGTCACTTCGTCTATCGAATACTTGTTGCTCATCTCGTCATCACCTCGATTGCCTGCGTCTCCCTATCAGTACAGATTCCTGTTTATTCTCTGGTAACTTTATTAAGCCAATATTATAATAGCCTATATGCTATGCGTTGTCACTGACTTTATTTAACCGTTTGGCGGCGTTTTTTTACTCCTTTAATTAATCTTTTTCGGATTTCTTGCTGAGCTTTTCATCATTTTCTTCTGTGCCGCAAGTGTGTTTCGTTCCCAGAAAATGCCATCGGTATAGCCCTGTATCGAAACGTCATTTTCGGCAAGGGCAAGCCGTTTGGCAGCCAGGGCGCAGTACGACGGCTCCTTTTCGACGCCGAGGTAATGCCGCTTCAATTTCTTTGCCGTCACTAAGGAACTCCCCACGCCCGCGAAAGGGTCCAGGATCAGGTCGCCCTCCGATGTACTGGCAAGTATCAGTTTCGCCATCAGCTTCTCCGGTTTTTGCGCCGGATGGTCCGTATTTTCGGGCATTGACCAATACGGGACAGACAGGTCGTCCCAAAAATTGGAGCTGTAGGTATCTCGAAAACGCCCGCTTTCCGTCTCTTGCCAATCCTTCGGTTTACCCTCTATCCGGTAAGGCGCGATGACGCTGCGTCGCTGTTTGACCGCTTCGGCATGAAATGTATATTGGCCGGACATCGTGGCAAACCAGATATCCTCCAGGGAGTTTTTCCAATTATTAATCGCTCCCCGGCCCTTTTCCCGCTGCCAGGTGATGCGGTTTCGCAGCAGGAAATAATCGCGCAGCACCGGCCCGATGATCAGGCTGGACTTCCAGTCGCAGCATATGTAGATAGAAGCCGTTTCTTTAAGCGCAGGCAAAACAGCCTCGATCCATCTTCTGGTGAACGCTTCATAGCCGGCAGAGTCCATTTTGTTGAATTTACTTGATCCGAAGGTTTTGTCCAGATTGTAGGGCGGATCTACAATCAGCAGATCGGCAAATCTGCCGGTCAGGGTTTCCATAACGGAAAAGCAGTCTCCCAGCACAATGGCATCCTGATAGGTTTGCGAAGGGAGCAGGTCTTCCTGCCTGAGGCATTGCGCCAGATACATGCCTTCTTCCTCCGGAGTCAGCGTGATGGTCTTATTGCGCGGCGAACGACGCCTGTCAGCTTGCATTTTTCTCTCCTTCTTCCTTCCCTCTTCCTTCCCTCTTCCTTCCCTGGGACAAGCTTTTTTCATCTTTTTTACATCATATATACCAACCTTTTCACCACTGTATCATCACTTAATTCATCTTGTTTTTTTTAGTCTTTTTGCAAGGGGGAAAGCCAGCAAAGCGGCTACTGTAACCTGGAGAAAATTCAGGGGAACCGATCCGGCAGGCGCCAGCCAATTGCCATAAAGTACAGCTTCTGCGATATAGTAGCCGCCTATAGTGACGGTATTCGCAGCCAGGATGGACAGCCAGTATAGATAGCGTTTATCCCCGGCGTTTTGCTCGGCGACGGCGCCGACCGTCCACCCTATGCTTCCGCCGATGACAAAGGAAAACGGCGCCCAAAGCGTCCATCCGGAGAGAAGGTCGAATAGCGTAAGCCCCAGGGCGCCGGCAAGTGTGCCCGTCCTGCGCCCATACAGGAGGGCAAAGACGAACAAGGGCAAATCGCCTAGGTGGATCATGCCGCCCGTGCCTGCCATAGGTATACGGATATGGATAAACGCTGCCGCCACAAAGACGAGGGCAATGGCCAAGCCGTTGATCACAATCGATTTCACAGCGGGACGATCCTTTTCCGCCGGGCTGTCCGGCGGTTGATGCGTATGCATTCCGGCCTCCTCCTACGGGATGTCTGTGCTTGCGTGTTCCGCAACTGATTTTTGTATATATGATATCCCGCAAATTGTCAAGCCTCGCCATAGGATCAGCGGCTGGCAACGCGCAGACAACGTTACAGTTCAGTGCCGACTCAGTAGGTTGCAGGCGGGCATGTTTGCCCAGGCTACAGTAGGAACATGAAGTCGTGAAACACAGGCTTGGCAGCCTATGAAGCCGTAGAACCACCCGTGAGGGGGTTCAGGCGAAGTTCCTTCAAGGAGGCTGGTGGATGATACATCGGATGGACGTTGAGCCGTT